>NZ_KV827874.1:37807-101308 GCF_001836235.1 Bacillus sp. HMSC036E02 | reverse complement strand
TGAAAGAAGAGACAGGTTTAACCGCCTTGGCTGGGGGGCTTGTTGCGATCAATGAAAAATTCTTTGAAGAATCAGGGAATCATGCACTATTTTTTACATTCCGAGCGAATGTAGTAAAAGGGGAACTTATTGCGGAAGATGAAGGTGAAATTTCTGCAATAGAGTGGGTAGATCGAACAATTGCGAATGAGCGTTTCCCATACTATGACGGAGGATTTGAATCTTTATTAGAAGTAGCCATTCCATACAAGTTTCAACCAGAAACAAAGTAATTGAACGAAAAAACAGGAGCCACAAGGCTCCTATTTTCTATTCAATCGTCTTCAGTAATAGTTTTTTCAGCAATGGTTTAATCTTCAATCGTAAATCTTCAGCATGATTTGCAACTAAGAAGTGATGGTTATAAATGTTTTTCATCAATTGATAAGTTGCTTCTTTCGCTTCGCCTTCTTCGATGAAGATACCGATTACTTCCATACCACTTTTACGCGCGAGTTTAACAGCTTCATGCGTATCTAAAATTCCGTCTTGTTGATAGTCTAGCGCAGAAGGCTCACCGTCTGTGAAGACTAGTAAGAATTTATGTTTCTCAGGTCTTTTGGCAAGTTTTTCAGAAACGATACGAATAATATATCCGTCGCGGTTATCTTCTTCTTCACGAAGTTGCATAATTTCTGGACCAACGTTTGGCAACGTTGAGTTTTTATAATTTACAACTTCATGGATAACGTTCGGCTTATCTTCAGGTTTAGCGCTAGAGGCATCTTCCCAAAATCCGCTAATAGCGTGCGGGATTTTTAAAGACTTTAAAGCTTCATGGAATAGTACAACACTCTTCTTCGTTTCTTCCATTTTGTTATACATAGAACCAGAACAGTCAACTAATAGTTGGAATGCAACATCGAGTTCTTGTGACTCTTGTCCTTTTTTATAAAACATACGCGGTTGTTTTTCGGTATAAATACGAAGGAATTTCTTACGAAGTCTTCCGTAATATTTATCACTATTCGCATTCGTTTTATTTTCAATTGTTTTTTCGATAATTTTCTTTAATTCTTTTACATCTTTATTGACGACTGATTTGATAGCTTGGTAATCTTTTTTCTCATCTGAGTTTGGTTTGCGAGCTTCTTTAAATGTATGAGAAGCACCTACATTATACTTACCGTATGCACCGTCGTGCTGGCTAGAAGCGTGTGAAGCCCTTGCTTCTTCTGTATCAGCGCCATCAAAGTTGGATTGTGTACTTTTTTGTGAGGTACCTTGTACAGAACCAAGTGCTTGGTCGCCATCTTCTGATTCACGGGCAGTATCACCCATCATATTAGTTTTTGTTCCGCTTTCTAATTCAAAGCGTAAAAAGTTCTCGTTTTCGTTATTTTTATTTTCACGATGCCATGTGGAGAAACTTTCATCCATTTTGTTTTTATTTTCATCGTCATCTATAAGCTGCGTATCATCATTTGCTAAATCTTCGACGCGACAGTTCTTTTCGTCTGCAAGGACAGATAAGTAAAGTGGAGCATGTCCGAAATAGTTGTTAAGCATATCGCTTTCAAGAAGCGCCTCTAAGCGATAGCGAATTTTCTCAACGATATACATAATATCTTCTGTATTACGTGCTTGGAATGTTTCATGTAAAATCGCTTCAATTTGCTCAAAATATTCATTATTAAACATTTCGTATTTATCGCTAGTTAATGAAAGATAGCATAGGCAAAATAGACGATCACCGTGATAATTACGAACACGGTTTATTTCATTTTGAGAGCCGAAATAATTGCGGTACATTTCTTTTCGACGTTTAAAAACATGCTTCGTGCCAGGACGTAAGTTCTTTACGATTTCCTCAACGCGTAAATCTTCTAATAGAACAAATAATTGTGTTAAAAACTTTTTTAGGGGCGATTCTTGCAATTCAATCGCATAAGAACGAATTAAAGTCATGTCCGAGTAATGTTTATTACCAAGTGCTTTTAAGAACACTTCGCTTTTTAATCCGATTACTGTATCTTCTTCTTTTCGATCATCCCAAAAGTGACTAATGACAACTTTCTTTTCAATTTCGTCGTAGTATGCTTTATAGCCATATTCAAGATAGGCATCGTCTTCTTTTAGAAGGGCATACATTAAGTTTTCCATTTGTAGAAACAGCGACGCATCAATTTTTTTGTCACTAAAAATTTGTCTCATAAATTATCCCTCAAAGAAATAACTTTCTGCTAATTCACGGACAGTCATTTGTTCTGTTTCATCATTAAGTTTTGCAATTATGCTTCGTTCAATCGCTCGCATAACAGGAATATATACACCTAAATCACATGCGTCGATAATACCACGAATACTTGCTGCTTCTTCACTTACACGTCCATCGCGAGCTAAAGGCATAAGGTCGCTTGCAAATGCAACAAACTTTTCAATTGTTGCAACATCATTTAATTTTGATTCTGCTAATAATAGTTCTTTTAATGTATCACCTTGAATGTAAGGAACTTCAATAATAACGAAACGGTTTTTTAACGCTTCATTTAGTTCACTTGTTCCAACGTAACCTTCGTTAATCGCAGCAATTACACGGTATTCGTCATCACCGTATACAACCTCTTGTGTAAATGGGTTTGTAATCATTTTACGGTAATCTAATGCGCCGTGAAGAAGTGGTAACGTTTCAGGTTTTGCCATATTGATTTCGTCAATATATAGGAAGTGACCGTTCTTCATTGCTTTCATAAGAGGACCGTTAACGAATGAAACTTCAGATGCACCATCTTTCGTTTGTAGTGTGTTGTATCCTAAAATACCCTCTACATCTAAGTCGACAGAGCAGTTAATGCTATGCATTGGTTTTTGGAATAAAGAAGAAAGAGTTTCCGCTAGTACTGTTTTACCACTACCAGTCGGTCCTTTTAATAGAATATTCTTGCCAAGAAGAAGTGCTGTAATCGCATCTTCAATAATGCTATTATCAGACGCTTTATATATTTTCGTTCCGATTAAATGTGCATTTTCACCAGCTTCTTGTTTATTCTTTTCATGAATCGTAGAAAGCTGTTGTTTTAAATCAGCATGTATATGAAATTGTTCTAACATGTATTTCCCACCTAACATTATTTTCATAAAGTAATACATCTTATGATAACTTGTTTTAATATGGTATGCAAAGAAAAGGAAGGAGGATAAAGGGAAAAGAAAAAGCAATCAAGATGAAGTTGATTGCCTACAGTAAAGGAGAAATGAGCCTCATGAAAGACTCCAATATGCGTTTTTTTATACTTCTTTTTTGGAAAGAGTTCCATTTAATTTCAGTTGAATGTTTAAAATCTTCTTCAAAATCACGTTTAATGTCGTGAACTGTTTTTGATTCATAAAGCACGCTAATAATTTCGTAATTCAATTCAAAGCTACGTACATCCATGTTCGCTGTTCCAATAGTTGCAATTGTATCATCAACGAGTACAATTTTTGCATGCATAAAACCATCTTTATAACTGTAAATAGAAGCACCAGCTTTTAAAAGCGGAGTGAAATAGGATTGAGATGCTTGATCACTAATGATGCTATCACTTTTACCTGGATATAAAATCCGTACATCTATTCCGGCAATTGCACTTAAGCGTAATAATGTTAAAGTTTCTTGATCTGGAATAAAGTAGGGTGTAGCGATCCAAATGGATTTTTTTGCAGAGCCCATAACAGCTAATAATGTATTACGAATACTTTTATCATCGGAGCTTGGTCCGCTTGCTACGATTTGAACAGCACCTTCTGCATTTGAAATCTCTTTACCTGGGAAGTATTGTCTATTCATAAATTGATCCCAGGAATAAGTATTTAAACCACTAGAGGCATAGAGCCAGTCTTCTAGAAAGATTGCTTGTAATTTATATAATGCTTTTCCTTCTATTTTTAAATGACTATCACGCCAAACAGGAAATTTCTTGGAACGGCCAAGATATTCATCACCGACATTGAGTCCTCCGGTAAAACCAATTTTTCCATCTACAATAACAATTTTTCGATGGTTACGATAATTGACAGTTTCAAGTAACCAAGCTGAAAAAATAGGGTCAAATTCTACAATTTCAATCCCAGCTTCTTTCATAGGTTGCAAAAATCGTCGTCGTAACGTATTACTTCCAAGGCCATCATAAAGGAAGCGTACAATAACACCATCTTTTGCTTTTTGTATTAAAGCATCTCGAACTTTTGTACCAATTTCATCAGATTTATAAATGTAGTATTGAATATGTATATGATGCTTTGCCTGCTCTATAGCTCGCAAAATTTCTGAAAATGTTTGATCTCCGTTTGTTAAAAGTTTTGTAGTTGTTTTATCTGCGGCAGGACCACCTCCAAATTTTTGTATGACTTCTGTTAAATGTATGGAACGTTCATTTAGTGGGACTGTGAGTAATAACTCTAGTCTTCTTCCTTCTAATATTTCACGGAATAATTTTCTTTGTTCTTCTGAACGATGGAGATGTTTTTTTCTTCTCCAGCGGCTGCGTCCGAAAATAGCGTATAAAAGCACACCTATAATAGGAAGAAGTGCTAATACTAAAAACCATGCTAACGTACTTTGTGGAGATCTATTTTCTATAAAAATAACGAATGAAATTCCGACGATTGTGATGGACCATAGAGCACCGACAAATGTATATAACGAAATATACGATGTATTTAATAGGAACAGAACGATAGATACGATTGTAAATATTAATAGTAATTGAACGATAGGCTTTTTCATTTCTATATAATTCCCCTAATCTTTTTTCAATATAGACTTCTTAAATAGAAGATGTAATATGACATCTTTATTATAAGGTGTTTTGCTTTTTTTACAAAATATAGACATATCACCTATACTTTCCGCATTTGTCCTACATACAGTGTACTATCCCATTTTTTATCTCACTCTTAACGCATATGAAAATGAAAAAATCGAAAAGGAGCAGAGAAACATGAATTATATAGAAAACAATGGATTGTACTATCGGAATCATCATCATGGAGGACACAATCATGGTGGGCACAATCATAACGGTGGACATCATCACCATGGAGGACACAATCACTATGATCACCATCATCATCACGGAGGCGGATGGGGCTGGGGTGGTGGTAGTTCATGGGGAGGCGGATTTTTCCCTGGAAGCTTTGCAGGAGGAGTGTTAGGCGGACTGACAGCTGGTGCATTAACAGGTGCAACAAGTGGAGGATATTATCCGGCTCCATATCCAGTAGCTTATCCATCACCATACCCTGTAACGTATCCAATGCCATACCCAGGTTATCAGCAAATACCATATTCGTATTAAATTAAAAAAGAGGCTATCCTCTTTTTTAGTTTAATACAGTATTTATTTATAAAATAATTCCAAAGTTAAGGTAGGAATATGTTAATATTTTGTTATTGTAATTCAAAAACATACACATTAATGTAGATTTTCATATTATTATTCGTGAATAGTTATGTAGTATGATCTAATTTCTATTTCGTTATTAAAAACAAAGAGATCAGATATGAGTGGTATTAGTTGGAAACAAGGCTTGCATAGAGCTACTTAAAAGGATTGCGGTATAATAAGGCGCGAAGTAATTAGAGATATGGGAAGCTACCAGTTATAATTGAAACGGTATAATATTGCTTTTTATTACAAATAATATTATGTTATTTTAATCGGTTTATTTAAAAAGATAATTTATGTAAAGGGCTAGTATTAGAAAATGAAATATCTCTATTTCTATGAAGAGAAACAGGTTGTGTTTTAGTCAGATAGAAGCAAGGAGAGATGCGCATGCTAGAACAGAGAGGTCATGCATTATATGACTCTTCGTTGCGAGATTTAAAGTTAGCATTAGATGAGTCTTCAATTGTTGCAATTACAGACCGAGAAGGTCTTATTACATATGTAAATGATAAATTTTGTGAAATCTCTAAATACAAAAGGGAAGAATTAATTGGAAAAGATCACCGTATTTTAAATTCAGGTCATCATCCGAAAACCTTTTTTCAAAACTTATGGAAACGTATTTTGAATGGGAAAGTATGGACAGGTGAGATTCGGAATCGAGCGAAAGATGGTACATATTATTGGGTCAAAACAACAATTGTTCCATTTTTAAATGAAAAAGGAGAGCCTTACCAGTTTATCGCAATACGAAATGATATTAGTAGTAGAAAAGAAGCGGAACAGAGGTTGCGGCTAAGTGAAAGTCGTTATAGGGAACTTGCCTATCATGATGCTTTAACGAGTTTGCCGAACCGTTTGCAATTAATAACGACCGTTAATAAATTGATTGCAGATAAAAAAGAATTTGGTATGATTTACTTTGATTTGGACCGTTTTAAATTAGTAAATGATACGTTAGGTCATATGATAGGGGACTTACTTTTAAGCGAAGTCGCTTCAAGGTTGCATTATGTACTAGGAGAGAAAGATGTTCTGGCTAGGCTAGGTGGCGACGAATTTGTGCTGTTAACAAAAAATCATAGACAAGATGATATGAGGCAGTTAGCGACATCTGTGTTGTCATGTTTCCAGGCACCATTTATTCTTGAAGGCCATGAAGTATATATTTCAGCTAGTCTAGGACTTTGTTCTTATCCACAAGACGGACAAGACGTGGAAACATTATTGAAAAACTCCGACTTAGCTATGTATAGTGCAAAAGAACAGGGGAGAAATGCTGCATGTTTCTTTACAGATGAGCTACGCGCGAAAATAAATCGTAGAATGAAAGTTGAGTTTGCTTTGCAAAAGGCAATTCGTGATGAAGAGTTAGATGTAGTATTGCAGCCTATTATTGATTTGAAAACGAAGAGATATTCTGGTATAGAAGCTCTAGTACGCTGTATGACAGAAGACGGACCTATTTCACCAAACGAATTTATCCCGGTAGCTGAAGAGTCTGGACTTATTATAAAGCTAGGAGACTGGGTATTAGAAAAATCGTGCCGATTGTTTAAAACATTGCCCAATTATCAAGAAGGACTAAAGTTATCAGTGAATTTATCTATACAACAATTAATGCAGAAACGTTTTATTTTCTCTGTACGTAGCATTTTAAAGAGAACTGGTTTTCCTCCGAACCGTTTAATATTAGAAATAACGGAAAGCATAGCAGTCCGCCATTTTGATTATATTATTGCTACATTACAAGAATTAAGAAATATGGGTGTTTTAATTGCTTTGGATGATTTCGGAACTGGCTATTCTTCCTTATATTATTTAAAACAACTACCACTGGATATTGTAAAAATTGATCGTAATTTTATTCGTGAATTTCATTATGATCACGCACAACCAGAACGAACGATTGTAAAATCCGTTATTGAAATTGCTCATAGTTTAAATTTAGCAGTAGTTGCTGAAGGAGTAGAAACAGTAGAGCAAGAGAGTTTGTTACAATCAATGAGCTGTGATTATGTACAGGGATTTTATTATGCGAAACCTTTATCTGTAGGAGAGCTAAAAGAAAAGTTAATTACAGATTTTTAATAAAAAAGAGAAGCCAGCAGCTTCTCTTTATTTAATCCGTTTTTTGTGAGTCTTTCATTAGTACTGGATAAAGAATAAGACCTAATACGAACAATCCAATTCCTAAGAAGAATGTTTTTAAATCAGCAGTTCCCGTTTTGATAACCCAAATAGAGTATACCAACGCTAATGTCGTAATGATTCCATCTTTTACTCGAGATCCGGGCAGTATATCATACGTTTCTCCTGTAATAACTAATTTTAATTGGTACAAGGTAGAAACAAGGTATGGAATTAAATAGGCTAATGTTGCTACGACGATAGCGAAACTATACGCTTCTGAAACAGTACCAGAAATCGTTGAAAATAAGAAAATTTGCGTCATTATATTTGTAATCAATAGTGATTTTGAAGGACTACCTTTTTTATTTGTTTTCCCGAAAAACTTAGGGAAAAGTCCATTTTTTGCTGCCTGGTAAGGTACTTCTGAACTAACAACAATCCAGCCAACTGTAGATCCAAATAAAGATATAAGAGCGAGTAAGGCCATTATATATGCACCTTTATTTCCAATTGCTAAATTTAATGCATCTACTAACGGTTTTTGAGACTCCTTTAAAGCATCTTGCGGAAGAGCTCCCATTGTAAGTAAAGTAATTGACATGTAAATAAGAAGAGCGATAATTAATCCGAAAATCGTAGCTTTTTTTACATCGCGCTGTGATTTTGCACGGTTAGAAAGCATAACCGCTGATTCAATACCGATAAATGCCCAGAGTGTTGCAATAGCAGCTGAATTGATTTGGCCACCTAACGAGATAGATTGTCCTGCTTCATTCATAAAGGTTTGACCGTCTCCGAAATTAGAAGCATTGAAAATGAATAATGTAATTACAATAAACATTGTAAATCCGATAATTTTTGCAATAGTAGCAAGTAGATTCATATTTCCAGCTCGATCAATATTTTGAGAAAGAATATATTGAATTCCCCATAGCATAAGGCTACATACAAGGAAAGTTAACCCTTTTCCGAGTTCTAGTGAAAATCCGTTTATTGAAAAAAGAATTTGCTTACTTTGTAAAACTGGAAAGAATGTTGATAAATATCCAGCAAAGGAAATAATAACAGATGCTGTTGCAGCCCAGTTAGCAGCCCAATATCCCCATGCCATACTATATCCTGCAACTTTACCAGCTTTTTTTGAAGGAAACATCGCTTGAGCATAGCTTTGTGGTCCAGCTTTTAATTCTGGTTTACGAATCGCTAAATTTCCAAATACAAGTGCAATCATAAATACGCCAAGGCCTGTAATACTCCATGCGAGTGTAGAACCCATTGGACCTGATACTTGTGCTAAATTTGCTGGAAGCATAAATACGCCACCGCCAACCATATTCCCGATAACAAATGCTGTTAAAACCCATAATCCCCATTTTTTCGTTTCCATTTTTGTTAACTCCTTTGTAGTAAGTTTTGCTTAAACATCATTTTTTACTAGCTTTTTGACAATAAAAAAAGAGCCATGTAGATAAAAAAATACCTACATGGCTCTTTTGCCAAAGCGTAGGTACAACGGGAATAACCCTTGTACCTACGCGTAATTTTTCCGCTAGGTTTCAAGGGTTACGTATGATGATGATGATGTTTTTGTGCAAATGTAACTACAGTTGTTGTATAAGTAAGCATAGTTCTTTGCTCCCTTTCTCCTCTGATTTTGAAGTTAGTATACTACATGTTTTTTTGAATGAAAAGAAAAATATAAAAATTTTTATAAAAATACGTTTTAAAGATTAAATATTTACCTATATTTTTCTTGTACTGGAAAATAAGTGAGAGATTGGCAGAAGAGTGAAGCATGTTATAATACATATAGAATTAGAAGGTGACAAGGGGCTATTGTAGATGATGAGTAAGTATGAACAAATTTATACAGAAATCAGTAAATCTATTGATAATAAACAATTAAAAGAGGGATGCAAAATCCCATCAGAAACAGAATTAATGAAGCAGTATGAGGCAAGCCGAGGCACGGTGAGAAAAGCTGTAGATTTACTGCAAGAGCGTGGATATGTGCAAAAAATTCATGGAAAAGGTGTTTTTGTTTTAAAGCGAAAAAATATTGAATTTAATTTTGGCGGTATTGTAAGTTTTCAAGAAGAAAATGAACGTTTAGGACGTCATTGTATTACAGAAGTTGTGGAAATGGACAAAGAAAAAGCCACAAAAGAAATTGCAAAATTATTAAATGTAAAAGAAAAAACAGAGATTGACCATATTAAACGTGTACGAAATATTGATGGAGAAAAAGTAATTTTAGATATAAATCATTTTGTATCTGAGTTTGTTCCAGGATTAACGAAAGAAATTGCAACTGCATCGATTTATAAATACATCGAGAAAGAGCTTGGGCTACATATTAGTTATTCGCAGAGGGTAATTGAAGTACAGCCATGTACAGAGGATGACAGAAAGTATTTAGATTTAAATGGAACAGACTATGTTGTCGTTGTGAAAAACTTTACACATTTGTATGATGGAAGTCAGTTTGAATATACAGAATCACGCCACCGTTTAGATATTTTTCACTTTTCGGATGTGGCACGCAGGAAGTAAAGAGGTGGAACAAAATATTGTTTCATCTCTTTTTTTTATAAAAAAAACACAAACTCGTATATACGAGTGTTGACTAACTTATATATACGAGTTAATATGTAATTGTAAACGGTATCAAAAAAAGAAAAGAGGGACGGGAATATGGGGAAAGACTATCGTAAAACAGCAGAGGAAGTGTTGCAGTATATTGGTGGGAAAGACAATATTGAACAAGCTGCACATTGTGTGACGAGGCTCCGTATCGCTTTAAAAGATGAAAGTAAAATAGATAATGATAAATTACAGTCTGTTTCATTAGTGAAAGGAGCGTTTCATAACGCTGGTATATTTCAAGTTGTAATTGGTCCAGGAGATGTAGATCGTGTTTACGCTGAATTGATAACGCTTGCGGGTATGAAAGAATCGACTGTAGCTGACGTAAAAGACTCTGGAAATCAGAAGTTAAATCCAGCTCAAAAGTTTGTAAAAATATTTTCAGATGTATTTATGCCGATATTACCAGCGATCGTAACGGCTGGTTTACTAATGGGTATTAACAATCTATTAGGCGCAAAGGACTTATTTTTTGATGGGAAAAATTTATTAGATGTTTATCCGAACTTAGGCGGGCTTTGGGATTTAATTAATATGATGGCCAATACAGCATTCGTATTCTTACCAGCACTTGTCGGGTGGTCAGCAACGAAGCGTTTTGGTGGTAGTCCAATACTAGGGATTGTTATGGGATTAATGCTTGTGCACCCGGCCTTATTAAACGCTTGGGACTATGGAAAAGCAGCGACTGGTTTAGACGGACAAAAGATTGAGTACTTCGATATTTTAGGACTGTTCCAAATTGAAAAGGTAGGGTATCAAGGTCAAATCTTGCCGGTTTTAGTAGCTGCATTTGTGTTAAGTAAAGTAGAAATTTTCTTAAAGAAACATGTACCAAATGCAATTCAATTATTAGTTGTACCAATTACAACAATCGTTGTGACAGGTGTGTTAGCATTAGGAATTATTGGTCCGGTTACACGTCATATTGGAGATTTATTAACAGTAGGATTAGTAGGTGTATATGAAACAGTACCAGTAGTTGGAGCAGTATTATTTGGAGCGTTATATGCACCACTTGTAATTACAGGTATGCATCATATGTTTATTGCAATTGATTTACAATTGATTGCACAACATGGCGGTACATTTATTTGGCCGATGATTGCTCTTTCTAACATTGCGCAAGGTAGTGCGGCACTTGCGATGTTCTGGATTTCTAAAAATCAAAATGATAGAAGTATGGCATCAACATCAGCCATTTCAGCATACTTCGGTATTACAGAACCAGCGATGTTTGGTGTGAATTTACGAAATAAGTTCCCGTTTTATGCAGCGATTATAGGGTCTGCTGTGGCAGCGATATTCATTACATTAAATGGTGTATTAGCACCTGCTATCGGAATTGGGGGATTGCCAGCATTTATTTCTATCATTCCGAAATCGATTCCGATGTTTATTGTCGGAATGATTATTGCAGTTGTAATCCCATTTACTTTAACATGGTTATTTGCAAAAAGAGTGAAACAGAAGTAGGAGGAAGTTAAACATGAAGGATTGGCATAAAAGTGTAGTATATCAAATTTATCCGAAGAGCTTTAATAGTTATTACAATAGAGAAACCGGTGATATAAAAGGGGTTACAGAGAAACTAGATTATTTAAAAGAACTCGGAGTGGATTATATTTGGTTAACACCGATATACCAATCACCACAAAATGATAATGGATATGATGTAAGTGATTATTACAGCATTGATCCATCTTACGGAACGATGGAAGAGTTTGAAGAACTTTTAGCAGAAGCGAAAGTACGTAACATTGAAATTATGCTTGATATTGTTGTAAATCATAGTTCGACTGAACATAAGTGGTTTAAAGAAGCGAAGGAAGATAAAAATAGTCCATATCGTAATTACTATATTTGGCGTGATGAAAAAAATAATTGGCAGTCTAAGTTTGGTGGATCTGCTTGGAAATATGATGAGAAGACGGAGCAATATTATTTACATCTATTTGATGAAACACAAGCTGATTTAAATTGGGAAAATGAAAAACTGCGTGAAGAAGTATATGATATGATGCGCTTTTGGCTGGATAAAGGGGTAACGGGATTCCGATTAGATGTCATTAACTTAATTTCAAAAGACCAATGCTTTTTAAACGATGAAGGTAGTACTGCGACAAGTGATGGACGCAAGTATTATACAGATGGCCCGCGTGTTCATGAATATTTACAAGAGATGAACCGAAATGTTTTTGCAGGAAAAGATGTCATTACAGTTGGAGAAATGTCATCTACGACAATTGATAATTGTATTAAATATTCTAATCCTGAGCGTAATGAATTAAGCATGACGTTTAGTTTCCATCATTTAAAAGTAGATTATCCGAATGGTGATAAGTGGACGAAAGCAGAGTTTGATTTTATTAAATTAAAAAAGATTATGTCTAACTGGCAAATTGAAATGCAAAAGGGCGGAGGATGGAATGCGTTATTTTGGTGTAATCATGACCAGCCTCGCATCGTGTCACGCTTTGGTGATGATGGAAAGTACCGAAACAAATCTGCAAAAATGTTAGCGACAGCCATGCACATGCTGCAAGGAACGCCTTATATTTATCAAGGGGAAGAAATCGGTATGACGAATCCTAAATTTGAGTCCATCGAGCAATATCGTGATGTAGAATCGTTAAATATATACGATATAAAGCTAAAAGAAGGGCTATCAAAAGAAGAGATTATAGGGATTTTAAAGCAAAAATCTCGTGACAACTCTCGCACTCCGATGCAGTGGAATGAAGAGATGAACAGTGGTTTTACAACAAGTACACCTTGGATTTCAGCGGCTGAAAATTTTAAAGAAATAAACGTAGAGAAGGCATTAGAAGATAAAGAGTCCGTATTTTATTATTATAAAAAGTTAATAGAGCTTAGAAAAACGTATGATGTAATTACAGAAGGAGAATATGCTATTTTGGATAAAAATGATCCTAAAATTTGGGCATATACTCGTACTACAGAAAGTGAAGTACTACTTGTTATAAATAACTTCTATGGAGAAGAAATAACGTATTCAGTACCAGCGCACGTTCAGTTAGATGGAATGAAACAAGAAGTACTACTGTCGAATTATAAAGATGCCAGCAAGGATATTGCAAAACTTAACTTAAGACCATATGAATCAATTGTGTATCGATATACGAAATAAAAAGGTTGTATGCCCGAGCGGCATACAACCTTTTTATTTTAAGACACCACTATACAAAATGCTTACTTCTACTTCAGGTTTGAATTTTACTTTTGCATAATCTTTATTCCAATTTTTTTTCTTCCATAAGTTAGGATGATAAGCGATAAGATGTCTTCCAATACCGAAAGCATCACAATTTGCTTTTTGTAGTTTTCGTGTTATTTTTTTCGCTTCTTTCGTGAGTTGTTTAGAAAGTTCTTTATTTAGTTTTTCTCTATCGTCCATTGTATACATATTATCTCTCGGAGATTCAAGTGCTATAACTTTTAATTGGAGCTTAATGTGAGCATAAACATTTCCTTTTTTATCTGTTGTTATTTTTAAGTTGCGTTTTAATTTTCGATTACTAATTTCCATTGTTAAATAATCAGATGTCTTCTCAGATTCATCACTAGTCAGTTTTTGGGTTATACGGGCACTTGTTCCCATTTTTCCGGTTAATAATACGAATAAAACAGATTGTTGCAAAGGTAAATGCCCAGTTAATTTATCATTGTTAAATAAAGCTAACCCGTTTGTAACTACTTCTTTTCCTTTTATTTTTATAGAAGGAAGGGTAAAGTCTTTACCGGGATCTAACATTTTTGTAGCAGCTGTTTCTAAAGTTTCTTTTGGAAATACACTCATATCTTCTAAGCTTTTCACTTTTTTCTTTAGAAAATCTCCAATTAGTAAATTTCCTATTTTCTTTTTTTCGAGTATCTCCGATGATTCACCATCTACTGCAATAAGTTTTACTAAAGCAGTTGGGTTTGTTGGATCTCGAAAGCTGACATCTAAATAGGGGAGTATACCCTTTTTTAGAATTTTGGTTCCGAGTAATTGAACACCATATTTAAAATAGCGAATATTCCCAGTCACATTTTTTTTTAGGGCATCGCCTGTATCCATTATGTTATGCCCGGTTGCTGAATATATTTCATTCTCAAATGAAGATTGCTCTCCGCTTGAACTTTTTACGAGCTCGATTGTTTGCTGGAGTTTATTCTCTTCCGTAATATCAGCTCCAACGCTATAAGCTAAACTTGCCTCCCTTAATGGTTCTTGATCCCAACAGCCAGAAAGGAGGGAACTAGCACATAATATTAAAAGTAATTTAACTCTTTTTGGGAACATACTGTTCTCCTTTCTTCTTTCTTATTATTGAATAAAGTAGAAATAAAAGAGGGAGAACAACGATGAAAATATAGGTGAACTTATCAGTGAAAGTTGAAATTACTTTTAATTCTTCAGGTGTATCTATAAATAAGGCTACACTAAAAGCAATAATACCAACGATTGGAACAGCCTTTTTATGATTAGCAAGGTTGAATATATGTCCAATTCCGATTGAAGCAGCGCAGTAATAACTAGCAATAGAAGCGACAACTGTTATCATCCAAATTGGGATGAAGATTAGGTCCGTTCGATCTATAATTCCAATATGCAAGGAGCGTAATAAGTAAGCAACTGGCTCTGGAATAAGCTCAATTTGCTTTGGACTAAATACGATAAAGCAAATCCAAACGGTAAAAGTATAAAAAAGAGTTACAAATCCATTGGCGATAGAAATGGCCTTCAGTTTTGCAATAGAACTCCCATTTACTTTTGGAAAAGCGATAAGAATAATTTCAAAACCATACATGGCTGTAATTGTTTCCTTGGATGCTTGAATTATATTCCACCATCCGGCTTCTGTAATAGGAAAAATATAAGAGAAATCAGCTCGTGAAAGCCCTAGGGCAATTAAAAGGGCCATTGGAATAATGAGAATAGAGGCCATGACATAAAATCGTACGATGACTTTAAATGTGTTATAAGCTACATAACAACAAGTTACTGTACATAATATGAGAATTGCAGACCACGGAGTTGCGTGTAAAACCCATACTTTAATGACGTTACAAGCATTCAACATAACCGTCATACCGATAAGGGTAAAATAAAAAACATAAGAAAAGCCCAATAGTTTTCCTAACTTATTACCAAATAGCATACAAACACTTTTATACATATCTGCATCAGGAAATCGTTTTAAGAAAAGCCACATAAGTAAAATAATAAGTTGAATGGCAAGCCCCGCAATGAGCGCAGAAATCCAACCACCACCTTTTGCTATCGGATGAAGCCGGTTAGGTAGAGATAGTATACCGACCCCAATTTGGCATTGAATAACGAAAAAGGTAAATTGAACAAGTGAAATTTTACTTTGCGTGTTTGTCACCGTCCTCATCCTCTCTCGTTACATGTTGGCGCTGCATTTTTTTCGGTTTTGGATCATGTGGTCTTTCCCAAAATGACCAAATTGGTAGTCTTATGAAAGAATCTTTCATATCTTTAATCCGCATCGGGGCAACAGGAGAAAGATATGGTGTATGAAATGAATGAAGCTGACATAAGTGAACGAAAGTTATAATGAGACCGAATGATATTCCTACATATCCGAATATGGCAGCAAGGAGCATTAATGGAAAACGAAGAATCCGAACTGCTGAACTCATATCGTTTGATGGAACGAGAAAAGATGAGATTGCAGTTAAAGCTACAACGATGATCATTGTGTAAGAAACGAGTCCAGCTTTTACAATTGCATCCCCAATTACTAAACCACCTACAATACCGATTGTTTGTCCAACGCGGCTCGGCAAGCGAATACCAGCTTCTCGTAATAACTCGAAAATTAACTCCATTAAGAGAGCTTCAAAAATAGGAGGAAGCGGTACTTTCTCTAATGAAGCTTTAATCGTATACACAAGTTCGAGCGGTAACACATCAGGATGAAAAGCAACAGTTGCAATATATAAAGCTGGTAAGAGAAAGGCAATTAAAAAACTTACTAAGCGAATCATTCGGACGAAAGAACCGACAATCCAACGGTTATTATAATCATCTGGTGATTGATAGAAAGCAAATAACGTAACAGGAACGATGAGTGCTGTTGGATCTCCATCAGATAAAATAGCAACACGCCCTTCCATTAAATTAGCAACAGTTCTATCTGGACGCTCTGTATTTAATTGCTGTGGAAATGGGGAGAAAGACGTATCCTCTATAAATTCTTGTATGTATCCTGGTGGCATAAGTGCATCCGTTTTAATGGTTTCCAATCTTCTTTTCACTTCTATAACTAAATCGTCATTCGCTATATTTTGCATATAAGTAATTGCCACTTTCGTGTGCATTTCTTCACCGAGTGTAAAATACTTAACAACTAAATTTGGACTCTTAATGAGTTTACGAATAGAGGTTAAATTAGTTGCTAGATCCTCTACAAAACCAGTATGTGGACCGCGCACAACTCCTTCATTATCAGGCTCTGCTATATCTCTCTTTAAAGATAAGGTTGTTTCGAAAATACAAAAACTGTCGACGTGTTCATGAAAATATAAGGATTTACCTTGTAATAAAAGTTGTATTCCATAATTTAAATTCGTTTCTTTTTTCATATTTAACGTAGAAAAAGCTTTATCTAAAGATAAATCTGATCGCGTTAATAATGGCTCAAGGACTAACTGATGAATTAGATTTGGATCTGCTAAAGATTCGATATATAAGATTGCTCCTTTTCCGTTTTGAAAAGGGAGATCTAATTTTTTTATATCATCAGAATGAGAAAGTTTATTTTCAATGTAATTAATGTTCTCCGGAAGTGATGGAAACATATGCTTTTGTTTTTTACTCTCTTGTTGTTCTTTTTGCTCTGTCATAATTTCCACCTCTCTTAAAGTGCAATTGTTTCTGTTAATTTTTGTCGTTTGTGAGAAATTTATGCTTAAATTATTTTAAAAAAAGAGGATTGAAGGTTACGTTACATTGTCTTTTGTGCATTATTCAATTTCATAGCAGTACTTCTAACATTTGTGTCGAATTAAGAAGATATATAGGAGGGATATATATGGAAATAGCTGTAGAACGTGTTTTTACGAAAGAGATTTTAAAAAGAGCAGCGAATTTGTTTCATGTAACAGTGGAAGAAAAGCCACTTGGAGATTTTGAGAATTATATTTTTAAGGCGAAGGGTGATAATGATGAAGATTACGTATTACGTTTAACACATTCTTCTCATCGTTCTAAACAAGAGGTAGAGGCTGAACTAGATTTTTTACGATATGTTGCGGAGAATGGGGCAAAGGTAGCAGGACCTCTTTATTCAACGTCTCGAAATCTCGTAGAAGAAATCGTAGCAGAGGATGGAACGTTCTTTTCCGCTTCTTTATTTACATATGCAAAAGGTGAGCAAGTAAAAGGAGAGGAATCGCCTTATTGGGGCGAGCCTCTCTTTGAAGCATGGGGAAAAGCGATTGGGCAACTGCATCGCCTTACAATGGAATATCCTAAAACAGATTACCGTGATACGTGGGAAGAAGACGAAAGTGGAATTGTTAATGAATTAGAAGATGGTCAAGTGAAAAAGATTGCAGCGGTACTAATGGATGAAATTAAGGCCCTTCCAGTTGAAAGAGAAACGTTCGGTCTTATGCACGGTGATATCCATCAAGGTAATTTTCATTATGATGGTAAAGAGCTAACAATCTTTGATTTTGATGATGCGGCTTATAATTACTTTATACATGATTTAGCGATGGTTCTATACTACTCTGTTCTATTTACAACGTGGACAGCAGAAGAGAAGACAGATTTTGCTCGTAAACAGTTACAAGTGTTACGAAAAGGATATGAGTATGAGCACAGGCTGGCGGATAGTTGGTATGAATCGTTGCCACTATTTTTACGTTTACGTGATATAGGTTTATATGGAACGCTTCAGAAGAAGTTTAAAGGGAAAGATATGCCTGATAACTTCTTGAAATTATCAGAAGAGCTATACGAAAGAATTATTAAAAGAGAAGCAATTGTGAATATATAATACATTTAGTTCAAAACAAAGTATATAAAACAAATATATACTTTGTTTTTTTATACAAAAATATGTTTACTTTATTAAAATAATATTGTCCTAGATTCGTTATGCACTTATAATTTTATATATATTCTGAATATTCTTTATAAAGAAGGAGGGGGAATGTTGGAAACTTTCGTAAATTGGTTAAATAATATTGTTTGGAGTCCAGCACTTGTTTATTTATGTTTAGGAGTAGGTTTATATTTTTCTATTCGAACGAAGTTTTTACAAGTAAGGCACGTAGGAGAAATGGTGAAGCTGACATTTCAAGGAGAAAAATCAGAGGCTGGTGTTTCTTCATTCCAAGCGTTAGCACTTTCGTTATCAGGACGTGTTGGGACAGGGAATATCGCTGGGGTAGCAACAGCGGTTGCATTCGGTGGACCAGGAGCTGTATTTTGGATGTGGGCAGTAGCCTTTTTAGGGGCAGGATCAGCTTATGTTGAATCAACACTCGCGCAAATATATAAGACGAAACATCAAGGGCAGTTTCGTGGTGGACCTGCTTATTACATCGAAAAAGGTCTAGGAGTTAAATGGTATGCTTTAGTATTCGTTGCAGCGACAATTCTTGCAACAGGGCTTTTATTACCAGGTGTGCAAGCAAATAGTATTGCTGTAAGTTTAGAAACGGCTTTTGGTATTAATACTACCGTATCAGGGGCTATATTGGTTGTTGTATTAGCTCTTATCATTTTTGGTGGAGTAAAGCGAATTGTTAACGTAGCGCAAGTTGTCGTACCCTTTATGGCAATAGGCTATATTTTAGTAGCCTGCGTCATTGTTGCTATGAATATTGAAAAATTGCCAGAAGCATTTATGTTAATTATAAGAAGTGCTTTTGCATTAGAGGCGGCTTTCGGTGGTATTATCGGTTTGGCAATTTCTTGGGGAGTAAAACGTGGTATTTATTCCAATGAAGCAGGGCAAGGAACCGGACCACATGCAGCAGCAGCTGCTGAAGTATCACATCCAGCTAAACAAGGTTTAGTGCAAGCATTTTCCGTTTACATTGATACATTATTTGTTTGTTCAGCAACAGCATTTATGATGATTATTACAGGCATGTATAACGTATTTGATGCAAGCGGAAAAAACTTTATCGTAAATAAATTAAATGGTGCACAGCCAGGGCCGGGATATACACAGGCAGCAGTAGAATCTGTTTTCCCTGGATTTGGAAACGGTTTCGTTGCAATCTCGTTATTATTCTTCGCGTTTACAACAATTATGGCGTATTACTACATTGCAGAAACGAATATCGCGTACTTAAATCGTGATAAAGATCGCCCTTGGATGTCTATGGTACTAAAGTTTGTATTTTTAGGAGCTGTATTCTACGGCTGTATAAAAACAGCAGCAACGGCTTGGGCTTTAGGCGACATTGGGGTAGGAATTATGGCATGGGTAAATATCATTGCGATTTTACTATTACAAAAACCTGCATTAGTCGCATTAAAGGATTATGAAAAACAGAAAAAAGAAGGAAAAGATCCAGTATTCGATCCAGGGCCATTAGGAATTAAAAATGCTGATTTTTGGGAGCATGAATACGGGAAAGATAAGAAAGAAGAAGTATCTTAACAGAATAGAAATGAAGAAGCAAAGGGGAAACTCTTTGCTTTTTTTTATGGACAAATTGAAGCTAAAAGTTATTTTTGGGACTATTTTTGAATATAAAAAGAATGTACATGCATTGTTAGGGGAAGGGGGAGTATGTTGATAGAATTTCGTAATGTAAATAAATATTATGGTAACTTTCAAGTTTTGAAAAATATTAATGTGCAAGTGAAAAAAGGCGAAGTGGTAGTAGTTGTCGGGCCTTCAGGATCAGGAAAAAGTACATTGCTTCGATGTATAAATCAATTAGAGGCAATTACAGATGGAGAATTAATTGTACAAAATACAGAGGTACACAATAAAAAAACGGACATGAATGAATTGCGGCGAAATATTGGGATGGTCTTTCAACATTTTTATTTATATCCACATAAAACGGTTCTTCAAAATATTACATTAGCACCGATTAAAGTAAATAAAGTTTCCAAAGAAGAAGCAGAGAAAACAGCAATGCTTTATTTAGAGAAAGTAGGAATCCCAGAGAAGGCTAACGTATATCCACATCAATTATCCGGAGGACAACAGCAACGGGTGGCAATTGCTAGAGGACTTGCAATGCAGCCGGAAATTATGCTATTCGATGAGCCTACGTCTGCTCTTGATCCAGAGATGATTGGAGAGGTACTTGATGTTATGAAAGCACTGGCTAAAGAAGGGATGACAATGGTCGTTGTCACGCATGAAATGGGATTTGCTAGAGAGGTAGCAGATAGGATCTTATTTATGGATGATGGTCAAATTATTGAAGATACAACACCGGCGCACTTTTTTGCAAACCCTGAACAAGAAAGAGCTCGTTTATTTTTAAGTCGGGTGCTAAATCATTAGAGGAGGAATTTTATGCTTAAAATGAAAAAATTATTTACTTTAATCGTATTTTCATGTTTATTCGTGCTTGTTGTTGCTGGTTGCGGAAGTAAGAAAGATGAGGCAAAGGAAACAAATACGAAGCAAGGCGGGGCTGTTGAACAAATTAAGAAACGAGGGAAATTAGTAGTCGGGGTAAAGAATGATACGAATTTATTTGGATTAAAAAATCCTTCAACAGGGCAGGTAGAAGGATTCGATGTTGATGTCGCGAAGGCACTTGCGAAAAAGATTCTTGGAGATGAAAAGAAGCTAGAGCTGAAAGAAGTAACGTCTAAAACACGTATTCCAATGCTGAAAAATGGTGATATTGATGCAATTATTGCAACAATGACAATTACGGAAGAACGCAAAAAAGAAGTGGATTTTTCAGATGTATATTTTAAAGCAGGACAATCGTTACTTGTGAAAAAAGGAAGCAATATTAAGAGTGTCGATGATATAAAACAAGGCGTTAAAGTATTAGCTGTAAAAGGGTCAACATCTACAAATAACATTCGTCAAAAGTCACCAGAAGCGACTGTATTAGAGTTTGAAAATTATAGTGAGGCATTTACAGCGTTAAAGGCAGGTAAAGGTGATGTGTTAACGACAGATAATGCGATCCTTTACGGAATGGCAAAACAAGATTCTAATTATGAAGTAGTAGGAAAAATTTTCACAGATGAACCGTATGGAATTGCAGTGCAAAAAGGGGCAGATGATTTAACGAAAGAGATTAATACTTTAATTAAAGACATGAAAGCAAGCGGAGAGTATGACAAATTATATGAGAAATGGATTGGACAAAAACCAGAAAAGTAGATAGTAAAAGTGAGAGGATGAGAGTACTCATCCTCTTCTTGTAAAGAAAGAGGGGAGAATATGTGCCTGATTTTTCTATATTAACGAATAACATTGATATGTATTTAGAAGGATTTAAATATACAGTTATGTCTAGTGTAATTGCATTGATAGGTAGTTTTATTTTAGGAGTAATTTTGGCAGTAATGCGTATTGCACCTATTCGTATTTTAAATTGGATAGGATCAGCTTTTGTGGAGTTTGTAAGAAATATTCCACTCGTATTAATTGCATTTATATTCTATTTTGCTTTACCTGTAATAGGAATTACTTTAAATGGTTTTGTAGCAGGAACAGTTACGCTTACGGTATATACGGCAGCTTTTATTGCAGAAGTAATTCGCGCTGGTATTTTATCAGTTGCGAAAGGGCAAATGGAAGCTGCTCGCTCTTCAGGGCTAACGTATGTGCAGGCGATGTATTATGTTGTCTTACCACAAGCTGTGAAAATTGTAATTCCCCCTTTAGGAAACCAGTTTCTCAATTTAGTTAAAAACTCCTCAATACTTGGAATCATTGCTGGTGCTGATTTAATGTATCAAGGAGATTTAATTTCAACGAAGACGTTTGTTACGTTTGATGTTTATATATTTGTCGGGATGTTTTATTTAATATTAACAATTCCGCTCAGTATGCTAGTGCGTTATTTAGAAAAACGCTTAGCAAAGGAGGCGGTGTAAATGGATTTCAAGGGAGCAATTACAGGAGATCATATTCTATTTTTATTAAAAGGATTACTTATAACATTAGAGGTAGCGCTCATAGCAATTGTACTTAGTTTTATTATTGGAAGTGTAATCGGTATATTGCGCTACACGAAAATACCTGTCGTCTCACAAATATTAGGAGTTATAGTTGAAGTGATTCGAAACTTACCACTACTGTTAATTATATTTTTCACGTATTTTGCACTTCCAGAAGCAGGCTTGAAATTAGAAATTATAACAGCTGCAATTGTTGCTTTAACAATATTTGAGGCAGCAATGATATCTGAAATTGTTAGAAGTGGTTTATTGTCTATTGAAAAAGGGCAGGTTGAAGCCGCAAGATCTTCGGGATTAACTTATGTGCAAGCGCTGTGGCATATTATCTTGCCACAAGCATTAAGGAGAATGGTTCCGCCGCTTGTCAGTCAATTTATTTCATTGCTGAAGGATACGTCGCTAGCGGTTGTTATATCACTCCCTGAGCTTATGCATAATGCTCAAATTATTAGCGGGCAAAATGTGAATTACATGATTCCAACATTTATATTAGTAGCTTGTATGTACTTTATCGTAAATTATAGTTTATCAATTTTATCGAGAAGATTAGAACTTCGTTGACTCTTACAATATATGTAAGAGTTTTTTTCCTTGTTTCTCCTTATTTTCCTCTAAATAGAATCTAAATCTTGCAATAATTCGATTTTTATATTATTTTATCAGAAAAGTTTTAATTTTATATAGAAAATGTAATCGCTTTCGTGTATATTTTTATTATCAGAAAATTTTAACAAGATATAGGGGTATTGGTAGGGGGAGGATTTAGATGCAGCAACCAACGAATGAGAAATTACATCGCACGATGAAGAGTAGACATTTATTTATGATCGCACTTGGTGGTGTAATCGGAACTGGTTTTTTCTTAGGTTCAGGTTACACTATTAATCAGGCTGGACCAGGGGGAGCCATCCTTTCATATTTAGTAGGCGGATTTATTATGTATTTAACAATGCTTTGTCTTGGAGAGTTAACGGTAGCTATGCCGGTTTCAGGATCTTTCCAAAAGTATGCAACGAAGTTTATTGGACCAGGAACAGGCTTTATGATTGGCTGGTTATACTGGCTTGGCTGGGCAGTAACAGTGGGTCTAGAATTAACGTCAATCGGTTTAATGATGAAAAGATGGTTTCCAAATGTTGATGTTTGGGTATGGTGCCTTGTATTCGGTGTTATTTTATATGCTTCAAACGCAATTTCGGCAAAAAGTTATGCTGAATTAGAATTTTGGTTTTCTAGTATTAAAGTAATTACAATCCTTGCATTTGTTGTTCTTGGTGGTAGTGCATTATTAGGATTTATATCATATGACGGAAAAGAAGCAGCACCTCTTTTCTCTAACTTTGTAAGCGATGGTGGACTTTTCCCGAATGGACTAGCTGCCGTACTACTTACAATGATTACAGTTAACTTCTCATTTCAAGGAACAGAGTTAATCGGAATTGCAGCGGGAGAAAGTGAAAATCCAGAAAAAACAATTCCACGTGCGATCCGTAATACAGTATGGCGCATTATGTTATTCTTCATTTTAACAATGACAATTTTAGTAGGATTAATTTCTTGGAAAGAAGCAGGTGTAATTGAAAGTCCATTCGTAGTCGTATTTGATAAAATTGGTATTCCATACGCAGCTGATATTATGAACTTCGTTATTATTACTGCGTTATTATCTGTAGCGAACTCTGGATTATATGCAGCGACGCGTATACTATGGTCACTTGCAAATGAGGGAATGGCACCAACTTCCTTCCAGAAAGTAAATAAGCGTGGTATTCCAATTACAGCGCTAGTCGTAACGATTGCGGTAGCTGGATTATCTCTATTCACAAGTTTCCTTGCAGAAGATACAGTATACATGTATTTATTATCGATAGCTGGTTTATCGGCTGTTTCAAGTTGGATCATTATTGCTCTATCGCAACTTCGCTTTAGAAGTCAGTATATAAAAGGCGGAGGAAAGTTAGAGGACTTAAAGTATAGAACACCACTATACCCGATTGTTCCAATTTTAGCTTTAATTACAAATAGCATCGTTGTTATTAGTTTAGCGTTTATTCCTGAACAAAGAATGGCGTTATACTGTGGTATTCCATTTATCATTTTCTGCTATATATATTATTATATTAGTAAGAAACGGCAGAAACCGATGAAAGTGGAGATGGAAAAAACAAATGAAACTAACAATCAAACACGATGATATAGAAGCAGATTTATTGTATGGTCAATTAGCGATTGGAAAAGAAAACGGTTATTCACCGTTACAATTACTCGTTTCTTCTATCGCAGGGTGTAGTGCAATTGTCTTTCGAACGATTTTAGAAAAGAAACGTATTCCATACGATACGTTTACAATCGAAACTGAAATTGGTAGAAGTGAAGCGTTATCGAAGCCAGTTGAAAGTGTTCATTTGCACTATAAAATTAAAGCGCAAAATATTACAGAAGAGCAGCTGGACAAGGCGCTGCAACTTGCAGTGAAAAATTGTACGATTGTTCAATCTGTAAAAGATAGTATAAAGGTTACGGAAACAATTGAACTAATAAAATGAAACATAAAAACGTGAGAATACGGCTCTCACGTTTTTATGTTTTTAATAAAGGAAGAAAGTATGATGGAATGTTTAGGTTGTAAATTAGCAAACGAAGAGGAAAAAATATATAAAATATATAAAGATGACTATGTAACTTGCTTTTTAGATTATGCGCCTTTCTACCCAGGACATACTTTAATTGTGCCAAAGCAACATGTTGTAGAAGTAGATGAATTAAATGATGTTGTAGCAAAATCCGTTATGGATGCTTCTAAGCTTATTGCAAAAGCGATTAAGATAGTATATAAACCTGACGGAGTTACAGTTTGTCAAAATGGTGGAGTATTTAACGAGTTAACACATTATCATATGCATGTCGTACCAAGATATAAAGAGCGTTCGTTTGCTGAGTTTTATATGGTACAACCAGGAGAAAAGCAGAATCATAACTTGGAAGAGACACAGAATTTGTTAAAAGAAGCGATAGAGCATATGCTGCTTACTGAAAAGGCGTAGCGGTCAGGAAAATTCTAATATTAAAAAGCCCAATTTCTCAGTTAAAATAGAGAAATTGGGCTTTTGTTTATTCTATTATTAAATTTTATACATAAAAAGATTTTGCAGTGTCACAAAGTATAGCGCTTATTCGTTATATAGAGTGAGAGGAGGAATTATATGAAAGTTACAAACAACGATTATGAAAAGATGGAAGAGCTATATGAGTTGTATGAACAAAAGATTTATTATGTAGCGTATTCTATTTTAAATAATATTCAACAGGCTGAAGATGCGGTTCAAGAGACGTTTATTACTCTTTATAAGAACTTGGAAAAGCTCCATAGCTTGGCTACTCAAGAGCTTAAACGCTACATTTTGAGGGTCGCGAAAAACAAGGCGATTGATAGTTACCGGAAAAACAAACGACATGAAACATTTTTAGAAGAATATGAAAGAGAATCTGTAGAAGCAGTAGATGAAAATATTGAAGAGTGGGAAAAACGTAAAATGTCTGAGGTTCAAATTGATGCATTGCTAAAAGAGTTAAACGAATCTAATAGACAGGTGTTTAAGTACAAAGTTTTCTATAACTTAACGTATCAAGAAATTTCAAGTGTCATGGGGATAACCGAGGCAAATGTCCGCAAGCAGTTTGAACGCGCTCGAAAACGAGTCCAAAATATGATAGGAGGTATACAACATGACGAATTCAAAGAACTCCAAAGAAATATATGAACTTGCTGAAAAAATTGCTTTAGATGATTTTGATAAACTTGAAGAACAACATGAATTTTCACATACATATACGCGCAAAAAGAAATTGTTTATGGAGGAAATGAAGCCGCAAAATGGACAACCGCTGAAAAAGCGTAAAAGACATCGTATGTTAATCGCTGCTGCTTGCTTATTGATCGGCATGCCGACAACCGTTTTTGGAGCAGTAAAGGTCTATAATATGATCGTTCAAAAACAAAATTATGAAGTAAATGTTTCAGTAACAAATAAGGACTCGAAAAAGGCTGATAAGTGGTATAAGCTGAAAATCGATAAATTACCAGAAAATATGGAAGCAATTGATGACTCTGCTATGAAATATTCCTTTAAAGATAATGACGCAAAGGGGGGATTTTCATTCGCTCTTCGGAGAGTAGGGGAGAATACAGATTTTCAAACGCTGTACTCTAAAAGTTATGAAGAAAAAGAAATAAACGGTAGGAAAGCAGTAATTGTCCATAAAGAAACAGGAAACAACAATGTAATGTTTGACAGAAAGGTCTTTCTCTTTTTTGAGAAAGAAGGGATTATGTTAGAAAGTTATATTGGATCCGATGTAAACGAAGAACAAATGATGGATGTGTTAGGGAGTATTTCACTTGAGCCTACGTCAAAAGAAAAGGCATCATATATAGTAGATTATGATGAAAATCGTTTTAGCAAAGCAGATGAACCTAAAGAAACTAAGGTTATTCCTTTGAAAAAAGATAGTAAACGACTATTTCATATAGGACAAAAGGTTCCAGTAACGATATCTATGGATAACAGCCAAATTGAATATGTGATAGAAAAAGTTGAAGTTTTTGATTCAATCAAAGATTTTAAACAAGAGAACTTTAATGAACTTGGCCTAGAGATATTAAGCAAGAATAAGGCTTTAGATCAGACGGGAAAATTACTATCATACAGACGAGATGAATATAAATTAGGGAATGGTAAAGATTCAATTGATACATTAGTAGATTCGAAATTAGTTAATGTTAAATTTGTCTACTTAACAACAACAGTGAAAAATATTGGCAAAAAGTCGACAGAAGAAATCTATATGCATCCATCCATAAAACAGCTTAAATTTGAAGGGAATGCATGGAAATACGCTAAAGAAGAGGGAATGGATGCAACGCGTATTATGACGGGAGAAGTTGATTATTTAGAGCCTCACGGAGATGGGAAAAGCTTCTACAATATTGGCAGTATCCGACCAGGAGAAACGGTAAAAGTTAACTTAGGTTACTTTGTAGATGAAGATAAACTAGATTCAATCTTTTTGGATGCTTTCCATTACAGAGGGAATGGAAGTACTGAAAATATGAATGCGTCATATCGTTGGTGGATTGATATTCGTCAACAGTCAAAACGATAGGAACAAATACACAAAAAGCTGCTTATATTTAGCAGCTTTTTTCGTCTTCATACATATGTAAAACTTCTTTCGCACGCATACGTAAACCATCTATCAATTCTATCGGTTCTAAAACTTTTGCATCTTTTCCGAGTCTATAAAATAAAGGGGTAATAAAATTGATTTCTCCTTTATCAATTGTTGAATGTATATATCCTGTCCCGTTTTCGTTTGTTACAACGAATTCTTCAAGGTAAGGCACGCTTTTACATTGGCGTACGCCTTCTGTTGACAGTAAAACATGTAACTGAGTAGGATTATGTACTACGTGAGAGTTAGAGGCAAACCACTCTTCTAAATTCATGAATGTATCTTCATTTTCTTCCGTTGATAATATAGAAAGAATACGATCGACGCGATACAGTAATGTTTTTTCTACATTAAAATCATAAGCAGGTAAATACCATAAACCATCATGCGCATATACACCGATAGGATGAACGTGTTTTGTTTTGATCCTTGATTTAGATTCGTATTGAAAGTGTAAATTTTTATTTTCAATAGCCGCTGTTAACACTTCGTTTAAAAGTGGTGTCTCAATTGTTCTTTTCGGATTCCAAAAGGCGATATAAGAACGTATTTTGTCAACTTTAGCTTTCGCATCATGTTGTAGGGAGCTATATAGTTTATGTGTAACGGAATTTATTTCTGTGTTAAAAGGCAAGTCTCTGTAGTAGCTTAAAGATTGAAAGGCAAAAAAGATAGAGACTGCTTCTTCTTCGGTAAATAAAATAGGTGGAATTACTCTATTCGTTAATACTTTATATCCTCCGTTGCGACCTTGTTCAGCGTAAATGGGTAATCCCATATCACTTAAATCTAAAATGTATCTATGGACAGTACGAACAGAAATATTAAATTCATCGGCTATTTCTTGAGCTGTAAATGCTTTTTTCGCAGAAGCAAATATAAGAATATCTAATAAGCGTTTAGCTTTTGACAAATGTATCACCTTTTTTCTTTTTAAACATGACATAAATTGTCGTGTTTTATTGTTAGTATATTGTTTACATCATAATGTTATCAAGATGAGGTATAAGGAGGAAAAAATATGTCACGTGAAATAGTTTTATTTATTGCGGCGAGCTTAGATGGATATATTGCGAAAGAAGATGATGATTTACAGTGGTTAATGGAAACCGAAGGAGAGGGAGATAACGGTTATACAGAAATGTACGAAACTATTGATACAATAATTATGGGAAAAAGAACGTATGATTATGTAGTAGAGCATATAGAACCATTCCCGTATTTAGATAAAAAATGTTATGTTTTTTCTAACTCAGAAAAAGGTTCAAACGAACACGTGGAGTTTGTAAATGAAGATGTAGTGGAGTTTACAAAAAGGTTAAAAGCACAAGAAGGATCTAAAATATGGATGGTCGGTGGAGGGAGTCTCTTAAGAGAGTTCTTTAAGAATAATCTAATTGATGAATATGTTGTTACGATTACACCTCACATATTAGGTTCTGGAGTTCCGTTATTTCAAGACAAGAACCCGGAAATTAATTTAACTTTAACGGATACGAAACGTTTTGGGCAATTTGTAAATTTATATTATAAAGTAAAGTGATAAAAAACACGACTATTGATGATAGTCGTGTTTCTTTATGGATGGTAATGAAATTATAAAGCAAGACCCATAATCGACTTCGCTCGTTACAGTAATATTTCCGCCGTGTAGTTCTACAATTTCTTTTACGATAGATAGTCCTAAACCAGTTCCGCCTGTAGCTCGTGTTCTCGCTTTATCAACTCGATAAAAACGATCGAAAATGTGAGGGAGGTCTTCAGGCGGAATACCTTCGCCTTCATCTTCAATTGTAATGAAAATACGTCTATGTTCTTCTGTAACAGAAATGTTTATATGAGAATGTTCTTTTGAATGCCTATAAGCGTTATTTAAAATGTTTATTATAACTTGTTCAAATCGCTGTTCATCTAAGTTTACTACCAGTGTAGGAGGACAAGAGAAAGAAACTTTAATGTACCTTTCTTTATACATAGCGTTAACTTTTTCGGCTATGCGAGTAAGGAATGTGTGTAAATGTACTTCCTTTACTTGAATAGAAAAGTTATGTTGTTCCATTTGTGCAAGTGAAAATAAATCTTGAACTAAGTTTGTAATGTAATCAGACTCATCTTTTATAATAGATAAATATCGCAAACGTTGCTCAGGAAATGTGGTCTCTTTTAAAGCAATGTCAGCGTAACCTCTTACGTATGTTAATGGTGTTCGTAATTCGTGAGCAACACTTGCTAGAAATTCACTTCGCTCTGTTCTCATATAATGTAAATCATTTGCGAGCGTTTGAATAGATGATGCTAGTTCACCAATTTCATCATTTCGAGTAGTCGTTAATGAAACGGACAAATCGCCTTTACTCATTTTTTCAGTTGCATGTTTCATGTGTAACAATGGTTTTGTTAATAAACGTGATAATAGGAAAATTGTGATGACTGTGAGTAGAAACGTGATGGCGCCAGCAATAATGAATTGTTTCGTTAATCCATTTACCAACTTTTCAATGGATTTTGTTCCAAGAAACATATACACATACCCTTCATGTTTTCCAGCTACTATGATAGGACTAACTGTACATATATAATTAGATGTTTTCCAATGATTTTCTATAATCGCTCCGTTATGGTCTGTTCGAGTCTGCATGCTACTAATGTGATTTTTTATAGTCGTGTTTATTTCGTTAGATTTAGCTAGCACTTCTTTATTTGTATTTGTAATAACGACAGTTGTTTCAGCTTCAGATTCCATTAATGCTACGTGAGAGATGGTTTGCTCATCGTAATATTTTTCAAGTACATCTCGATGACTATTTCCTCGCTTTAATAAAGCTGTCATTTCTTCATTTACTCTAGTGTTTACGAGACTATAATAGAGCAAAATAAAGAGAACACTTTCAATTAAAAGTGTAACAATTAAAAAATAAAATCCGAATTGAATTGAAATTCGTTTCATCGTTTTGCCCCTTACTGTTCAGTATCAACCCATCGATAACCTACTCCATACACGGTTTTTAAATGATGATCAATAGGGAAATTTGCTTTTCGCAATTTATCACGTAAATTACGAATATGCGAATCGACTGTGCGATCTTCTGTATTTGTGTTTAATCCCCAAATTCGTTCGATGAGCTGATCACGGTTTAATACGTAGTTCACATGGCGTAAAAATAATCCGAGTAAAGAAAATTCAATTGGTGTGAGAAGGAGTTCTTCACTATGGACAGAAACGAAGTGTTGTGTTTCATCCCATACAATACCGTGATATTGGATTTGTTTATGTTCATTTGTACGTCTTAAAACGGCTTCAATTCTTGCGAAAAGTTCTTCTTCATGGAAAGGTTTCGTTACGTAATCATCGGCTCCAAGTTTTAATCCTTGAACGACATCTACTGTTTGATCACGAGCTGTAACCATAATAATAGGAATGTTACTAAAAGATCGGATTTTTTTGCACGTTTCCCATCCGTCCATCTTTGGCATCATAATATCGAGTAAAACAAATTTAAAGTTTCGATTTTCTATATGTAAAATAGCTTCTTCTCCTGAAGTCGCACATACGCAGTTATATCCAATTGGGGTAAGATAAAGCGTTAATAATTCAAGCATTCTCGGTTCATCGTCTACGAGCAGTATATCAATCATAGAGAGCCCTCCATATTTATAATCGTTACTTAAAGTGTAATGCAAAATCATGAAGAAATGGTGCAGATTATGATGCGTCTGCATAATTTCTTCAGAATTGCTTGTTATTGTGGAGTTGAAATTACATTTTAGGTAATCATATTGGCTCAAAAATGATTAATACGGAGGCGGTATAGTGAAAAAAATGACCCGAATTTTTGGGATAACAATAATTACAGCAGTTGGTCTTGCTGCATGCGGACAAACGAATACAGACCATAAAAACCATGAATCTACAAAAGAGAAGAAAACAGAGCAAAAGGAAATGAAAATGAATCAGGAGGTAACGGCGCCAAAAGAAATGAACGAAGGTGCATCTAATGATTTATTAACGACAAGTCTAAAAAATGTGACGAGGTTAAATACAAATGACCCCCTAAAAATGGCAGTATTAACTTCGCAAACGATATGGCCAGCAACTCATAAGGAGAACCAGCCAGGTGCTGTTATTTTAGTACCAGCAAGCGAGTGGCAATTAGGTATTGCGAGTGCAGACCTTATTCATCATCCGAATAACGGGCCGATTTTATTTATAGAAAAAGAAAAGATACCGGAAATGACGTTAAAAGAAATAAAACGATTAAATCCAATCGGAACGAAAGACGGAAAACAAATTATGGTGATGGGAGATGTAGGTACTAGCGCGCTTGAACAATTAAAAGGTTATAAAGTAAAACAAATAAAAGAAACGGACCCAGCTATATTTGCGAAGGATGTTGATAAGGAGTATGCCGATATAACAGGAAGCTACCCAAATAGTGTTATTATTGGTTCGTCTGCAGAAGAAGGCCGTTTATATACAACACCCGCTGTAAATTGGATTTCTCATATGCCGGAACCACTACTCTATACAGAAAAGAATAAAGTGCCAGAAGCGACAATAGAGGCATTAAAAATGAGAAAAGACAAAGCAAATATATATGTATTAGGGCCAGAAAAAATTGTTTCAAAAGAAGTGGAAAAAGAGCTGAGCAAATACGGGAAAGTAACGCGTATTAGTGGAGAGACTCCAACAGAAAATTCGGTTGCGTTTGCGAAATTTAAAGATGAAAAAACAAAATTTGGCTGGGGATTCACAAAACCTGGTCACGGTTTATCATTTGTTTCAAGCAAAACACCAGATTTAGCAGTTGCTGGGGCACCTTTTTCACATATGGGTAAACACGCACCTGTTGTCTTGTTAGAAGAAGGGAAAGCTTCACAACCAGTGTATGACTTCCTTGCAAGCATTCAGCCGAAGTTTAAAGATAATCCAACACTTGGACCATATAATCATGGCTTCTTATTAGGAAGTACGAGTGATATTTCATTTGAAACACAAGGAATACTAGATGAGAGGTTAGAAATTGTTCAAGAAAGTGGTCAAGGACACGGTGGACATTAATGAAATGAGCAAAGACGCTACTGATATAGCGTCTTTTTCTTTAGGAAACTTTTACATAGTAAAAAATCTTCTACTCGTTATATAATAGCTTTCGTGCAGTCGGCTGATTTTCTTATGGAGAAAATCAAATGATAAAGGAGTAGAGGAGTGGTATTTTGTTTCAAACGATAAAAAATGATTGGTTTTCTAATGTGAGAGGGGACGTGTTATCAGGAATTGTCGTTGCTTTAGCATTAATTCCTGAAGCGATAGCCTTCTCTGTTATCGCTGGTGTGGATCCGACCGTTGGGTTATACGCAGCCTTTTGTATTGCAGTTACCATTTCATTTGTTGGCGGAAGAACTGGGATGATTTCAGCTGCAACAGGTGCAATGGCATTATTAATGGTGACGCTCGTTAAAGATCATGGTTTGCAATATTTATTTGCTACAACAATATTAACAGGTATTGTCCAAATTATTTTTGGCGTGTTCAAACTGAGCTCATTTATGAAGTTTGTTCCGAAATCTGTTATGAGTGGTTTTTTAAATTCACTTGGAATTTTAGTTTTTACAGCGCAATTACCGCATTTTAAAAATGCAAATTGGCAAATGTATGCACTTGTCGCATTAGGTCTTGTAATTATATATGTATTTCCACGTGTTACGACGGCTGTCCCGTCTACACTGATTTCCATTATTATTGTGACGAGTATTGCACTTATGAGCGGATTACAGTTGAAAACAGTAGGGGATATGGGAAGCTTGCCGAAAGAATTACCATTATTTAGCATTCCTGACGTGCCTTTTACAGTTGAGACATTAGGGATTATTTTACCGTATGCAGTTATGCTTGCAATTATCGGTTTACTAGAATCATTATTAACAGCTTCAGTTTTAGATGATATGACGCATACGGAAAGTAATAAGCATAAAGAGGCACGCGGTCAAGGGATCGCAAACATTGTTGCTGGTTTCTTCGGAGGAATGGCAGGTTGTGCAATGATCGGTCAATCTGTTATTAATATTAAATCAGGTGGACGAGGTCGCCTATCAACATTTGTAGCGGGCGGATTTTTAATCGTATTACTATTTGTTTTAGGAGATTATGTCGTTCATATTCCGATGGCAGCTTTAGTTGCAGTTATGATTATGGTTTCAATCGGAACGTTTGATTGGAACTCTGTAACAACAATTCATAAAGTACCAAAAGGAAACGCATTTGTTATGATCGTAACAGTTGTGATTGTCCTAATTACACATAATTTAGCATTAGGTGTAATTATCGGAACAGTAATTAGTGCGGTTTTATTTGCATTCAATATGGCAAAGATTCACGTGAAACATTTATATATTGAAAATAAGAAAATATACGAAATTCACGGTCAACTTTTTTTTGCATCTACAGCCGACTTTATAAATAATTTTTCATTTAATGAAGATGTAAAAGAAATCGAAATGAACTTTACTCATGCGCACGTATGGGATGATTCGGCAGTGGCATCAATTGATAAAGTTATCATGAAGTATGAACAAAGTGGTGTGAAAGTAACTATAACAGGATTAAATGAACGTAGTTCAAAACTTGTTGCAAATTTAGCTACTTATAATAAAAGAATTGCTAGTTAAAAGCCTCCTTTTTAGGGGGCTTTATTATATAATACGAATAGGATAACGAAAAGGGGATTCAGCATATGTACAAACAAATTATATTAGCATGTGACGGTTCTGAACATGCACTTCGAGCAGCGGAGCATGCAACCTATATTGCGAAATGTAGCGAAGAAACAAATGTTGAAGTTGTGTACGTAGTAGATAATAGAACGGCAAAATCAGATATTATACAAGGTCAAACAGATTTAGAAACAATATCGGCTAGTCGAAAAGATAAATTAAAAGAGATTGAAGGTTTATTAAAGAAAGAGAACATTTCTTATACAATTACGATATTACATGGTGATCCTGGAGATACAATTGTTCAATATGTAAATACAGGAGATATAGATCTTGTCATTGCTGGAAGTAGAGGGCTCAATACACTGCAAGAAATGGTGCTGGGAAGTGTAAGTCATAAAATAGCAAAGCGTGTGAAATGTCCAGTGATGATTGTAAAATGAAATAGAATGTAACGAAGACCTTAGTATAACTGAGGTCTTTTTTTATGTATAAATGACTCTTATTTGTGGAAATACTAGATATATAAGTTGAAAAGATGTTAACTTACAAATTTGTAAGTTAGTTGTTAGAGAAATCGATGTTATGAAATTTTTCCCATTGGTAAAATAAAAGTATCAAAGGGGAGATAGGGAGGATGGAAGCAATGAAATCATTTCAAAATTTGTCATATAGCCAAGGTGTCAGTCTTATTTGTTTAGGGGGATTTGCTGCATCTGTTACGTTAGCTGTTTTAATAAAGGTGTTTCATCAAATCTTTTAATCTTATAGTAGGGAAGGAATTGGTTGTTATCATTAGTAGGAACAGCAATGAAAATAAAAAATAGCTCTTAGCATGTATGTAAATGCTAAGAGCTATTTTTATGCTTGTTATATATTATTTAAGCTTGCTTTTGTTTTACTGACCCTGTATTTAAAGTAAGAGCAAGGAAGAACATTGCAAGTACACAAGATACAAGTAATAAGATGAATCCGCCATCCCATCCGAATGCATCCACGATAAAGCCCATAGCTGCACTAGCGAAAGCGGCTCCGCCTAAGTAACCGAAGAATCCAGTTAAGCCTGCTGCAGTTCCAGCAGCTTTCTTTGGTGCTAAATCTAGAGCGTGTAGACCAATTAACATAACCGGTCCGTAAATTAAAAATCCAATTGCGACAAGTGCGATACTATCAACCATTGGATTACCAGGAGGGTTTAACCAGTAAACAAGAACTGCGATAAATACACCGACCATAAATAAAATACCAGCAGGTGCACGACGTCCTTTAAATAGTTTATCACTCATCCATCCGCAAAGAAGTGTACCTGGAATACCAGCCCATTCATATAGAGCGTAAGCAGTACGTGAGCTACTATGAGTAAAGCTTTTTTCTTCTACTAAATAAGTAGGAGCCCAGTCTACAACTCCGTAACGTACGAAATATACGAAAACGTTCGCAATAGCGATGTACCATAAAAACTTATTGTTTAATACGTATTTAAATAAAATTTCCTTTACTGAAAGCTCGCGTTCGCGATCTTTTACTTTTTCATCTGGTGGATATTCCCCAGTATGTTCTTCAATAGAAGGTAACCCACAAGATTGAGGCGTATCTTTCATCGTAATTAATACATAAATACCAACTAAAATTGAAAGAATACCTGGGAAGTAAAAAATACTTTTCCAGTCATCTGCGAAGAAGTATAAGCCTAATGTTACAAGTGAAGGCATAAGCGCTCCGCCAACATTATGAGCGACGTTCCAAATAGACATTTTTGTACCACGTTCGCTAATAGAGAACCAGTGAACCATCGTACGACCACAAGGAGGCCATCCCATACCTTGTACCCATCCATTTAAAAACTGAAGTACAAACATAAGTATAATGCTCGTTGTAATGAAAGAAAATGAGCCGAAAATAATATTAATGATACCTGATAAAAATAGCCCAGCTGCTAAAAAGTAGCGAGGATTACAACGATCGGATACGATACCCATAAGAAATTTACTTAATCCGTAAGCGATAGAAACTGCTGAAAGGATAACCCCAAGTTCCCCTTTACTAAAGCCTTGCTCGATTAAGTATGGCATTGCTAGTGAAAAGTTTTTTCGAACAAAATAGTAACCTGCATAACCGATGAAGATACCTAAGAATACTTGTAAACGTAATTTACGGTATTCGCTATCAACGCGATCAGCTGGTAAGCGTTCCGCGTGGGGCGCAGGTTTAAATAATTGTGTGAAAAACATAAAATGAAAATCCTCCCCTAATTAATTCGAAGCGTTTTAAGACAGAGAACATAAAAAGGCCATGAAATATAAAAAAGTTTCCTTTTTTATGATTCATAGCCGTGTACTCCGTTTCTCCGTGACTGTCAATATTAACTTCGTCGAAAATTATACAACTTTGTGACAAAAATGTAAACGTTTTTATGAATAAAAGTATTGACGGATTTTGTTCGTGGGATTAATATTTAAATACATTAAATATTTTATTGTTTAAATAAGAGGTGGATAACATGCCAAATGATATGACGCATATCGATAAAATTCAAGCTCTTGCCTTTTCGATTGGAAAGAAAATGCAGACGGAGTTATTAGAACAAATGCAAGCGACAGGACTTACACCACCGCAGTTTTATATTTTAAAGATTTTAGATCATTATGGGGCTTCAAGAGCGACAACATTAGCGAAAAAGATGTATGTGAAGCCTAGCGCGATTACAGTGATGATTGATCGTCTAATCGATCAAGAACTTGTAGAACGCTATCACGACAAAGATGACCGTCGCGTTGTCATCATCGAGTTAACAAAAAAGGGGAAAGCTAGAGTAGAAGAGGCAATGACAGCTCGTAACGAGCATATTGCAAAATACTTTTCACATTTAGAGTTGCAAGAAAGAGAAGATTTATTACGTCTCTTTGAGAAGTTAGAAACCATTATTTGCGGGACACAAGAGAAAAAAGAGAATAACTAAGAGGAATTGAGGAGATTACATGGAGCAACAAGAAAATCAAAATAGAAAGTTGTTGTTAATCGGTTTAGTAATCGCGATGCTATTTGCTGCATTAGATGGAACAATTGTTGGTACAGCAATGCCACGTATCGTCGGTGACCTAGGCGGATTAAGTTTAATGACATGGTTAACGACAGCTTATATGTTAACATCAACGACAGTTGTACCAATTGCAGGTAAATTAGCGGATTTACTTGGTCGTCGTAACGTATATATAACAGGGCTAGTTATTTTCATGATTGGTTCGGCGTTATGTGGTATGGCGAATGGTATGACAGAATTAATTATTTTCCGTGGTATTCAAGGTCTTGGTGGCGGTATTATGATGCCAATGGCTATGATTATTATTGGAGATATGTTCACGGGAAAAGAACGTGCGAAATGGCAAGGTATTTTTGGTGCGTTATACGGTCTTGCTTCTGTAATTGGACCGCAAGTTGGTGGTTGGATTGTAGATGCAGTGAACTGGAGATGGGTATTCTACATTAACTTACCGGTTGGTATTTTAGCGACAATCTTTATTGCAATGGGATTAAAATCGCATAAACAAACAGGACCAATTAAAATTGATATCGCTGGAATCTTTACGATGATTCTCGGTGTTGTAAGTTTATTACTTGCGCTAACGTTTGGCGGAAAAGATTATGCATGGGATTCTTGGCAAATTATCGGTTTATTTGCACTAGCTGTAATTGGTATCGTTAGCTTTGTTATCGTTGAAACGAAAGCTGAAGAGCCAATTTTACCAATGCATTTCTTTAAAAATCGTACATTTACAATACTGAATGCGATTGGATTCTTTATGAGTATTGGAATGTTCGGCGCGATTATGTTCGTACCATTCTTCATGCAAGGTATTGTAGGAGTAAGTGCTGCTGAATCAGGAACAATTATGACTCCAATGATGATTACAATGATTGTGATGAGTATTATCGGTGGGCAACTTGTATTAAAAGTTGGTGTAAAACCACAAATTATCGCAGGTATGCTTATTATGGCCGGTGGTTTTTGGTTATTAACAACGATGGATATGCACACAACGAAGCTTACAGCTACTTCTTATATGATGGTTATCGGTTTAGGAATGGGTCTTGTAATGCCGACATTAACATTAGCGTTACAAGAAAGCTTCCCGAAAAAAGACCTTGGTGTTGTAACATCATCAAGTCAGTTCTTCCGACAAATCGGTGGTACATTTGGTATTACAATTTTAGGATCAATTATGAATAACACTTCAGGTACGACATTAACAAAGAATTTAGTACCTGTATTAGATACATTCCCGAAAGAAGCGGGACAAATGGTAACGAAATTTAAAGATATGATTCACACAGATCCACAAGGTTTATATTCAATGCTATTTAGCCCAGAGGCATTAAAACAAATGCCAGAAGCGTTCGCTAACAGTATTGTACCTATTTTGAAAAACTCTTTAGTAGACTCGCTTCATACTGTATTCTTAACAGGATTAGTATTTATCGTAGTAGGTGCTATCTTTACGATTTTCTTACAAAAAATTAAATTATCAGATCGTAAAAAAGATGCTAAAGAGCCTGTTGTAGAAGAAAAAGAAAAAACTGTATCATACTCGTAATGAAGAAGCATCGCCTTATGGCGGTGCTTTTTTGAGTATAACCTTAAAAGCTTTTTAGTGAGAAATGATTGACGTATTTTTAGAAATACGTTATATTATTTTCTGTAAACGGTTACATGAAATGAGGAGAAAAGAGAATGAGTACGATCAAAGACGTTGCGAAATTAGCGGGAGTATCTGTTGCGACCGTTTCCAGAGTTCTAAATAAAAATGGATATGTTCACGAAGATACATTAAAAAAGGTAGAACGTGCAATTGAGATGTTAGATTATAAGCCTAGTACAGTAGCGCGTTCACTGTATAATAAAAAGTCTCGTTTAATTGGCTTAGTTGTTCCAAATATCGTGAATCCATTCTTTCCGGAAGTTGCACGTGCCGTAGAAGATGTAGCACATAAACAAGGTTACACAGTTGTCCTTTGTAACTCTGATGAAAGTTTAGAAAAAGAGAAACAATATATTGATGTGCTTAGACAAAATAATGTAGATGGATTTATTGTAGCAACGAATCCACAAAATAGTGTTAATTACATGAATGTATCTGTTCCAGTTGTTGCGATTGACCGTATGTTTAATGAGCGTATTTCTACTGTATATGCAGATAACTATGCAGGAAGTCAGGCTGCGACAAAGTTGTTACTAGATAAAGGATGTAAACATATTGCACATATTCGCGGTCCACGTGATGTGAGTACTGCAAATGAACGCTTTGAAGGTTTTGTAGACGTTATTACGCAAAATAATCTTTCGTATATGATTGCAGAGAGTACGTTTGATCCAGCAAATAGTGAGCTTGTAGCGATGGAATTATTAGAAGAATACCCGCATATTGATGGTATTGTTGCTGGGAATGATTTAATTGCGATCGGTATTGTAAAGGCTGCACTTCAAAAGGGGATTGTCATTCCAAATGATTTACAAATTATCGGATTTGATGGCATTTCTTTAACGGAAATGATGTATCCATCTATTACAACAGTTGCACAACCGATATATGAAATGGGGAAAATTGCAACAGAGTTGTTGTTAGAGCAAATGGAAGGAAATACATTAGAAGAGAAACATTATCGTTTGCCGATTGAAATTATAGAACGAAATACAACGAAGTAAGGAGATGAAACAGATGCCAAATATTGCAGTAGTAGGGAGCATTTCAATGGACTTAGTGGCTGTTTCAAAAAAACGGCCGAAAGCAGGAGAAACAGTAATTGGTGAAGCGTTTCATACAATTCCAGGAGGGAAAGGAGCAAACCAAGCAGTTGCTGCAGCTAGATTAGGAGCAAATGTAGCAATGGTTGGAGCGGTAGGAAATGATGATTATGGAACAGTAGTTAGAAAAAATCTAGAGAACGAACGCATTTTTATCGATTATGTGGTACCGGTTACAGATAGAACGACAGGAATTGCTCATATCGTTTTAGCAGAAGAAGATAACAGTATTGTTGTCGTACAAGGGGCAAATGCTCTTGTAAATAAGTCAGTTGTAGATCGCTCCAAAGACCTTCTTGTAAAAGCGGATATGGTTGTTCTTCAACTAGAAATTCCACTTGAAACAGTAAAATATGTATTGGCTATTTGTGAGGAACATAATATTCCTGTTATGTTAAATCCAGCGCCAGCACAAGTTTTATCAGAAGACATTTTAGAAAAGGCAACTTATATTACGCCAAATGAACATGAGTGCCGCATCGTATTAGATGATTTCATCTCACCAATTGAAGATTTATTGGCGAAGTATCCAAATAAATTATTGATGACAGAAGGTTCTAACGGTGTTCGTTTCCATAATGGTACGGAGATTGTGCATGTTCCTAGCATTGCTGTTGATGTAGTGGATACAACTGGAGCTGGTGATACATTTAATGGTGCGTTAGCAGTTGCACTTTCTGAAGGAGAGACACTTCAAAAAGCAATTCGTTTCGCGAATATTGCCGGTGGTCTTTCTGTAACGAAACTTGGGGCGCAAGGCGGCATGCCAACGAGAGATAAAGTACGTGAAGTGCAGGTGATTGTTGGATGAAGAAGCACGGCGTATTAAACAGTGAGATTGCATCAATCCTTGCTTTACTTGGGCATACGGATACGATTGTAATTGCTGATTGCGGTTTACCAATTCCTGACGGAGTAAAAAGAATTGATTTAGCTGTTGAAATTGGAAAACCTAGCTTTTTAGATGTATTGCAAGTGGTAGCTGATGATATGGCAATCGAAAAAGTGACGTTAGCAGAAGAAGTCATTATAAATAATGCGGAAGTAAATAAAGAAATAGAGCAGAAATTAATAGAGCCAGCATTTGAGTATGTATCTCATGAGCAATTTAAAGAGCATACAAAGAAAGCGAAGGCGATTATTCGTACAGGCGAGGCTACGCCTTATGCAAATGTAATTTTACATGCGGGCGTGATTTTTTAATAAAGGGAAGTGATGGGAATGCATATTGAAATGAAAAACATTTCAAAGGCGTTCAATGGAAATCCTGTTTTGAAGAATGCACAGTTTATGATTGAAACAGGAGAAGTCCATGCATTGATGGGGGAAAATGGAGCGGGTAAATCAACGCTCATGAAGATTTTAACAGGTGTATACAAAAAAGATGGTGGGACAATCACAATTGATGGGCAAGAGCGCACCTTTAAAAATGCGAAAGAAGCTGAAGAGTACGGCATCGCATTTATACATCAAGAACTAAACATATTGCCGAATTTAACAGTAGCTGAAAATATGTTTCTCGGTAAAGAGTTAATGTATGGGAAAACAGGTATTTTACGCACTCGACAAATGAATGCGATTGCGCAGCAGCAACTAGCGGAGTTAGGGTTGCATGTAAGAGGCGCTATGTTAGCAGAGGAATTATCGGTTGGACAACAGCAAATTATCGAAATTGCGAAAGCATTAATGACAAACGCGAGCGTTATTATTATGGATGAGCCTACTGCGGCACTGACGGATCGTGAAATCGAAACGCTCTTTACAGTAATCAATAAGTTACGTAAAGAAGGTGTTTCATTCGTGTACATTTCGCATCGTATGGAAGAGATTTTCTCAATATGTGATGCTATTACGATTTTGCGTGATGGAGAATACGTCGGAAAGAGATTAATTCCAGAAACATCATTTGATGAAGTAGTGAGTATGATGGTGGGGCGCAGCATTGGTGAACGTTATCCAGAGCGAAATAGTCAAATTGGTGATGTCATTTTTGAAATGCGTAACGGAACGAAGAAAGGGAAATTTGAAAATGTTTCGTTTCAAGTGAGGAAAGGTGAAATCCTTGGTGTAGCTGGTTTGATGGGGGCTGGTCGCACTGATATTATGAAAGCGATATTTGGTTATGAACCTTTAGACTCTGGACAAATTTTTATAAATGGACAAGAAGTAAAGATTGATAGTCCAATAGATGCAATTAGACAAAGAATTGCTTTTATTACAGAAGATAGAAAGTCTGAAGGATTAGTGTTAGATTTTTCAATTCGAGAAAATTTAGCTTTACCGAATTTAGAAAGTCTTTCAAAGGGAAGTATTCTAAGCAACGAGCTAGAACAACAGTTTACAGAGGATATGATGAAGCTTCTTAATGTGAAAGCATCTAGCGGAGAGCAGGCAGTGAAATCTCTTTCTGGTGGAAATCAGCAAAAGATTGTAATCGCAAAATGGCTAGGCATTCATCCGCAATTACTCATTTTAGATGAGCCAACAAGAGGTGTTGATGTTGGAGCGAAAAAAGAAATTTACTCTATTATGAATAAGCTTACAGAGCAAGGCGATGCCGTTATTATGGTATCATCTGAGCTTCCGGAAGTTTTAGGGATGAGTGATCGAGTTCTTGTTATTCATGAAGGAAAAGTCGGCGGAATTTTAGGGAAAGATGAGGCATCACAAGAGTCTATTATGGCACTAGCTACAGGGGGAGAGTAAGGATGGCTAAGAAGGGGAATGTATTACAACAACTCGGTTCTTTAATCGGTTTAGTATTAATTATCGTCGTAATTACAGCTTTAAATCCAGCGTTTATTGAAATTCCAAATTTATTTAATATACTGCGTCAAGTATCGATTAATGCGCTTATTGCATTCGGAATGACCTTCGTAATTTTAACAGGGGGTATTGACTTATCGGTAGGTTCTATTTTAGCATTATCAAGTGCACTTGTTGCTGGAATGATGGCAAGTGGCATGGATCCGTTCCTTGCAATGGCAGTTGGATTATTAGCAGGTCTTGTAATGGGAATTGTAAACGGTATCATCATTGCGAAAGGAAAAGTAGCTCCATTTATTGCAACTTTGGCAACAATGACTATTTTTCGTGGGTTGACGCTTGTTTATATGGACGGACGTCCGATCACTGGTCTTGGTGATCATTTAATGTTCCAAATGTTTGGCCGCGGTTATTTTCTTGGTATTCCGGTACCAGCTGTTACAATGATGATCGCTTTCGCAGTACTGTACTTCATTTTGAAGAAAACGACATTTGGTCGCCGTACATTTGCAATTGGTGGAAATGAAGAAGCAGCAGCACTATCAGGTATTAATGTTACGAGAATTAAAGTAATGATTTACGGTCTTTCCGGAATTTTGGCAGCGCTTGCAGGTATTGTCTTAACATCACGATTAGATTCTGCACAGCCGACTGCAGGTACTTCTTATGAATTAGATGCAATTGCAGCAGTTGTATTAGGTGGAACAAGTCTTTCTGGGGGAAGAGGATGGATTGTTGGTACATTCATCGGTGTACTTATTATCGGTGTATTAAATAACGGTTTAAATTTATTAGGTGTATCTTCTTTCTTCCAACAAGTTGTAAAAGGACTTGTAATCTTACTAGCTGTATTAATTGATCGCAGAAAAGAAGCGTAATGGAGGGACAGTTCATGAAGAAATGGTTACTTATACTCGTTGCATGTATTATGGTCATTACTGCTGGTTGTTCAATGGAACCGCCAGAATGGGCAAAGGATTCTAGCGATAAAGGTCGAAATAAAACTATTAAAGTTGGATTCTCTGTTTCAACTTTAAATAATCCCTTTTTTGTAACTTTGAAAAAGGGTGCAGAAAAGAAAGCGAAAGATAGTGGCATTGAATTAATTGCTGTTGATGCACAAAATGATGCAGCAAAGCAAACGAACGATGTTGAAGATTTAATTCAAAAGGGTGTCGATGTAGTTGTTATTAATCCGACCGATTCAGATGCTGTTGCTTCAGCAGTAAGTGGGGCAAATGCAGCAAATGTTCCTGTTATTACAGTAGACCGCGTTGCGAATTCAGGTAAGGTTGTTTCTCACATTGCTTCTAACAATATCGAAGGTGGTCAAATGGCTAGTGATTACATTCGTGAATTAGTTGGCGAAGGAGCAAACGTTGCTGAGTTAGAAGGAATCCCTGGATCTTCCGCTGCTCGTGAACGTGGGAAAGGATTCCATAACGTAGCCGATAAGTCTTTAAAAGTAGTTGCAAAACAAGCAGCTGATTTTGATAGAGCGAAAGGATTATCTGTTATGGAAAACATTTTGCAAGCAAATGGTGATATTAAAGCCGTGTTTGCGCATAACGATGAGATGGCATTAGGTGCACTTGAAGCATTGAAGTCTGCTGGAAAAACAGATGTAGTCGTTGTTGGATTTGATGCAACAGACGATGCAGTGAAAGCGGTTAACGATGGGCGTATGGCTGCAACAGTTGCTCAAAAACCGGAATTAATCGGGGAGAAGGCGATGCAAACAGCAAAAGAGATAACACAAGGTAAAAAAGTGGACAAATCTATTCCGATTGAATTAGAGCTTATTAAGAAAAATAAATAAATATAAAATGAAAATTAGGAAGGAAGAACAACAAATGAAATTCTTTATTGATACAGCAAACGTTAACGAAATTAAAGAGGCAAATGAATTAGGTGTATTAGCTGGAGTAACGACAAATCCATCACTTGTAGCAAAAGAAGGCGTAGACTTCCACGAACGCATTCGTGAAATTTGCAACGTTGTAGAAGGACCTGTAAGTGCAGAAGTAATTAGCTTAGAAGCTGATAAGATGATTGAAGAAGGAAAAGAACTAGCGAAGATTGCTCCAAACGTTGTAGTAAAAGTTCCAATGACAACAGAAGGTTTAAAAGCAGTAAAAGCGTTCTCTGATTTAGGAATTCGTACAAACGTTACATTAGTGTTCTCAGCAGTTCAAGCATTACTTGCAGCTCGTGCTGGTGCAACATACGTTTCACCATTCTTAGGTCGCTTAGACGATATCGGTCATAACGGTATGGACTTAATTCGTCAAATCGCAGAAATCTTTGCAATTCATGGCATCGAAACAGAAATCATTGCAGCATCTGTACGTCACAGTGTTCACGTAACTGACGCAGCATTAAACGGTGCACATATTGCAACAATCCCAGCAAACGTAATTGCTTCATTAGTGAAGCACCCATTAACAGATCAAGGAATTGAGAAATTCTTAGCTGATTGGGAAAAAACACAAGAGAAATAATAGAAAAGCAAGAATCCTAGTTTAATTGACTAGGATTCTTTTTTTTATTTAAAAGAATTTTCATGCAATTTTGCATATTGTCTTTTAAATTTGTTATATAAGATATTTAATATATATCACATAACTCTTTATTTTTCATATTTCGACATAAAGTGAAACTTTAATCAGTGGGGGCTTTGTTCATCCCCCCACTGATTATTAATTGAACCAAGGGATAAAAAGATAGAGGGTCTGACCAGAAAACTGGAGGGCATGATTCTATAACAAAAAGCTTAATGTTTATAGAATTATGTCTTTTTATATAGGGAGGGTAGTAAACAGAGATTTCGACAAAAACGCACCAATTTATCTGAATTTTAAGTTTTATAAAAGGGGAGAAATGGAATGAGAAGAAAAGCACCATTTAAAGTGTTGTCATCATTAGCAATTGCGGCAATTATCGGATGTACATCTGTAATGAGTGCTCCGTTAGCATATGCAGAAACGGCAGCAAAAAAGAAAGATAATGTATCTACAACACCAATTGATTACAATTTAATTCAAGAAGATCGTTTAGCGGAAGCACTGAAAGAAAGAGGAACAATTAATCCATCATCTTCTAAAGAAGAGACGAAAAAAGCTGTTGAGCAATATATTGAAAAGAAACAAGGAGATCAGGCGAATAAAGAAATTCTTCCAGATGCTCACTCACAAGAAACGTCTGATTTCACAAAAAAAGTAAAAGAGAAAAAGATGGAAGAAAAGGAAAATGTAAAAAAGGCTGAAAAAAATGTTAGCCTTGAGCAAAAGCCAGAACCAAATAAAAATCAATTGAATGGGCAAGTTCCAACTTCAAAAGCAAAGCAAGCTCCATATAAGGGATCTGTTCGATCAGATAAAGTATTAGTGCTACTCGTTGAATTTAGTGATTATAAACATAATAATATTGATCAAACACCAGGTTATATGTATTCGAAAGACTTTAGTAGAGAACATTATCAAAAGATGTTGTTCGGTAATGAGCCGTATACTTTATTTGATGGTTCAAAAGTAAAAACGTTTAAACAATACTATGAAGAGCAGTCTGGTGGTAGTTATACGACAGATGGATATGTAACGGAGTGGCTAACTGTTCCAGGAAAAGCATCTGATTATGGAGCTGATGGTAGCAGTGGGCACGATAATAAAGGTCCGAAAGGTGCACGTGATTTAGTGAAAGAAGCTTTGCATGCAGCTGCTGAGAAAGGACTAGATTTATCCCAGTTTGATCAATTTGATAGATATGATACAAACGGGGACGGGAATCAAAATGAACCTGACGGTGTAATTGATCATTTAATGGTAATCCATGCTGGTGTTGGTCAAGAAGCTGGTGGCGGTAAATTAGGTGATGATGCGATCTGGTCACATCGTTCAAAATTAGCAGTAGATCCAGTAGCGATTGAAGGTACGAAATCAAAGGTAGATTACTTTGGTGGTAAAGTAGCAGCACATGATTACACAATTGAACCAGAAGATGGAGCTGTAGGTGTGTTTGCACATGAATTTGGACATGATCTTGGATTACCAGATGAATATGACACGAAATATACTGGAAATGGTTCACCAGTCGAAGCTTGGTCATTAATGAGTGGAGGTAGTTGGACAGGGAAAATCGCAGGAACAGAGCCGACTAGTTTTTCACCACAAAATAAAGACTTCTTACAAAAGAATATGGGTGGCAACTGGGCAAAAATATTAGAAGTAGATTACGATAAAATTAAGAGTGGTGTGGGAGTTCCTACCTATATTGATCAAAGTGTTACGAAATCAAATCGTCCAGGCGTTGTACGTGTTAACTTACCAGGTAAAAGTGTTGAAACGATTAAACCGGAGTTTGGAAAGCATGCATATTATAGTACAAGAGGCGATGATATGCATACAACGTTAGAGACACCATTCTTTGATTTAACAAAGGGAACAAATGCAAAATTCGATTATAAAGCAAATTATGAGTTAGAAGCAGAGTGCGATTTCGTCGAAGTACATGCAGTAACAGAAGATGGAACGAAGACGTTAATTGATAGACTTGGAGAAAAAGTAGTCCAAGGAGATAAAGATACAACAGATGGGAAATGGATTGATAAATCATATGATTTAAGTCAATTTAAAGGCAAAAAAGTGAAACTACAATTCGACTATATTACAGATCCGGCTGTAACATATAAAGGTTTTGCGATGGATAATGTAAATGTAACTGTTGATGGACAAGTTGTATTTTCTGATGATGCAGAAGGAAATTCTAAAATGAATTTAAATGGTTTTGTTGTTTCTGATGGGACAGAGAAGAAAGCTCATTATTACTACTTAGAATGGAGAAACTATGCGGGATCAGATAATGGATTAAAAGCAGGAAAAGGTCCAGTGTACAATACAGGTCTTGTCGTTTGGTATGCAGATGATAGCTTTAAAGATAACTGGGTTGGGATGCATCCAGGTGAAGGATTCCTTGGTGTTGTTGACTCTCATCCAGAAGCGCTAGTTGGTAATTTAAACGGGAAACCAGCATACGGTAATACGGGCATGCAAATTGCAGATGCTGCATTTTCATTTGATAAAACACCAGCATGGAGTGTAAATTCATTAACACGTGGTCAGTTTAACTATTCTGGATTACAAGGTGTTACAACTTTTGATGATTCAAAAGTATATAGTAACAAGCAAATTGCAGACGCAGGAAGAAAAGTTCCAAACCTTGGACTTAAATTCCAAGTTGTTGGACAGGCAGAAGATAAATCGGCAGGCGCTGTTTGGATTAAACGCTAATAACATAAAAGCACATTCTTCATATGAAGAGTGTGCTTTTTAATTTGTACAGTAAGTTATTATTTTAGCTTATGTAATACAAGTTTTTATTCATGTGTAGTGTATCAAATTATGTGGGGAAAGGAAATATTTCCGAGGAAATTGTCGAAGTATCGTCGGTATGTATACACCTTTTTTGTAAAAGAAGAAATGTAGTATTGCCTTTACAGTTTAATTTATTTACATTGTTATTTGGTTATACACAAAAGTAATATATTGGGCAAAAAGAGTTCTATTCGATAGGGCTCTTTGGTTTTGTATTTGATATACAAATATTAACCTCAATTGTTTGGAAATGTATCTTCTTGTTTAGCGTCATTTGGACTTTAACTGCAGTTTTTGTTTTTCGTTTATATGAAGAGCGAGATGAGCCGTTACCTTTTATATTTAAATTAATTGGCATTATTCCAACGCTTCCATTATATTACGGATTATATCAATATGCATTTTAAAAAAGACAATGATGGATTATCCCATCATTGTCTTTTTTACTTTGCTTCTTACATAAATCATCCCAGCAAATGTTAATAAAAATGCTGTCCCGATAATGAAGCTGATGCTAGGTGATGCTCCGATTGCGCCGACTGTAAAGGAGCCAGCAACAACTCCTAATGAGAAGAAGGCATAAAATAATCCGAATGCCTTTCCGCGATTATCGTCTGTAGTATTTTCAACAAGTAAAGCGTTAATAGACGGGAAGAGGATTGCGAATCCAATTCCATAAATCATCATTACGATAAAGAGCATACCTTTTGTAGCAAATAATCCGAGTAAAGATAATGCGAATGCCATAACTGCAATTCCGATTAGCATTAGTTTCGAACGATTAAATCGATCGTAAATACGATTTGTTGGAAGCAAGAAGAAGAGGATAGCAGTTATACCAAATACACTTAACATCATGCCTGTTGTGGATGCTTTAAGCGCTAATGCCTCAACTTTTACTGGTAACATATAAGTGACAATTCCTTGTGAAAACATTAATGTGAAAGCACCAATATATGCTTGTAATAACGGTTCTGATTTTAAAAGTTCAACCATATCTTCTTTGTTCATTATTTGCGTTCTTGATGTATCTTTTCTTGATACGTTATTTGGTAAGAAGAATAGAGATACGATCGTACCAAGAGCCATTAAAATAGAAATAGTAATGAAGACCCATTCTACGCCAGCTGTTGCTTTCATAATACCGCTGAAAGCCGGTCCTACGATTGCGGCTGTTCCAACAGCAGCACCAGACAGAGCCATTGCTTTTCCTTGTCTTTTTGCATTTGTTTGTTTTGATAAAAATGTAAAGGCAGCAGGAATTAAAAAGCCATCACTAAATCCATGCATAAAGCGAACAACTAATAGTTGTTCACTACTTTGAACAACGGTGTATAACAAGACTATGAAACTCGTAATTCCCATGCTTATATAAAGGATTTTTTTTGCACCAAATTTATCGACAGCTGCTCCAGCAATAATATTACCGATCATATTAGCGAATGAGTACATACCGACAACTAGCCCGATAATAAGAGGGGTTCCTCCAAGGCTTTGAGCGAAAGTACTCATAATAGGTAATTGTGAAAATGTATCTAAAAATGCCACGATAACGATAAAGTAAATAAAATATTTCAAGCGATATTCACCTCTCCTATGCTATTATGGCACAATGCTAATTTCACCTGCAATGAAATTGAATTAACAGATGTGGAAAAAAGTACAAAGTGACAAAATATTGAACGTTATTTGTAAAAAATTAGTAGAGATGCGATTGTTTTTTTGAAATATATGGATAGAAGTATTATAATAGAATTGTAAACTTCACCAGGTTAAGTATATACATAGAGAGGGATGTATAAAATGAAAGCACTACTTTGGCATAATCAACGTGATGTACGAGTAGAAGAAGTACCAGAACCAACAGTAAAACCAGGAACAGTGAAAATCAAAGTTAAATGGTGTGGTATTTGTGGGACAGACTTGCATGAATATTTAGCAGGGCCTATTTTTATTCCAACAGAAGAACATCCATTAACACATGTGAAAGCACCTGTTATTTTAGGTCATGAGTTTAGTGGTGAGGTAATAGAGATTGGTGAAGGAGTTACATCTCATAAAGTGGGAGACCGCGTTGTTGTAGAACCAATTTATTCTTGTGGTAAATGTGAAGCTTGTAAACATGGACATTACAATGTTTGTGAACAACTTGTTTTCCACGGTCTTGGCGGAGAAGGCGGCGGTTTCTCTGAATATACAGTAGTACCAGAAGATATGGTTCATCACATTCCAGATGAAATGACGTATGAACAAGGTGCGCTTGTAGAACCAGCAGCAGTAGCAGTTCATGCAGTACGTCAAAGTAAATTAAAAGAAGGGGAAGCTGTAGCAGTATTTGGTTGCGGTCCAATTGGACTTCTTGTTATCCAAGCAGCTAAAGCAGCAGGAGCAACTCCTGTTATTGCAGTTGAACTTTCTAAAGAACGTCAAGAGTTAGCGAAATTAGCAGGTGCGGATTATGTATTAAATCCAGCAACTCAAGATGTGTTAGCTGAAATTCGTAACTTAACAAATGGTTTAGGTGTAAATGTTAGCTTTGAAGTAACAGGTGTTGAAGTTGTACTACGCCAAGCGATTGAAAGTACAAGCTTCGAAGGACAAACTGTAATTGTTAGTGTATGGGAAAAAGACGCAACAATTACTCCAAATAACTTAGTATTAAAAGAAAAAGAAGTTATTGGTATTTTAGGATACCGTCACATCTTCCCAGCTGTTATTAAATTAATTAGCTCTGGTCAAATTCAAGCAGAGAAATTAATTACGAAAAAAATTACAGTCGATCAAGTTGTTGAAGAAGGATTTGAAGCACTTGTAAAAGATAAAACACAAGTGAAAATTCTTGTTTCACCTAAATAAGATAGAATTGAATAGAGTAGCCCTTTTCTAGAAATAGAAGAGGGCTACTTTTTTTCTATACTGAAAGGTGATAGACTTTCCTTTGACTAAATGTATTTTTGTTTGGAAGGGAGAATCTAATGCTTTCATTTTTGTTAACTTTAAAGCGAATGTTAAGAGCCTGTTTACGAGCGTGGAAAGATAAAGAATTTCAAGTATTATTCGTATTAACAATTTTGACTTTAATATCGGGTACGATTTTTTATAGTACAGTTGAAGAATTACGTCCTATTGACGCTTTATATTTTAGTGTGGTCACGTTGACGACTGTCGGTGATGGGAATTTTAGTCCGCAAACTGATTTCGGAAAGATATTTACAATCTTATACATATTTATTGGGATTGGATTAGTGTTTGGATTTATTCATAAGTTAGCAGTTAATGTACAATTGCCAAGTATATTATCGAATAGAAAAAAAGAGTAAAGCATTCAGATGCTTTACTCTTTTTTTACATTAGTTTAGACAAGCCTTAATAATAGTTTATTAAAATGAAAGTGTATTCATTCATTATATTCACTGTGTATAAAGTTATAATGATATGAACATTTGCATATTTTAATTTATTGATAGAAATTTCGTGAAAGGTGGGATATTCTAGTCATAGGTTAACCGGACGACATCATAGGATCCTAACAAAATGTTTACAATAATTCAATTATAAAATGGAGGATTTTATATGAAAAAGAAAGTACTTGCTTTAGCGGCAGCTATTACATTAGTTGCTCCATTACAAAGTGTTGCATTTGCTCATGAAAATGATGGGGGACAGAGATTTGGAGTTATTCCGCGCTGGTCTGCTGAAGATAAACATAAAGAAGGCGTGAATTCTCATTTATGGATTGTAAACCGTGCAATTGATATTATGTCTCGTAATACAACACTTGTAAAACAAGATCGAGTTGCACTATTAAATGAATGGCGTACGGAGTTAGAGAACGGTATTTATGCTGCTGACTATGAAAATCCTTACTATGATAATAGCACATTTGCTTCACATTTCTATGACCCTGACAATGGGAAAACTTATATTCCGTATGCAAAGCAGGCAAAGGAAACTGGAGCTAAGTATTTTAAATTAGCTGGTGAGTCTTACAAAAATAAAGATATGAAACAAGCATTCTTCTATTTAGGATTATCTCTTCATTATCTAGGGGATGTAAACCAACCGATGCATGCAGCAAACTTTACGAACCTTTCGTATCCACAAGGGTTCCATTCTAAATATGAAAACTTTGTAGATACGATAAAAGATAACTATAAAGTAACGGATGGAAATGGATATTGGAACTGGAAAGGTACGAATCCAGAAGATTGGATTCATGGAGCGGCAGTAGTTGCGAAACAAGATTACGCTGGCATTGTAAATGATAATACGAAAGATTGGTTCGTGAGAGCTGCTGTATCACAAGAATATGCAGATAAATGGCGCGCTGAAGTTACACCAATGACAGGTAAGCGTTTAATGGATGCACAACGTGTTACTGCTGGATATATTCAGCTTTGGTTTGATACGTACGGAAATCGTTAAGTATTTAAAAAAGGTCAAATCTCAGAATAGAGTATTTGGCCTTTTTATCACTATACAATACATGGAGGTATGAAACGTGAAAGGTAAATTGCTAAAAGGTGTACTTAGCTTAGGTGTTGGTCTAGGAGCTTTATATAGCGGAACGTCAGCTCAAGCAGAAGCGTCTACAAATCAAAACGATACATTAAAAGTGATGACGCATAATGTATATATGCTATCAACAAACTTATATCCGAACTGGGGACAAACTGAGCGTGCTGATTTAATCGGGGCGGCAGATTATATAAAGAATCAAGACGTAGTTATATTAAATGAAGTGTTTGATAATAGCGCATCAGATCGTTTATTAGGGAATTTGAAGAAAGAATATCCAAATCAAACAGCAGTATTAGGTCGTAGTAGTGGAAGTGAATGGGATAAAACGTTAGGAAACTATTCATCTTCAACTCCTGAAGATGGTGGCGTTGCGATTGTGAGCAAATGGCCAATCGCTGAAAAGATTCAATATGTATTTGCAAAAGGATGCGGGCCAGATAATTTATCGAATAAAGGATTTGTATACACGAAAATTAAGAAAAATGATCACTTTGTTCATGTAATTGGTACGCATTTGCAAGCGGAAGATAGTATGTGCGGAAAAACTTCACCTGCATCTGTACGTACAGACCAATTAAAAGAAATTCAAGACTTTATTAAAAATAAAAATATACCAAATAATGAGTATGTGTTAATTGGTGGTGATATGAACGTAAATAAAATAAATGCAGAGAACAAGAATGACTCAGAGTATGCATCTATGTTTAAAACATTGAACGCTTCTGTACCATCTTATACTGGACATACAGCGACTTGGGACGCAACGACAAACAGTATTGCAAAATATAATTTCCCTGATAGTCCTGCTGAGTATTTAGATTATATTATTGCAAGTAAAGACCATGCGAACCCATCGTATATAGAGAATAAGGTGTTACAGCCGCAATCTCCACAATGGACTGTTACATCATGGTTCCAGAAATATACGTATAATGATTACTCTGATCATTATCCAGTAGAGGCGACTATTTCTATGAAGTAGTTTCAAAAAGTTTCTTCGTAAAGAAGAAACTTTTTTTATTTGCAAACAGGAAAATCACACTTTCTTTCCAATATGTATAAGACATATTGAGAAGAGGAGAGAAAAATGTGGATCGAGGAATTTTTAAAGAAGTTCCATTACCGTGTGCATTTTTGGATGAAGTGGCTTTAGATAGAAATATTCAATCGATTATAGAGTTAAGTGGAAATAAAAAGATTCGTATAGCGAGTAAATCGTTACGCTCTGTTCCGATTATGCAAAAGATACTAGCTGCAAATGATCGATTTCAAGGTATTATGTGCTTTTCACCTAGAGAGATTTTATTTTTAATAGAACAAGGATTTAATGATTTATTGCTTGGATATCCTGCTTACGATGAAAGAGCTCTGTATGAAATTAGTTTGTTAACAAAGAAAGGTTTCATTATAACTTGTATGGTGGATTGTGAAGAGCATATTGTGTATTTAGAAAACATTGCTGAGCAATCTAAAGGATGTTTTCGTGTTTGTTTGGATATTGATATGAGTAGTCGCTTCTTTCAATTTCATTTTGGTGTACAAAGGTCCCCAGTAAAAAATGTGCAGGATGCGTTGAAAGTAGTAGAAAAGGTGAGAAGGTCATCATATTTAATGTTAGATGGTGTAATGGGATATGAAGCTCAAATTGCCGGGGTGGGCGATTATATACCGAATCAATGGTTGAAAAGTAAATTGATTTCGTATTTAAAGCAGAAATCAGTGCTAGAAGTTAAAGAAAGAAGAGAACATATTGTAAAAGCAATACAAAACATTGGTATTGAGCTAAGGTTTGTAAATGGAGGCGGAACAGGAAGCATAAAAACAACCGAGAAAGATAATTCAGTTTCAGAGATTACAATAGGTTCTGCTTTTTATTCTCCGAAGCTGTTTGATTATTATAAAGAGGTGAAATTTCATCCAGCGGTCGGATTTGCCTTACCAGTTGTTCGTAAACCAGTCCCGTTTATTTACACTTGCCTAGGTGGTGGATATATTGCTTCAGGAGCAGTTGGAAAAGATAAAGAGCCTGAAGTTTGGAGACCGAAGGGTGCAAAATTATTAGCTTTAGAAGGTGCTGGCGAGGTACAAACGCCAATTTTTTATAACGGCGAGGAACGAGTGGATATAGGAGAGACCATTTTGTTTCGTCATAGTAAGGCTGGTGAATTATGTGAACGCTTTCCTTTTTTATATCGTGTTAAAAAAGGAGAGATTGTCGGGGAGTATTCAACATATCGGGGGGATGGCCAATGCTTTCTATAAAGGGACAAAAGTGGAGAAATTGGACAGGGAATGTAGAAGGAACGCCGCATTATACGATGTATCCAGAAAGTATACAAGATGTAGTAGAAGTTGTGGGGCTTGCGCGAAAAAAGGGAAAGAAAATTCGTGTTGTCGGTTCAGGACACTCGTTTACCCCCCTTGTGCAAACGGAAGAAGTTTTAGTTTCTTTAGATGAATTGAAGGGTATTGTGAATATTGATGCAGAGAAGATGGTTGCTGAAGTATGGGCAGGAACAAAGTTATATGATTTAGGGAAGTTACTTGAGGAAAAAGGTTATGCGCAAGAAAATTTAGGGGATATTGATTCGCAATCTATTGCAGGAGCGATTAGTACGGGGACTCATGGAACGGGTATTACCTTTGGGAGTTTATCAACACAAGTTATAGAGATTACGGCAGTTCTATCTAATGGTGAGAGTATAGTTTGTTCGGAAGCTGAGAACGTAGAATATTGGAGAGCGTTTCAGTTGTCACTTGGAATGTTAGGTATCATTGTAAAGATAAAATTGAAGGTTATTCCAGCGTATTCACTCGTTTATGAAAGTGAAAAACAGTCATTATCCACTGTAATGAACAAACTAGAAGAATATAAGAAGCATCGTCATTTTGAATTTTTCGTTTTTCCTTATTCTGATGAAGTACAAGTGAAACTTACGAACGAAACAACGAATAAAGGCAGTGATTTGAAATGGCATAAACTAAAGGTGGAGTTACTTGAAAATAGGATGTTCTCTTTACTATCTAAAGGATGTAAATGGTTTCCTTCTATAAGTAAAGGCGTGAGTCGGTTATCAGCTAAAGCTGTACCAAACACAAAAATAATTGGCCCGAGCTATGAAGTATTTGCTACATCACGTACGGTGCCATTTTATGAAATGGAGTATAGCATTCCTTCAAAGTATATGAGGACGGTTGTAGAAGAAATCTCAAATCTTATTGAAAAGAAAAAGTATAAGGTGCACTTCCCAATCGAATGCCGCTATGTGAAAGGGGATGATATATGGCTTAGTCCGGCCTATGGAAGAGATTCAGCATATATCGCTGTTCATATGTATAAAGGTATGAAATATGCTGCTTACTTTGGCGAAGTGGAAAAGATTTTTCTGAAGTATGAAGGGCGTCCACATTGGGGGAAAATGCATACATTATCGTATGAACAATTACAATATATATATCCAGAGTTTCATTCGTTTTTACAGGTGAGGAAATCTCTAGATGAACTTGGAATGTTTTTTAATCCTTATGCGGAGAAGTTATTTATCCCGCTATTTGTCAGGCAGTAAGACCCCTACCTCAAAATTCAGTGGAAGCAAAGAAGTTAGGTGAGGGCTAATTAAAGTTTCACATTATGTATATGAAAAAGCTGACAAATAATTATTTGTCAGCTTTTTTTAGTGTAATTGCATTTCTTGTATGACTAATATGTTCATAAAATAGTAGTTTATCCCGGCTAAATACATGTAGTAAAACATGAATAATAAATAGGCCGTTAATGATGAATAGGAATAACAATGTAACGAGTAATATTAGAGGCTCTGTGTGATTTAAAATAGAGCTACTAGAAAGAATATAATTGATTCCACCTAACGCAAAATAAAATATACCGTAGCGAATAAATAGTTCTTTTAATGTAATACGATTTGATTTTCCTTTCACGTGAATGCGAAGCAATGCTTTCCCAATTGTTTTTCCGTTAGTAAAGTATGGAATAATAATAAAGTAAATAAGGATTGAACACGTAATGAAAATGAGTTCATACATATTGGTGTAAGATTGCATATTAGAAACGAAGAAAGAATTTCCTTTGTTTTTAACGACAGGTACGACGATAGATAAGAAAATCCAATCAATTTGCATCGCGATAAGGCGACGAATGAATCCGACTGGTTTCGTTTCCAAATCAATATGACTATCTAACTCGTTTGTCTTCGGAAGGAAGTACGTAAATATTGGTGCAATGATAAAACCAATTACGCCACCTAATGTATTTAAAAACAAATCATCGATATCAAATAATCGGTATGCACAATTGTATATACCGTATAATCCAGTCACTTGTGTTAGCTCGAAAAATAGTGAAAGGAAAAAGGAAATGCAAATTGTTTGTAAGAAACTACGTCGGAAATAATAACGTAAGTAAATACCGAATGGAACAGTTAATAGAACGTTAAAGGCAACTTGTAAAAACGCAGACTCTTTTAATAAGTAGAAATAAGTAGCTGGTTTCGTTAAAACTGCCGATGTATGACTACTAATCTCTTGTATGAAATAAAATGGTGCGAGTTGCATGTGTTGTGTATTAGCCGGTTGTAGGCTACAAGTATCAAACGTTTGTGGCAACGGCAAAATAACAAGAAAATAGGCATTTAATAAGTAAAGTAATAGTGAGTATAAAATAAATGAGCGCCATTTATTTAAATAACCGTATTTTCGATAATTAAATATTAAAAAAGGGATTAAAAGAAACATTGCTAAAAAAGGAAATAAAATAAATGCTGTTTTCACTGGAAATAAATATGCAGTCAAAGTAAAACTCCTTTCAATAAAAATTCGTTTATCATTATAGCGCTAAAAATATTTAAATACAAAGTTAAAACCTTTCGAAATAGAAAAGATTACTAATTTGATAGGGATTAAGTTATAATAAATTTAATATAAGGATATTGTGATTATATAAGTTGAGAGAGGGTACAAGAGATGCGATATGAACTTTTTTCTGTAAGTGGGGATCATATTACGACTTTTGAAAGTGCATGGCGTTTTCAGGAGGGAGAACAGATTTTTGTTCATGATGATCAAACAAAACGAAACTTTATTATTATTCGGCTGACGCATGATGTATTTCAACAAAATAAACATGTTATTCGTTTGTATTGTCAAGAGAAGAAAGTGTATGCATAAGAGAAGCCCTCTTACAGTATGAAAAGTAAGAGGGTCCTTATCTCGTTATTTGTGAACAGCCCAATTGATGAGGGCTGATTAATTTAACTTTATCATTTTGGCCCTCGTAAGGAATAAAAAGAGAAGGATTAATGCACATAGGTAGCATTTGATTTGGAAGAAAGGATATAGCCTTGTATTTTGTGCTTCAAAGTTTCATTGCCTTCTTTTTGAGAAAGCCATGTATGGTAATCTTGTTGTGTTTTCCATAACATACGAATCATATACTCTGCCTTATCATTTGTACGATGAACAGGTGAAAACTCTATGTTAATACAACCGTTCGTTCCGGGGGAAGGATAATATTGTCTAAGCCCATAAAGTAGCTCATTTTCATATTCGTACTTAATGTGAATGAGTTTTGTAACTATAAACATATAAACACCTCTTTTACGATAATAGTAGGAAAGATAGAATTACTGTAATAGTGAACTTGATAAATATTATACTATTCTGAAAATTGTAAGTAAATAATAGGTTTTAACTTAATAAAGGTATAAAAAAGCGAGTCATTCTATTACACTAGATGACTCGCTTTTAATTTGTAAGTTTTACTTTATAAGAAAATAAGAGTAAGTACACCTACGATAATACAATAGAAAGAGAAATATTTTAAATTTCCTTTTGCCATAATGTTCATAAACCATTTTAGTGAAATATACGTCATGATAAATGTTGCGATGAATGCAACGACATATGGTACGAATAATGTGTCTAGATTTGGGTCATTTGCAATGTCTGTAATGCTTAACAATAAGCCACCTAAGCTAACAGGAATGTATAGTAAGAATGAGAAGCGAAGAGCTGTTTCTTGCTTCATACCAAGTAACATTGCTGCTACGATTGTGGCACCAGATCGGCTTATTCCGGGAATCAGTGCACAAGCTTGTGCTAATCCGACGATGATTGCATCTTTCATAGAAAGGTCGCCATCATTTTTACGACCGCGTAAATTTCTAATAATCCAAAGGCCGACAGCAGTAATAAGAAGGGAAACCCCAACCATCTTCACACCTTTTAAGTACTGATCGATGTAATCTTTAAATAAAACACCAATAACACCTGCTGGAATGGTTGCAATAACAAGATAAATAATAAAGAAGAAATCTGATTTTGCGTCTTCTGCTCTTGTAAATATATAAGAGAGACCATTCTTCGTTAGACGAATTAAATCATTTCTATAAATAAGTAATACAGCTAATAATGAAGCTGAATTAACAAGTAGTTCGAAGCTAAACCCTTCTATTTTTAGTCCTAGCAAATGTTGTGCTAAAACGAGATGACCACTTGAAGAAATCGGAATTGGTTCTGTTAGTCCTTGGAACAGACCGAGAATTAAATATTTTAAAACGTAGTAAAATTGTTCCATAATAACCTCCTTGTTTATTAGTTGAAAGAAACAACTTTTCCATTATAACAAAGATATGGATGAATATTGAAAAGAAATAAATATTCAAAATAAAATAAAAATCCCTTATAGCAGTATAAGGGATTCTTAATTTTAATTAAGAAGTCACTGTTCCTTGAAGACTTTTAGATAATTGAACATCGACTTTTTCAGCATCATGAATATGATTCATAATAGTAGTATTTAATTTTTGGAACATTTGTTGTGTGTTAGCGAATTCTCGTAATATGTCATCATTACAAGACTTTTGGTTTTCGATAGCCTTAATAACATTTGTAGCACCATTTTGTAACGTTTGAATCATAACTAAAATATTTTCAATTCTAGCATTTGTATCGGCGCTCATTTCTACACCTTCATCGACTAAATGTAAATTATCTTTTGTGTTATCATATGCTTTTTCAATTTCTTCTTGTATTTTTTTCGTTAAGTTGCCGATGTTTTTTGTACTTTCTGCTGTACTTTCCGCTAGTTTTCTTACTTCATTGGCAACGACGGCGAATCCTTTACCGTGCTCTCCAGCACGTGCGGCTTCAATACTCGCATTTAATGCAAGTAAATTTGTTTGTGCTGCAATGTTTTGAATGACTTCTACAATTTGCTCGATTTCCTTTGAGCGTTCGCTTAGATGATTCATACTATTAGACGTGCGTTGAGATTGTTCACCTAATTTATTAATTACAATAAGTAAACGGTGAACGGATTCTTTTCCTTCATTAGAGCAGTCAATAATTTCTGCAATAGACTGAATTAAGCTTTGTTCCTTTTGTAACATTTCATTATTTAACTCATTGGAATGTGACGTACGTGTTGAAACATTTTCGAAACATGAACTTAACTGTTGAACTAAATTTTGAAGTGTATTATGTTGGTTATTTACAAGTTGATGCTCTTGGATAACGCTTTGTACACGATCGTGGATAGTAGAAATAGTCTCTTGCTTTTCGATATCTTTTTGTTTTAATTCTGCTTCTAATTCTTGTATACGCTCTTCTAATTGAGCAATTGTATGTTGGAGTGATTTTTTTTGAGTAAACATGTATTTATTTCAACCGCCTTTGAAAGTTATATTTTCTCTATATTTGGATTTTAGCATCTTTTGTATTTTTTAAATATAGGAATTGTTAAATATTTAAGAATCTATTACATTTTATTCATAATTCTCTTTTTTTCGTCACGAAAAATAAACTGTATTTAATCGTTTTGTAAACAAACTGTAAAATAAATCATGTATAACTGTATAAGAAGGGAGTCGGATTATGAACTATTTTAAGCGAATCAGCTGTCTAGTATTAGCAGGAATTATCGGTCTTTCTAGTACAGTCGCTGTTAAAGCAGAGTCAAACGACGAGAAACTTAACAACATGCAACAGCAATTGCAACAAAACGATGCAGAAATGCAAAAGAAAGAGCAAGAGAAGCAAGCTGTTAGTAAAGAAATTAAAGGTATCGAAAACGAACTACATAATTTAAATAATACAATTGCAAAAAATAAAGAGGATCAAGCTGCTATTCAACGTAAAATCGATGAAACACATAAGCAGATTGAGCAAAAAAAGCAAGAAATTGTCGTTTTGGAGGATAAAGTCCTTGCTCGTAAAGATATTATGAGAAAACGTATGGTTTCTGTTCAAAACAGTTCAAATACAAGTTTAGTAGTAGAAGTTGTAGTAGAGTCAAAAAACTTTGCAGACTTCTTACAACGTATGAACGCAGTTTCTACTATTCTAGAAGCTGATAAAGAAATTTTACGTCTACAAGAACAAGATCTTCGTCAAATTGAAGAGGACAAGAAAACAATTGACGAAAAAGAAGCATCTTTAGTAGTAGACAAACAAAAATTAGCAAAAGCGCAAGCTGAACTGCAAGATAACTTGAAAAAACGTCAAGATAACTTACAAACAGTTCAAGCTAAATATAATGAAGTTGCAAGTCAACTTAATTTAGCAGCGGAAGAAAAAGCTAAAATTGAATCAAATATGAAGACAGTACAAGAAACGATTGCTCGTGAGCAAGAAGCAGCAAGAATCGCAGCGGAAGAGCGTGCAAAAGCAGAAGCGGCTGCAAAAGCAGAGCAAGAAGCTTTAGCGAAAGCACAAGCAGAAATTGCTGAAAAGCAAAAGCAGGAAAAAGCTAGTAAACCAGCTGAACCAGTTGCTAATAATAATTCGAAGGTAGAACCTACCAAACCTGCACAACCTGAACCACCTTCTAAGCCAACTGCTGGTGGGAAAGAAATTTATGTAGAAGCTACAGCTTATACAGCTGATCCAGCGGAAAATGGTTATGCACCAGGTCAACAAGTATTTTCTGCATGGGGACACTATAACTTAACTGCAAACCCAGGAATGAAATTAATTGCTGTAGATCCAAATGTTATTCCATTAGGTAAGACTGTAAATGTTGAAGGTTATGGAGTAGCAATTGCAGCCGATACTGGTGGAGCTATTAAGGGGCATAGAATTGATGTTTTAATGCCAGATAAAGGTTCATCAAGTAGTTGGGGCAGAAGAACAGTTAAAGTTACAATTTTAAACTAACACGTAATCCAACTTTACAATACGTAGAGTTGGATTTTTTTATAATAATAATGTTAAGTTGAGTTTACATTTTGTTAAGGATAGCATACAATAATGGTGAGAGGTGGTAAATTTGACCATTTTAAACAGAGTAAAAGAATTAAGAGCTCGTTTTAACTTTACGCAAAGCGTATTAGCAGAAAAGGTTGGAGTAACGAGACAAACAATTGCAGCAATTGAAAAAGGGGATTACGTTCCTTCGTTGTTATTGGCACTTACGATTTGTGATGTGTTTCAGTTAAAGATGGAAGATGTGTTTGTTTTAAATAAGGAGGGGGAAAAGGATGAATAGAATTGTTTCTTCTTATATTATAAATGTACTCTATACTGCACTAGCATGTTGGACATTTGTTGAATTTTATAGTGTTATTACAGAGTTAGCAGATATAATTAAAAACGAGAAATTCCCGTTTGAAGTATGGTTTAATGGAGTACCATTCATTTTATTATTTATTGGAGCAATTATAGTTACAATTTTTTATAGAATTCAAAAGAAAAAATATAAGAATTTATCTTTTTGGATGTATCCATTATTATTTCCACTAGAAGATGAACGTGAAAAAGCGATTACGGATAAAGCTTGTAGAACAACATTTGTATCGTTATGGTTTGTGTTACCTTGTGCAGTTGGATTTTTAACTTTTTCGCCTATTATTAATGAATATCTTCCTGGATACCCATTATATATTCTATTTTCTATTTTCTTTATTCAAATGACAGTATTTCACGTATCACTATACAGAAATAAATTAGCTTAAAAAGAAACCTTCTTGCACCGGCAAGAAGGTTTCTTTTTAAGCTAATACTTGTACATATAGCGATATTATTTTATCATTTTATATAGAGTAAGATTTTGTAAGGGAAAGGAACTGTGTATGAATAAGCAAAGAATTTATAGTATAGTAGCAATTCTGCTATTTGTTGTAGGTGGCGTGTTAATTGGAAAGCCATTTTATGATGGATATCAGGCTGAAAAGAAACAGACTGAAAATGTGCAGGCTGTTCAAAAGATGGATTATGAAAAGCATGAGACGGAATTTGTAGATGCTTCCAAAATTAATCAACCAGACTTGGCGGAAGTAGCGAATGCATCATTAGATAAGAAACAAGTAATTGGTCGTATTTCGATTCCAAGTGTTTCAGTAGAACTGCCTGTTTTAAAAGCTTCTACTGAAAAAAACTTATTATCAGGTGCAGCGACAGTAAAAGAGAATCAAGTTATGGGAAAAGGAAATTACGCATTAGCAGGACATAATATGTCTAAAAAAGGTGTTTTATTTAGTGATATAGCTTCTTTGAAAAAAGGCGATAAAATTTATTTGTATGACAATGAAAATGAATATGAGTATGCGGTTACTGGTGTATCTGAAGTGACCCCTGATAAGTGGGAAGTTGTAGAGGATCATGGGAAAGATGAGATAACGCTTATTACATGTGTATCTGTAAAGGACAATTCTAAGCGTTATGTTGTTGCTGGTGATTTAGTAGGAACGAAGGCGAAGAAGTAAAAAAGAAGGGGAACTCTTTAAAGAG
>NZ_KV827874.1:0-37707 GCF_001836235.1 Bacillus sp. HMSC036E02 | reverse complement strand
CTCTTTAAAGAGTTCCCCTTCTTTTTTACTAATGTTGAGAAATAATAGAATATTTCGGTTTGTATTTAATTATTCTTCTATTTATGTATAATAAATTTAGAATTCTATATTTTGGGAGGAACAAGAGTGAGACAACAGGTGAAGAAACTTCTTTTAACAACGAGTATAGCGTTATTGGTAGCTCCAATTTCAGCTTATGCGCATCCAGGGCGTACAGATGCTAATGGCGGACATACGTGTCGTACAAATTGTGAGAAGTGGGGATTACAGTACGGGGAATATCATTATCACAATAAACCAGCTTCTAGTAGTGGCGCAACGAGCCCAGCTCCTAGTCAGAATAATAATAGTGCTGTAGAAGCTGAGAGACAAGCAGAAGCACAGCGCAATACTGAGGCTGAAAAACAACGTGCTGCAGAAGCACAGCGTAAAGCTGAAGAAGAGAAACAACGTGTAGCCGAGGAACAAAGAAAAGCTGAAGAGGCACGTAAGCAAGAGGAAGCGCAGCGCCAAGCTGATATGGAAAAAGGTCAACTTGAAGGTCAAAAGAATGGAGAAACTGATTTTAAAGCAGGAAAAAATGATGCAGAAGTGCATGTAGCTGGAAAATCTGATGCATATAAACAAGCGTTTAAAGCGACTTATGCAGCCGCATGGTCTTTAGAAGAGCAGAAGAAAACGCATTTTGAAAAAGGAAAAGAACAAGGTTTAGCACAAGAGACGATGGACGATAGTCAAGTTGCTCCAGAGTTTAAGGTAAACTTTGCAGACGGGTTCAAAGTAGGGAATAAAGAAAGAACCGAAAAAATTGAAAAAGAGCAAGCTGAATTAGGGGAAAAGACAGGGAAAGAACTAGCTGAAAAGAATCCTGAAAATAGAGAGAAAGAAGTATACGTGAAGGCATATGAAACAGCGTATGAAAAAGGCTATAAGTCTACAAAAAAGGCAGTAGAAAAGGATGGCTATAAGTATGCATTTGAAAACTATGATTTAAAAGTTCCTGCTAAGTATGAACGAAATGAATTGTTAAAGAAGTGGTTTACTGAAGGATTTAAATCGAATAAAAAAGCAGCGGAAATTCGAGAAGAAGGGTATAAAAAAGGAGACAGCTGGTTCTCATTCTTCTATAAGAGTTTCGTACCAAGTGAATATAAAGAACATAAAGAGCTGTACGAACAAGCAATAGAAAAAGGTAAAACAGCATAAAAAAGATGAGGAGAAATTCCTCATCTTTTTTAATCCATCCATTTCACTAATTTCTTAGAAATTAATAATAAAACACAGCCTAATACAATTGCCACAGCGCCAATAACTGTGAATACTTCAGCGTATCCAAGTGAAGTTGTGAAGCTTGCAAGTTGTCCGCCTAAAATGTTGGCGATACCTGAACTTGCTAGCCATACACCCATTAATAAAGATGCTAATTTTACCGGAGCAAGCGAACTAACCATTGATAGTCCGACAGGTGATAAGAATAGCTCACCTAACGTATGGAAAAGATACGTAAAGACGATAAACAGTAAGTTTGCTTTTTCTGTAATGTTATGTTCATCACTACCTGTTTTTAATGTAGCGATAACGAGAATGATATAACCGATACCGAGTAAGATCATACCAAGTCCCATTTTAGTTGGGATTTTTAAATCACCCTGCTTGCGAGTTGCAAGTTTTGCCCATAATGCAGAAATGACTGGAGCAAGTAAAATAATAAATAATGGATTGACCGATTGGAACCAAGATGTTGGAACTTCCCATCCGAACACAGAGCGGTCTACAAATTTGTTTGTATATAATGTTAATGAGCTACCAGCTTGTTCAAAGCCAGCCCAGAAGAAGACAACGAAGCATGTTAAAATGACAATAACTGCGGTACGTTGTTTTTCTTTTTTGGTTAACGGTGTATCTCCTACTGATGGTTGTCCAGCAGCTGTTTGTAAATCGCGAGTTGGTTTTTTACCGATGTTACCAAGGAAGCGATTTGATAGTGTTGTAAATAAAATTTGTCCAATGATCATTCCGATTGAAGCGGCTAAGAAACCGTAACGGAATCCGTAATGTACAACGCCATCAACTGTTGTTTTGAATAAATTTTCTGACAAAAATCCGCAAACGAGTGGAGCTAAAAATGATCCGACATTAATACCCATATAGAAAATGGTAAATGCACTATCACGTTTTGGATCGTTCTCTTCGTATAATTCTCCAACCAGTGTAGAGATGTTCGGTTTGAAGAATCCGTTACCTATAATAATAAGCGCTAATCCGAGGTATAGGCCTAATTGGTTTTGCAAGGCAAATAGTGTAAGGTTACCGATTGCCATTGTTATACCACCAATTGTGATTGCTTTTCGTCTACCTAGAAAACGGTCTGTTAAGTATCCACCAATCATTGGTGTGAAATAACAGGCTCCAGTATAAAATCCGTAAATAGAGAGTGCCCATGCGGGACTAAACCCAAGACCACCGCTTACTAAAGCTGTCGTTAAATATAATGTTAATAATCCTCGTAATCCATAGTAACTAAATCTTTCCCACATTTCTGTAAAGAAGAGTAAGTATAAACCTGGAGGATGTTTCTTTTTTCTTTGTTGTTCTCTTTCTAGTTGTATCGCTGATTCCATGTTATTTTCCTCCTGACACAAACAAAAACAAAGTTAATAATTTTGTACATTTAATATTTTACCTTATTAACTATTATAAGTCAATAAAGGTTGATTTTTCAGAAGAAATTGGAAAAGAGGAATAGCTATAGAATGGGTGTTTCTTTTGTGATAGACTATGGACTATGTTTTCTTTGTAAGGAAGCGGGTTATTGTACTTTTTATATGTGAAATTGATTTCATAAAAGGTGAAATTAAAGAAGGAGAAAGAAATGAAATTGTTACAGAAAAAAGAAATTTTACTTATTAGCCTTATGTTATTCTCTATGTTCTTTGGAGCAGGGAATCTGATATTTCCACCTTTCCTTGGATATGAAGCAGGAGAACATGTTTGGATTTCATTAGTAGGGTTTATTATATCAGCAACAGGTCTTCCTATATTAGGTGTTATCTCTATTGCAAAAGCAGGAAGTTTTCAAACGTTAGCGGGTAGGGTTCATTCTTCATTTGCAATTATTTTTCCATGTATCGTGTATGTATTTATTGGACCTGGGCTTGGTATACCACGTGCGGGAAGTTTAGCTTTTGAAATGGGGCCAGGTCAGTTATTCCCTGAAGCAGGAAGCGGACTATTGTTGTTTTACACAGTTATTTTCTTTAGTATTGTTTACTGGTTAAGTTTATCTCCATCTAAATTAATGGGGTTGTTTGGAAAAGTATTGACGCCGTTATTATTATGTATGATTGCACTTATTTTTATAAAGAGTATGTTTACACCGGTAGGAGATATGAAAGAACCAATAGGGAACTATGGACAAGCTCCTATGTTTCAAGGGTTTTTAGATGGATATTTAACAATGGATGCGTTAGCTGCTTTAATCTTTGGAATTGTTATTGCAAATGCATTACGTGCAAAAGGTATTGAAGATGATAAAAGTTTAGCGAAATATATGAGTATTGCTGGCATTGTGGCAGGATTATTATTATCGATTATTTATGTCATCCTTGGATATGTGGGGGCAATTAGTGGCTCATTAGGAACATTCGATAACGGTGCGAAAGTGTTAGCGCAAGTTATGACTACATTATTTGGGCAGGGCGGAGTCGTTTTATTAGGTCTTATTTTTACTATCGCATGTTTATGTGTTTCAATTGGACTTGTTACGTCTTGTAGTCAATTTTTTACGAGTGCATTTCCGAAAGTATCTTATAAAGTGTGGGCATTTATAGTAAGCGTTGTTAGTATGATCTTAGCTAATTTAGGATTAACGCAAATTTTAAAAGTATCAGTTCCAATTCTTGGATTTATTTATCCAATTGCATTAACTCTTATTATTCTAGGGTTATTCCATAAGTATATTGGAAAGTATGCATACGTATATGCAGTAACTGTTTTGGTTGTAGCGATATTTAGTGCAATTGATATTTTAAATAAAAATGTAATGATGAATCAGTGGACGTCAGCATTAAAATACATTCCGTTTTATACAGAAGGTGTTGGGTGGATTGTTCCAGCTATTGTAGGCATGTGTCTTGGTTTCATCGTTAGCATTGTTTTAAATAAGAATAACTGAGTAAAAAGGTGTTTTCCGATTTTGGAAGACGCCTTTCTTTTTTGGAAAAAATACTATTGAAAATGAATAGACTAAGAGTATGATAAAGATAATTGGTAATATATAGGTTTAATGAGAGTTACAAATGAGGGGGGAGCGTATGAAGAAGGATTTGGATAAGAAAATAGAAGCACTCGAAACGGCAATTGAAACAATTCAAGAAGCACTTGCTGAATTAAAAGTGAAGCAAAGGGAAATAGAAGTAGAAAACGCTCAGCAACATGTTAGTAAGAACAAGAAAGAATATATTGAAACGGTAATGGAGGAAAAGCCAAAAGAAGAAATAGTTAAGATAAAAGAGCCTTTGCAAGAACGTGAGGTAAAACAAGTAGATATATCTGCTTTTAAACCAGAGCCATTTAATATTATTAAGTTTTGTCAAACATGGTTACCGCGTGTATTTGTCGGTATTATGTTGCTTGGAGTGATCTGGTTATTTAAAGCAGGGGTAGATGCTGGCTTATTAACACCAGCGATACGAATTGTGTTTGGTATCGTATTATCTATCGGATTGTATTATATAGGAGATATTCAAATTAAAAGAGAGCGGCAGGCGTTAGGGTTAGTATTAGCTGGAGGAAGTATTACCGGGATTGTTCTAACAACGTTTGCAGCACATTATTTATATGGATTTATTCCGGCAAGTGTCGCGTTTCTCTGTAATATTGCATGGGTTATTTTAGGTATTTATTTAGCGAAAAGATATCAATCGGAATATCTCACTATTTTCGTAGCGGTCGGAGCGTTCTTCGTACCATTCTTGTTAAATAGTACGACTCCTAATCCTTATATTTTCTTTGGATATGAGACAGTATTAACACTTAGTTTATTATGGTATGCGTTGAAAAATCGTTATAAATACTTATATATGATTTCTTACGCTGTTGCTGCCATTGTCCTTTTCGTTTTCTTTGCTGTTATGTCAATGTTAGTAGAGAACTTGCAAATACAGTTAACGATTGTATATGGTTTGATTCATTTACTATTATTTTGGCATATGTTTACGGAGAGAAGTTTTATACTAGAACCACGTTTGGCGATATTTAGTGCAAATGCAGTGTTCTTTATACTAGCTATTTCAAAAATACCTGATTTTACAACATGGGGATTAATTATTAGTGCAATCGTGCATGCCGCTATGTTCGTATTTGAATATAGGAAAAATAGACATTCTACATTTACAAATCTCTTATTTGGTTTCGCAATGGGAGCATTTAGTTTAGCAATTTTATATGAGTATAGTTTAGTGAATGCAGCGATTGTACTATTATTACAAGGTTTCCTCGGCATGGTCACTTCTATTAAAGTAAAACAACAGATAAAATTGTATGTTAGTGCGACGGTTTACGCAATTGGAATGATACAGACTATTTTTAGCCCGTTTGATCAATTTATTTCGGCAGGCTTTGTTGCTCATCTTATTTTAATAGGAACGTTCTATTATTGCATGAGAGAAGCGAAAGAAGTATTAGCGAGCTTCGGCAAATATATGTATTCTATAGTGCTCTATTGGTTTATGATAATTGTATTTATTACAATTACGAGAATCGGTGAAGTTTTATCTACTGATGGAAGCGTAATTAGTGTATCAGTATCGTTATTATGGATGGTATATGCATTATTTGCGGTTTGGTTTGGAAGAAATAGAAATATGAATGAAATATTATATGCTGGTTTAGTCGTTTTAGTCGTAACGGTAGGGAAGTTATTCTTACTTGACTTACCAGAGGTATCGATGATGATTAGGGCAGTGTTATTCCTAATCGTCGGTAGTATAGGTATCGTTATTTCAAGAATGTTTTTCTCGAAGGAAGAGAAGTAAGAAGAAGGCAATCCATGTATGGATTGCCTTTTTTATTATTTCTTATTAATTGTTACAGTTTCATTATATTTCGTTGTTGTATTTTGGCGTAGACGAAGCGTTGCTTGTCCAATTGTATTTGAATCAATCTGTACATTTACAACTTTCTCAGCAGAGCCTAAGCTGTTTGTTGTGAAAGAAAATGCACTGCTATATCCAAAAGTAGATGGCCAAGTGCCGTTTGCATTTTGTACTTTAGCCACTTGTGTTCCTCCAGTAGTGAAGATACCTAAAGAATAGTTGTTATAAGTTGTATTAGGTAGTAAGTTGTTTACTTGAATCTTCATTTGGAAAATTTCATTGTTTGGTAGAATGCTAGGGTGTGTAACGACGTAGTCGCTTGTTGTTACCGCACCATTATAACCGTATGAACCTGGTTTGAAAGTATTTGTATTAAACCATTGATAACCTGCATTTGGTGCACCCCAAGGTTCAGGTTGTGGTTCTGTTGATAAGCTTGGCTGTTCAAATGTCTGTAGAGCTGTAGGTGAATCAAGTTGTAAACCATTTACTTGATCTAAACTTGTAAATGTCTCTTTATTTGATAACCAATTTACGATGTTTTCTAATAAGATAGCATCGTTTTCTTCTTTATAACCATCGTAAGTTTTCTTTGTTTGGCCAGAATCTTCACGAACGTACTTTGGCGTAGCATCTTCAACAGGAGAAGAGTCACCAATAAAGGCAGCTTTTCCAAGTCCTACTTTTGCAATTGCAGCATATGGGCCTTCTGCAATACCACCGCCATTATAAACGCCACTATCAACAGCGTTATTCCATTTTGATGGATTTTCTGGAAGGTAAACAAGTCCTTTTGCTAGTTTTGGGTTTGTAATTGCTAGAGTAGAACCAGCATGCATTGCTACAGACGAAACACCTTTTGTAATTCCGAAAGATTGTTCAGGTGATACAATTGTTTTCGCTGAAACATCACCAAGTGCATTGTAGCGGAAGCGAATACCGAAGTTGTCAGAGAGCCAATCAGAGCTTTCTACTCCTTGCATAGCTTGTGAATTTGCTTCTTCATTAGACATTCCTTTTGCTGGATTATCCCAAGCACCGCGTCTATATCCATTAAATACTTCAGAAGAGTCCCAGCGATTTTTATTACGATCTGCATTGTAATGATCAGCAATAAAGAAGATACTACCACCATTTTTTACATATTGTAACATAGCGTCCTGCTCAGATTTTTTGTAAGGAATATTAGCTTCTGGAACGATAAATACATTGTAATCTTTTAAATCTTCGTACGTAATAGGTGTTGATTTACGAAGTTCCTTTACGTGATATCCGTTTTTTGCAATGCCGTTTCCGAAGTCAGAAAAGCCGCCGTCAATAACCCAGTCAGCTGTCCCAGCAGTTTGACCGTGTGTATTATCAAATAATACTTTCTTCCCATTGTTTTGATTTACAACTTTTGCAGCAATTTCAGGAGCTGGGTCTACAGAGCTTTCGGCATAAGTAGACGGTATGAACGAGGTCCCTATACTTAGTGTAATTGCTGTTGCTAAAGAAAATGTAATCCATTTTTTATTCTTCATAGAAGAATCCCCCTAATAATAAATATATGTGCTTTAATAATGTAATTTATTTTTCTGTAAAAATAAAGACGGAAAACATAAAAAATATTAAAAAATTGTAAAAATACCGTGAATTTTGTTGAGAAATATTTATATAGATATAAAAACATCCCTTCCAAGTAATAAGGAAGGGATGTTTTGCTTAACTAATTTTTGAGTTAGGTGTTTCATCAATCTTATGAAACCCTTTCATGTAATATACGATTGCTAAGCCGATAAGCCAAATTGGGCCGACAATCAATGCAATTCGTGTATCTTCTGAATATGCCATTATACATAAGACTAGTGCAAGGAAGGCAAGTGAGAAATATGAGCTTAATGGGTATAAAGGCATTTTATATGATAACTTTTGTTTATTTTGAGTAGGCAAGCTTTTACGGAATTTAATTTGAGCGACTAATATAATGCCCCAAGTCCAAATTGCACCGAAAGTTGAAATGCTAGTAAGCCATGTAAATACCTTTGCAGGTACAAGATAGTTTAATATAACACCAATTAGTAAAACGATAGCAGTTGCTACAATTCCTTGGCTTGGAATGCCATTTTTATTTAAACGACCAAATCTTTCAGGAGCTTTTTTCTGCTGAGCTAATGTATATAGCATACGGCCTGTACTAAATAAACCACCGTTACAAGAAGAAAGAGCTGCTGTTAATACGACAAAGTTAATAATACCTGCTGCTTTTGCGATACCAATTTGCTGGAATGTTAATACAAATGGACTGCCTTTCTCACCAAGTTCGTTCCATGGATAAATTGCCATCATAACGAATAATGCCCCAACGTAAAAGAGTAGAATTCTCCAAAATACGTTATCAATTGCCTTTGCGAGTGTTTTCTTCGGATTTTGAGCCTCACCAGCTGTAACACCGATTAATTCAACGCCTAAATAAGCGAATAGTACCATCTGCATGGAGAGTAGTAACCCAGAAAATCCATTTGGGAACCAGCCACCATGTGACCAAAGATTTGAAATACCAGTAGCGATACCACCGTTTCCGAATCCGAATAAAATAATACCAGCTCCGACCACTATCATACAGATAATTGTGACAATTTTAATGAGAGCAAACCAAAACTCAAGTTCTCCAAATACTTTTACCGATAAGAAGTTAAAAGCGCTCATTAATAATAGAGCAAGTAATGCCCAAGTCCAGCGCGGGATATCAGGGAACCAGTACTGCATGTAAATGCCAGCTGCTGTAATTTCAGCCATACAAGTAACAACCCATAAGAACCAGTAATTCCAACCAGTAATATAACCAGCGAGTGGTCCAATATAATCATATGCATATTTACTAAAAGAACCAGCAACAGGTTGTTCAATTGCCATTTCCCCAAGCGCTCGCATAATGAAAAAAATAACGAGACCGGCAATCATATAGCCTAGCAAAATAGAAGGACCTGCTAGTTTAATGGCGGAAGCGGATCCTAAAAATAGCCCAACGCCAATAGCTGAGCCCAGTGACATTAAAGTAATATGTCGTTCTTTTAAACCACGATTTAAAGTTCCAGATTTGTTTGTGTGCTGCATAAGAAGAATCCCCCTTGTAGAGTGAACGATATTTGAATGCGTTTACTAAATATTTAACTATTTCAAATTATAAAACATTTCCATCTGTTATGCTACAAAAATAATCATAATGAACTGTACTACATCTGTACTTGTCAGACTTAAACTTAAAATTCGAACTATTAGGGAATATATTGACTCTTCTTTTTATTGATTGTTAAGATTAAGTATTATATTTTCTCGCATACTAGTAAGAAAAAGAATGTGTGATAATAATTCAGGTGTAGGAAGGGTACATAAGCATGTTTCAATTACAAAAATATAACACTTCTGTGAAGCAAGAGTTTTTAGCTGGCATCACAACTTTTTTTACATTTGCGTATATTCTTGTCATCAATCCAAAAATATTATCTGATGCAGGTGTACCATTTGACCAAGCGTTTACAGCAACAATTATTGCAACCGTTGTTGGAACAGTAGGTATGGCGATTTTCGCGAATTACCCGATTGTTATTGCTCCAGCTATGGGAATGAATGCATATTTTGCTTATTCTGTTGTACAGAAGGCAGAAGGGATTACATATGTAGTTGCCTTTTCAGCTGTATTTGTAACGGGGATTATTTTTCTTTTATTATCTTTTACTTCGTTTAGGCAAAAGTTAATTTTAGCAATTCCTGATAGTTTAAAGCATGCAATTGCAGGTGGAATTGGACTATTTATTGCTTTTATTGGATTGCGCCTTTCTGGAATTATCGTGGATCATCCGTCTAATTTAGTTACGATTGGTGATTTTCATTCTCCAGCTGTTATTTTAACTTTAATTGGTTTAATATTAGCGGCGGTATTAATGACATTGCGTGTGAGCGGTGCATTATTTATTAGTATGATTGTGACAGGAATTATTGCCTTCTTTACAGGGCAATTGAAGTTTGCTGATAAAATTGTGGCGGTGCCTCATTTACCAGAGGGTATCATCGTTTCAAACCCAATCAATGCCTTTTCAGATGTAATTGAATACGGATTATACGGCGTTGTATTTTCATTTTTACTTGTACTTTTATTCGATACAACAGGTGCATTACTTGGTTTAATTAAACAAGCAGGTTTAATTACAGACAATACAGAGAAGCGTTTTGGTAAAGCGTTTATTGCGGATGCAATTGGCGGGACTACAGGTTCTATCTTTGGAACAAGCCCAACAGCAGCGACGATTGAATCGTCAGCAGGTATTGCTGCAGGTGGTAAAACTGGATTAACAGGGATTGTAGTTGTTGGTCTAACAATTATAACGGCATTTTTTAGTCCTGTTATTGCTTCTCTATCAAGTGTAGCCGCTATTACAGCTCCTTCATTAATTATAGTAGGTAGTTTAATGGCGCAAAGCATTCGAGATATTAATTGGAATGAATTTGAAGATGCGTTACCAGCATTTTTAATTTTTATAGGTATTCCGTTAACATCTAGTATTGCAAATGGAATCGCAATTGGATTTTTAGTATATCCAGTCTTGAAAATTGTGAAGGGTAAAGGGATGGAAGTACATCCATTACTATACTTATTTGCATTCTTATTTGGATGTCATTTATTCTTATAATATAAATATAGGAGAGGGCCTTCTTATGGGAGGCTCCCTTTTTGTGTATAATAAAGTGAAACTATAGGCAGTAGGGGATGTCCTCACTGTGTATTAGCCCACACCAATTCAGATAAGGTGAAAACTTAATTGGTTTCGTAAAATATAAATTACGTAATGGAATATATATATTACAATAAGGGTGAAGGAGGAACATGAATGGCTGTAAGTAAAATAAAAGTCGCGCGTGTTCAGTTAGATTTAACACAGCAACAATTAGCAGAAAAAGTAGGCGTTACAAGGCAAACGATTAGTTTAATTGAGAAGGGGAAATACAATCCATCTTTAGATTTATGTTTAAAAATTTGTTATGCAGTAGATAAAACGTTGAATGATTTGTTTTGGGAGGAAAAGGAGTGGTAGGATGAAAATCGTGAAAGATGAACGTTTAATGATTGAAGGGTTAAAACATATTAGATTAGCTTTCATCTTACAAAATATCGTCATACTAGCTATCGTCTTTTACCGCTATGTCTTGCAAGGGGCAGGATATGAAAGTGTTTCGGATTTATTAATGGTATTTATGGGCGGGATAATAATTATTAACTTTTTAAATCTGAAAAATTCAGTGGAAGTGTATGAGCATACGGGCGGAGTGTCGCGTCGTTATTTTATGAAGCTATTATTCATTCCGGTGGGTATTATTATTGGGATTTTAGCTATTTGTATCGTTGTAACACCAGATATTTCGATAAAGGAAATTAGTATGACAGGACTTATTATGTTTGCTTGTTTTTTAGTTCCTAGTTTGTTTATATACATATATATGAAAAAAATAAAAAGAGAAGATTGAAATATAAGAAAGGCTTTCCCGTATTGAGGAAAGCTTTTCTTATATCTTTTTATACAAAACTTTATGAAGGCCAATTGGTTTAATTTCAAAAATTTCACCATGCTCCTGAAAGCCTAATCGCTTGTAATAGTCAGTTACAGTAATTCGGCCATTACACCATAACATATTTGTTTGACGCTCTTGTAAGATTTGTTCTGCATTCTGAATTAAGGAGCTTCCAGCGTGGTTGTTTCGAAACTCAGGTAATGTGGCCATTCCTCGTAGACGATAATGAATACCGGCTGGTAGGTCAGGGTATATTTCTTTTGAGAAGGAAGCGATACTAATTAGTTCATCGTTTATAAATGCGCCTAAGTGGAAGGTGTCTGTTTCATAATCGGAAGGATATTTACAATCTGCTAATGTTTGATTGGGGCGTAAAATTTTTTGACGTAATACGTAAGTTTCAGATCCCTCAATATTTTTCACGATAATCATATTAACATCCTTTCTTATAAGGCCTTTTCTGTTAATTGTATAAAGAAATAAGCAGGTGCGGCGAGAAGTCCGAGTATGCTAGCAGTTCCGAGAAGGAGTGAAAGTAGGAGGCAAGAATATTTTATTCCATTCGATTTTTTCCATCCGTAACTACAAATCTCAATACTAACACCGATGAGAATAATGGCAACGAGTATTTCTGCTAATAATAAAAGAGCTAAAGTTACAATAGACATAATGTGATCCATCCTCATAATATGTGATAGTAACATTTTACCATATGAAGTTAAAAAAATGCCCCTCAATTATGTGAGGGGCATTTTTTTACTCTAATATGTTTTTTAGTGTATCGATATGTTCTTTTGAACCTGTTACAAGTAATGTGTCACCGTGTTGTAGTCTTGTATCACCATGTGGTATTAATGCTTTGTTACCGCGGTAGATTTGAATGACAAGTACATCACCTAAAAACGGGAGGCGGCGAAGCGCAACGCCGTTATATTTATTGCTGCGCAGTTCAACTTCACGTACTGTTTCGTTTGCTGTTGTAATTAAGCGAACGAGACTAGGTTTATCAATAAGTGCACGTAATAAAATACGTGTAGAGTTAATTGTTGAGAATACAGCGATATGTTCTTGCGTTGCTTTTTCTTGTAGAAGTGGATCTTCTACACTTGCAATAACATGTTCAACACCTAGCTCTTTTGCATGTTCTGCCAATAATAAGTTTTGTTCATCATCGCTTGTTGCAACAACGACGCGATCTGCATCAAATGCTGTTTGTTCAGTTAATGATGCGATTGTGATGTCATCTAATTTCACGATAGGGAAGTCATGTGATTTCGCTTCTTCATCATTTATTTTGTTTTGACGCATCATATATAGCGTTACGTCATAATCTTCTCGTTTTAAATCTAGTGATAACGGAAGGGTAATTCTGCTCGCGCCAATAATAGCTACTTTTGGTTTTGGTGTTTCTACTTTTGGGAACATTTTTTTAAACAATATAGGTGCAAAAATACAAGTAATAACTGCGCTTAAAATAAGAGAGGCAGATAAACTTGGACTGATGATCTCCAGTTTTTCACCAATTTGTGCAGCCGCAATAACTAAAGAAAGTGTCGATGTTAATAAGATTGCACTTCCAAGTACGATATTACGTGGATACCATTTTCTTAAGACGAGTGATGGTAAGAGTTTCGAAATAAAGAGTCCTACAATTAAGATTGGAATCATTAGCATGCTAGAAGGTTCTTTGAAAATAGACCACACCTCTAGATTTACACCAACCATTACGAAGAAAATAGGGATGAAGAAACCATAGCCGATAGAATCAAGTTTTTCCACCATATCTTCATTTGGTGATAATAACGATACAAGTACACCTGCTAAGAAGGCACCTAAAATATTTTCTGCTCCAACAGATTCCGATAACCCAACTAAGATTAAAATGAGTGCAAAAACAGCTCGTGTATCAATTTGTACACTACCAGCTTTTAAACTATCTAAGTATGGAATGTTTTTAAAGCGTTTTGCAATAAAGTAAATGACAATACCGGCACCGAATAGAATAAGTAAGAGCCACATACTTTGACCGCTTTCGGAATTTAATCCGACGAAAACAGCGAGTAAAATCATTGTAACTAAGTCTGCGATAACAGCAACTAATAAAATGATTTGTCCGATTGCAGTTTTTCCTAGGTTGTTTTCTTTTAATGTTGGTACAACAACACCTAAAGAAATAGTTGAAATAATTAAAGTCATGAACATTGCATTATCTACAAATCCTAGCCATACGAATAGTAATGATAGGGCATAAGATAAGATGAAAATAAATAAGAAGATAATGCTTGCTACTTGAAATGTATTTGGCTCGTTTGTCGTATTTTTTTTCCCTTTTTGTTTAAAGATAGAAAAATCAATTTCTAAACCGCTTAAGAACATGAGGAAGATAAATCCTAATGTTGATAAAACTTGAAGCCATATATCTGGCTCAATAATATTAAACCCACTTTTACCTACAAAGATTCCTGCAATAATTTCTGCAACGACAACAGGAAGTGCTTTTAATTTAAAGCGTTGTAACAAAAGGGGAACGAAAAACGCGATTGCAACGACAACCATAAGTGATAGAACAGAAGTATGATGTTCCATTGCGTTCTCTCCCTTCAAATAAATATAGTACCTATTTAGCCATATAATAGGTAGAAAAGCAACGCATATGGATTCGATTTCATAAAGAAAGATTTTTCTTAACATTTGTCATAATAAGTATATTTTTCATGATTCTGTTGTTAATTCCGTAATGTGGATGTAATAGGGGAGGGAATAAAAAAAAGACTGCTGAGGAATCTCAGCAGTCTTTTTCATGTACATTACATTGAGAAGAAGATCCATACAGTTAAACCAACTGTTGCAGTTGCAACGAAGAAACTGTATATCATTGTAAGAATTTGAACTCTTCCTTCTCCTTCTTTTAAATGCATGAACATAATTAATTGTAACAATGCTTGCGCAACAGCCATTATGATAATAGTTGTTAAGACTGTTGAAAGTGGCAATGTTGTGTAAAGTGCCACGTATAACGCTAGAAACGTTAATGCAAGCGATAAAATAAATCCGAAAACGTGTGACCAAGGGAATCCGCTATGCGCATGCCCGTTTGCTTGATTGTTGTTTTGAGCCATTTACGCCACCATCCCGTTCAAGTAAACTAGTGTGTAAATAAAGACCCAAACTAGATCAAGGAAATGCCAGTATAAGCTGATAATGAATACTTTACGAGCTGTAACTGGTGTTAAACCTCGTTTTAAAATTTGGATAATAACACAAGTTGCCCAAATGATACCGCCTGTTACGTGAGCTCCGTGCGTTCCAAGAAGAACGAAGAATCCAGATAAGAAAGCACTTGTTTGAATTGTTGCGCCTTCACCAATGTACATAATGAACTCTTCGATCTCAAAGAATAGGAAACCTGCACCTAAAAGTAATGTAAGGACGAACCATCCAAGCATCGCTTTTTGGTTATGCTTACGCATTTCATGAATTACGATACCGCATGTAAAACTACTTGTTAAAAGTAGTAATGTTTGAATTAAAAGCGTTTTAAGTTCAAACAATTGCGCTGGTGTTGGGCCATCTGCCGTACGACCAGCAAGGACTAGATAAGAGGCGAAAAGTGTTGCGAACAGCATAATTTCAGCCCCAAGAAAAATCCAGAATCCTAGGATATTCAATCTGCTTTGTTCGGATTGATATTCCAAAGGTAAGCTTTTATCTAAAGCCGCCATGTCATTTCACCTCTCATGCTATATGTTCTGTTTTTTTAATTTCATCAACACTGATATAGTAACCTTCATCATAATCGAATGAACGATAGATTAAGCAAGCTAAAATACCAACTCCACCGATTGCTGCAAGCCAGAACCAGCTAAATACTAATGCGAAACCTGCAAGACCGAAGAATCCAGACGCAATAATAGGCACACCAGAGTTACTTGGCATGTGAATTGGTTTGATATCTTCTGCTGCTGGTGTAACTGTTTCTCCGCGTTTTTTCATGTACCAGAAAGCATCAGCTTCTTTAATTTCAGGAAGCTTCGCGAAGTTGTAATGTTGTACAGGAGAGTGAGTTGCCCATTCAAGTGTACGACCATCCCATGGATCTCCAGTTGTGTCACGTTCACCGTGACGTGCACTCCAAATTACGTTGTAGCAAAGAAGTAGGAAGCCGATACCCATCATTACCGCACCAACAGATGCGATTTGGTTTAGCCATCCCCATCCAAGACTTTCAGAGTAAGTGTACATACGACGAGTCATACCGTCTAAACCTAAGAAGTACATTGGGAAGAAACAGATGTTGAATCCGCTCATAAAGATCCAGAATGTCCATTTACCTAGGCGTTCATTTAACATATGACCAGTCATTTTTGGATACCAGAATGTGAATCCAGCAAGCATAGCGAATACTGTACCTGCGATTAATACGTAGTGGAAGTGAGCGATTAGGAAGTAGCTGTTATGGTACTGATAATCAGCTGCTGCCATACCAAGCATAACCCCTGTAACCCCACCGACTACGAAGTTTGGAATAAATGCCAATGACCAAAGCATTGGAACTGTAAAACGAATACGTCCTTTATACAGTGTAAACAACCAGTTAAAGATCTTAACACCGGTTGGAATCGAAATCGCCATTGTCGAAATCGAGAAGAATGAGTTAACCGCTGGACCTGCACCCATCGTGAAGAAGTGGTGAAGCCATACGACGAAACTTAGTAAAGAAATTGCAACCATTGAGTATACCATCGCACTGTAACCGAATAGACGTTTACGTGAGAATGTACTAATGATTTCAGAGAAAATACCGAATGCCGGTAAAATAACGATATATACTTCAGGGTGACCCCATACCCAGAATAGGTTGGCCCATAACATTGGCATACCGCCGCTCGCCATCGTAAAGAAGTGAGCATCGAATAGACGGTCAAATGTCATTAATGCAAGAGCAACTGTTAATACTGGGAAAGCGAAAATAATGATAATTGTTGTAATTAAGATTGACCAAGTAAACATTGGCATTCTCATTAAAGTCATACCAGGTGTACGCATTTTTAAGATAGTAACAAGGAAGTTAATACCTGTCATTAACGTACCGAGACCTGAAATCTGTAATGCAATTGCGTAGTAGTTATTTCCTACACCAGAAGTAAACTCTGTACCTGCCATTGGGAAGTAAGAAGTCCACCCAGCGTCTGGAGAACCACCGATTACGAAAGCGATGTTGAATAACATTGCTCCGACAAAGAATAACCAGAAACTTAAAGCATTTAAGAACGGATATGCAACGTCACGAGCACCAATTTGTAATGGTACTACAAGGTTCATTAATCCCATAACGAATGGCATCGCCATGAAAAGAATCATAACTGTACCGTGTGTTGTAAAGATTCCGTTATAGTGTTCAGCATTTAAATAAGTTGTTTCTGGGAATGTTAACTGTGCACGGATCATTAAACCGTCCATACCACCACGGAATAACATAATAACCGCAGAGATAATATACATGGCCCCAATCTTTTTATGGTCAACAGTTGTTAACCATTCGTCCCAAAGCCATTTCCATTTTTTATACTTTGTTAGTACGAAAATGATTGCTAATGTCACAAGAACGATAGAAGCGTCTGCACCGTAAATAATCGGGTCACCTGTGACAAAGAATTCATCAAGCTTCACTGTGTTCACTCCAATCTGTTGGAATTATAGCTATTATTTTTTGTTTTTGTAGTAGTTGTAATCACAATATTCAAGTGATTTTGGATCAACATAACTTAAGTGGTGACTAGAGAATGTCATACGACCAACTACACCAGGTTTAACAATTTCGTTGTACTTAGCTTCTGTTAGTTTAGGAGCAGTTTCTTGTACTTCTTTAACCCACTTGTCATACTTCTCTTTAGTTTTTGCTTCAACTTCGAACTCCATGTGAGTGAATCCTTCACCAGAGAAGTTCGCGCTACGGCCTAGGTAAGAACCTGGCTTATCAGCTTGTAAATAAAGGTCCATAATCATGCCATCCATAGTGTACTTCATACCACCAAGTTCTGGTACCCAGAAAGCATTCATTGGGCCGACAGAAGTCAGTTTGAATTGAATTGGTACACCAGCTGGGATGTTTAAATAGTTAACGGTTTCAATTTTTTCCTCTGGATAACTGAATAACCATTTCCAGTTTGCAGATGTAACATAAATCTCCACTGGTTTAATATGTTCGGACTCTTTCGGAACCTCTTCCGAAGCATAAGTTGCTTTTACTGTTGGAATCGATAATGCGATAACGATAATAACAGGAACAAGCGTCCAAATGATTTCTAATAATGTGTTACCGTGTTGTTCAGGTGGCTCATAGTCCATATTCTCTGGTTTTTCACGATAACGAATCAAGATGACTGTAAACAAGATGAATACAATTGCGATAATTAATGACATAAGCAAGAATGACCAAACAATTAAATCATACTGTGCTTTTGCAACAGGTCCTTGCGGATTTAATACTGCGAGTTTTTTATCACAGCCACCGAGGAACAGAAGTAATGATAACGGAAGAAGCGAAGCCAACTTCCAAAACGCTTTCTTTAGTTGCACGATTGAAAATCTCCTTTCTCCTTGGATTGAAACTATGCCAATAAAACAATATAAACCTATTAATTTATAGAAGGCAATAGTTTTTGATATATTGTTAAAAAATAGACACAAATGCACACTTTTTAAGGTGAATATCATTTGTAACTTGATTACATTGTAAACTATTTTCCAGAGAAAAACGTGATTGTGAAAATTTTAAGATAAATAAAGTTATACCAGGATATCCAAGAAATAGAAAAAAGCTATCTTATGATAAGAAAGATAGCTGAATATTTTGTATATTTAGTTTATTTCTCGTGTGACAGTTCGTGGCTGTTCAAGTGTGACAATTTTTTTATATTTAACTTGGTATAAAATGTAACAAATAATCATAAATGGAATGCCGCAATAAAGAGCAATTCTTTGATCTGGAATGAAAGCCAAACTAACAAATGTAATGAAATTGAGCGAGAACGCTACGATTGGAACGAGTGGATAGAGCGGTGTACGATATTTTAAATCATTTATGTCGCCACCATTTTTCACGAAATTTCTACGGAAGAAAAACTGTGAAGCGGCGATTGACATCCAAACTACAACGGCAGCCATTGCTGCAATAGATGTTAAAACTAGAAAGACAGTATCTGCCGCAAATACACTTGTTAGTAAGGACAGGCTAGCGAAAATTAGGCTGAAAATTAATGCATTTAGCGGTACACCTTTTTTAGTTAATTTCGTAAATGCTGGACTTGCCATTCCTTGTTTTGCCATCGCCCACAGCATACGAGAATTTGCGTATAGACCAGAGTTAGCAACGGATAATACAGCTGTAATAATAACAAAGTTCATAATGTCTGCTGCATATGGGACACCGGCTACATCAAATACAAGTACAAAGGGACTTTCGACTAGATTAGCCTCTTGCCATGGGAGTAAACCTACAACAACTGATATCGCTAAGACGAAGAAGAAGAGAGTTCGCCAAATTGTGTTTTTAATTGCTTTTGGAATTGTTTTTTCAGGATTTTCACTTTCGCCTGAAGCAATTCCAATTAATTCTGTTCCTTGGAAGGAGTAATTTACTGTAATCATCGTAAGAAGAACAGCTAATGCACCATTTGGAAATAGCCCGCCATTTTCAGTGAAATTATGAAGCATTGGAGCTGGCTTTCCATTAAAGTCTAGTAGACCGAACATAACAGCGCCGCCAAGTACGATGAAAATAACAATTGTTGCGACTTTTACACTTGCGAACCAAAACTCTGCTTCTGCATATGCTTTTGCTGATAAAGCGTTTACGAGGAAGAGTGCCGCTGCAAATGTAACGCACCAAATCCATGAAGAAACGTCTGGAAACCAGCGTTTCATTAAAATACTTACAGTTGTTAACTCTACGCCAACTGTAACAGCCCAATTTAACCAATACATCCAACCGACAACAAATCCAAAACCAGGTGAAATGAATTTGCTTGCATAACTTTGGAATGAACCTGCTTCTGGCATAGCAACGGATAATTCACCAAGACATAACATCGTTAAATACATAACAAATCCACCGACTAAAAATGCAAGAATAGCACCACCAGGTCCGGCATTATGGACAATTTGACCAGATCCCATAAATAGCCCGGTTCCGATAACACCGCCGAGTGCAATCATAAATAGGTGTCTACTTTTCATTGTTCGTTTTAAATCTGTTTGTTCAATTTGTTGATTCATATGCCCTCACCCCGTATTTTCTTGAATGTGTGAACTTCGTTTTATTCTGAGTTTTTAATCATTAGTGGGGGATGCAACACACACTCGGTTTATTTGCTATGAAATGAATGGAGTATGTAAAAAAACGAACTATGACTAAATACTCTAAGAATGTTTGTTAACATGGTGATATCTTCACTATGTTAACAATTTTGATTTTAGCAAAATATTCTGGAAATGTATATTTATTTTTCTTTTTATTAAAAATAATTAGAATTTTTATAATTCATTCTATGAGCGATAATTCACATGATCTTTCTAGCAAACTAGTAAGAAGAAGGGTACAATGATAAGAGTTGTGTCTGTAAAATAATAATTAATGGAGTTTTGTTTATAATGAAAAAGTTAAAATATCTTTTTGTTTTTGGGATTATAATTGCTGCTGCGTTTTTTATAGGGAAAGATAAAATCATGCAAAAGGCGCAAGTTCTACGCCTAGAATTTCTATCTGAAATGAAAGAAGCAGCTATGATTGAAGATGTTCCGTTTATTAAACAATTACCAGAATTACCTCGAGGATGTGAAGTGACAAGTTTAGCTATGTTGCTGCAATATAAAGGTGTACAAGTAGATAAGATGCAACTTGCTAGCGAAATTCATCGTGTTCCATTTGAACAAAATGGTTTGCGTGGAAATCCTTACGAGGGATTTGTGGGAAATATTTATACAAAGGCAGAGCCTGGATATGGTGTGTACAATAAACCAATCTTTGATTTAGCAGAAAAATATGTTCCTGAAAAAGTAATTAATTTAACAGGTAGAGACATGCAAGATATATATAAAGTAATTAGTTCAGGCTCTCCGGTATGGGTCATTATTAATACGACGTTTAAGCCGCTAGCTGAAAGTAGTTTTGAAACATGGAATACGAGTTCAGGCGAAGTGAAAATTACATATTATGAGCATAGTGCAGTAGTAATTGGATATGATCAAAACTTTGTATATGTAAATGATCCTCTTAAAAATAATCCACGTTTGGCTGTTCCGCGAGCAGAATTTGAGAAAGCTTGGGAGCAAATGGGAAAACAAGCAATTACTATTTTATAATAATGAAAAAGTCATCTTTTGGATGGCTTTTTCTTTTTAGTTTATCATCACTGAAAATTCAGAACATTCTTTTAAAAGTTAACAATTCACGTTATAATAACATTTAACTTGGTGAAGAAGGGGAGAAGAGAAATGGATGTTGCAAAGGAACTTGTTTTGTTAAAAAATCAGTTAGTTGAGTGGAGAAGGCATTTTCATAAGTATCCAGAGTTATCTTTTCAAGAAGAAAAAACATCGCAGTTTGTGTTCGATATACTTCGGAAATTTCCATGTTTAGAAGTGTCACGACCGACTAAATATAGTGTGATGGCAAAGTTAGTAGGTAAACATCCGGGCAAAACAGTTGCGATTCGCGCCGATATGGATGCTCTTCCTATTCATGAAGAAAATGAGTTTGATTTTATTTCTACATATAAAGGTGTAATGCATGCATGTGGTCATGATGGACATATAGCGATATTACTTGGGGTTGTATATAAGTTAGTAGAAGAAAGAGAGAAGATTAAAGGGGAGATTCGTTTTCTATTCCAACATGCTGAAGAGAATTTTCCTGGTGGTGCAGAGGAGATGGTTGCTGCAGGTGTAATGGAAGGTGTGGATTATATTATTGGTGCTCACCTTTGGGCGTCGTTAGAGGTTGGGAAAATAGGTGTTATTTATGGTCCTGCAATGGCTGCACCGGATGTTTTTAAAATTAAGATAGAGGGAAAAGGTGGACATGCTGGAATCCCTCATGAAACGGTGGATAGTATTGCAATCGGAACACAAGTCGTTTCGCAACTTCAGCAAATTGTATCTCGCCTCACGAATCCATTAGATTCTCTCGTAATATCTGTTACGCAATTTCATGCGGGGACAACTCATAATGTAATACCAGAGCAAGCCGAGATTGAAGGGACAGTGAGAAGTTTAAGACATGAATTACGAGGTGAAACAGAGAAGAAGATTGAGCGGATTGTGAAGCATATTACGGAATCTTACGGAGCGAAATATACATTTTCATATGAATATGGGTATCGACCAGTTGTAAATGACTATGAAGCTACAGAGCTTATTGAACAAACGGCCTTACAACTTTATGGAAGGGATAGAGTTGTTCGTTTACAGCCGACGATGGCTGGAGAAGATTTTTCAGCGTTTTTACAAAAGGCACCGGGGACATTCTTTTTTATCGGAGCGGGAAATAAAGAGAAAGGTATTATATATCCTCACCATCACCCTCGTTTTACGATTGACGAAGATGCATTACCGATTGGAGTGGAAGTCTTTGTATCAGCCATTATGAAATTTATAAGTAAAGGAGAATGAGATGAAGAAAATACACATTCTAGCGCTTATCCCAGTTCTTTGTTTAGTAGTTGGGCCAATATTTGCGAATTCAGTTACTCCTTACGTATTAGGGATGCCATTTTTATTATTTTGGGTATTATTATCAGTGTTTATTACATCTTTTTGTATGGGGCTTGTGTACGTGTTTGATCCTGCTAATAAGGAGGATGTAAAATGACTGCATTACTTATCATTATTTTATTTTTGTTTCTCGCACTATTTTTAGGGATTCGGGCACAACATGGAAAAGATATGAATTTAGAGCAATGGTCAGTTGGGGGAAGAGGGTTTGGCACTATTTTTGTTTTTCTCCTTATGGCAGGTGAAATTTATACGACGTTTACATTTTTGGGAGGAAGTGGCTGGGCGTATAGTAAAGGAGCACCTACCTTTTATATTTTAGGCTATGGCGCTTTAGCTTATCTTTTATCGTATTTTTTATTGCCACCGATTTGGAAGTATGCGAAAGAGCATAACCTTGTTTCACAGTCGGATTTTTTTGCGAAGAAATATAGAAGTAAAGCGCTTGGGATTATTGTTTCAATTGTTGGTGTTGTTTCCATCATCCCATATCTTGTTTTACAGTTAAAAGGACTGGGAATTATCGTTTCAGAAGCTTCTTACGGAAGGGTGTCACCTGTTGTTGCGGTTTGGATTGGTGCTATTGTTATAACTATATATGTAATGGTTTCAGGTATACATGGTTCGGCTTGGACGGCCGCTTTGAAGGATATTATGATACTGTTTATCGTTATGTTTTTAGGTATATATTTACCGTATCATTATTATGGAGGATTTCAGCCGATGTTTGAGGCTGTAGAGGCAGCGAAACCGGGATTTTTATCTTTACCTGAAGAAGGAATGAGTATTTCTTGGTTTGTTTCTACTATTATATTAACGGCCCTCGGTTTCTATATGTGGCCTCATACATTTGCTTCTGCTTTTTCTGCAAAAAATGAAAAAGTATTTCGTAAAAATGCAGCAATTATGCCATTGTATTCTTTAGTTTTACTTTTCGTATTTTTTGCAGGATTTGCTGCTATATTACAGGTTCCGGGATTAAAAGGAGGGGATGTAGACCTTTCATTGTTCAGACTTGCTCTTCAAACGTTTGACCCTTGGTTTATTGGAATTATTGGTAGTGCGGGAGTATTAACGGCATTGGTTCCGGGTTCGATGCTTGTTATGGCGGCTTCTACATTGTTAGCGAAAAATATTTATCGAACGATAGTTCCAGCTGCTTCAGATAGACAAGTTGCTAAGATGGCAAAATTATTTGTGCCTGTAGTAACGCTCGTGGCAGTTTTATTTACATTTAAAGGAGGAGAAACGATAGGAGCGCTTCTATTAATGGGATACAGTATCGTTACACAACTTTTCCCTGCACTTGTATGTAGTTTGTTTCCACGTCAAATTATTACGAAGCAAGGAGCTATTGCAGGAATGGGAGTTGGGCTATTAGTGGTCGCATATATTACCTTATCTGGTTCAACTATAGCCACGATGTTTCCGAGTTTCCCGCAGTATATAAAAGATTTGAATGTAGGTATAGTCGCATTGCTAATTAATATAATTGTGATGTTTGGAGTCAGTGGATTTACAAAAGGTGTATTTATAAAGAAAAACACTATAATAGTGGAAAAGTAATTCGTTTATCCCGCATTAACAAGCAGTAAGACCCCCACCTCAAAATTCAGCGGAAGCAAAGAAGTTAGGTGGGGGCCCTGCTGCCTGTAAAAGCCCGATTGGTGAGGGTTGATTAAAGTTTTACTTTATTAGAGCTATCTTTGAAAAGAGATAGCTCTTTTTTGTATATATTTTCTTCAATTAGCGGAATCTAACTAAAAACTTGTTGAAAAGGAAGTTAGGTGGGGAAATTGTTAGAGCTTGAAGGTAACTTATTTGAAGTTATGAAAGAAATTAGGGATGAGTTAGGTTCACCTAATGATTTAACAATTAGAGAAGTTGCTCTTGCTGGGAGTTTTACACGTTGTGCGGTTGTATTTTTATGTGGGTTAACAGACAAGGATAATGTTTATAAATATGTAGTTCGTACTCTTCAATATGAAGAAGTGCAAAATGAAGCGGCTGTCGTTCAGACGTTATTGGATCGTTTTATTTCTATTGCGGAAGTGGGTAAGAAGACAACATTTCCGGATATTATAAATGCGATTTTAGCGGGAGATACAGTTATATTAATTGATAATATTCAAACCGCTATCATTATTAATAGTAGGGCTTGGGAGAAGCGAAGTTTAGAACCACCAGTGACAGAAGATTTAATACGTGGACCGAGAGTTGGATTAAATGAAGATATTAATGTGAATAAAATGTTAATCCGACGCAGCTTACGCGATCCAAAGTTGAGGTTCCAATCTTATATTATGGGGAAGCGATCGCAGAAAGAAGTAACCCTAGTATATATAGAAGATATTATTAATCCTCACATTGTAAAAGAGTTAGATCGCCGTCTTCAATCAATAGTGACAGATGTCGTTTTGGAAACAGGTACGATTGAACAATTAATTCAGGATAATAATTTATCCCCATTTCCACAGTTTTTGAATACAGAGAGGCCTGATAATATTATAGCCTCATTAGCGAAAGGGAAGGCGGCCATTTTAGTAGACGGATCCCCGTTTGCTCTTATTGCACCACTTGTGTTTGTTGATATTTTTCAATCTGTAGAAGATCATTACGAGCGCTGGGTGATTGGAACGTTATTAAGATTTTTACGTATGGGTTCAGGCATAATTGCGGTTTTGTTACCAGCTATGTATGTAGCACTTGTATCTTATCATCAAGGACTTATTCCTTCTAAACTGGCTTATTCAATTGCAGGTGCGAGGGAAGGTGTTCCGTTCCCAGCATATATTGAAACGTTAATGATGGCCTTGACTATGGAATTAATACGAGAAGCTGGAATCCGATTGCCCAAACCAATGGGACAAACGATAGGGATTGTAGGAGGTCTTGTAATTGGAGAAGCTGCGGTAAATGCAGGGATTGTAAATCCGTTTTTAGTTATTATTATTGCAGTTACTGCGATTGCTACGTTCTCGCTTCCTGTATATAGTATTACGATTACGTTCCGGATTTTACTTTTCGTCTTTGTATTAGCTGCAACTGCTTTTGGGTTGTATGGAATCATTCTAGCTCTGATTGCACTTGCTGTTCATATTACAAATTTAACAAGTGTTGGTATACCGTATACAACTCCAATTGCTCCTGCATTTTATAAAGATTGGAAAGAAGAATTTATTCGCATACCAAAAGCGATGTTGAAAGATAGACCGGAGTACTTACAAACAAAAGATTCTACAATACGTCCAAAGGAGCGAAAATAATTGAAACCATTTGAGTATGGCGATGAAGAGATTGGATCTCGGGAAATTGGGTTTGCGGTATCATCGACCATTATTGGTATAGGGGCATTGTCTATGCCAAGAGATATTGCTAACCAAACTTTATTTTCGGACGGTTGGATTATTTTGCTTTTGGGTGGATTGATCTGTGCAGTTTTAGGTTGGTTTGTGACGAGAGTGGCTATCTTATTTCCGAAACAAAATTTTGTTCAATATACGAGTGCGCATTTGACGAAGCCTGTTGCATACACAATTAGTAGCATTTTAGTATTAACGTTCGCTGCTTTGACAGCATATGAATCGCGAATGATTTCAGTTATTTCTCAAACGTATTTATTTAGTGATACACCAATACAACTACTGTCTTTCTTCTTTTTATTAGTTGTTATTTATGGAATAGCAGGATCAAGAGCAGCCTTATTAAGGTTAAATGTTTTATTCTTACCTATTGTTTTAATTGCGATAGTACTTCTTTCTTTATTAAATATAAATTTAATGGAAATAAATAATTTACTACCAGCTTTTCAAACGAAAGTAAGTCAATATGCTGTTGGAGTTAAAAATTCTATTTTTACGTTTATTGGATTTGAAGTAGCTTTATTTTATGCGGTGTTGCTGAATGATAAGACAGCGAAAAAAGCGCCAATGGCAGTCGCGAAAGCGGTGATGGTAAACGTGCTGTCATACATTTTAATTTATGTAACTTGTATTAGTGTTTTTACGTATATGACAACACGTGGATTGACATATCCAACAATTGAATTAGGGAAAGAAATTGAAATTGGTGGAGGATTTTTAGAAAGGTTTGATGCGATTTTTTTTACGACTTGGATTATTACTATTTATAACACTACAGCAATGTATTATGACGTTGCATCTTTATTGTTTTGTGCTATGTTTCCGAAAGTGAAGAAACAAATTTTTATTTTCATAAGTGCCCCTATTATTTTTATGGTGAATATGATACCTAGTAGTTTGAATGCTTTATCAAGTTATGGGACTTATTTAGCTTGGATAGATATGGGGTTTGTTGTGTTAGCACCTTTGCTCGTTTTAATTGTATATAAAATAAAAAGAAGGAATGGTGGAAATGAAACACCTTCTTAAAATTATAATGGTTATGGCTTTAACTGGATTTATGAGTGGGTGTTCTGAGTTAGAAGAGATAGAAGAAAGAGGATTTGTAGTAGGAGCGGCTTACGATATTGTGAAGGAGAAGAAAGCGAATCCAATTATGAAAGGGACCTATCAGATGGTACTCCCCAGTAAATTGTCTCAACAGGGTGGACAAGGGGGTGGGGATAGCGAAAATTATATTAATGTTAGTGCAAAAGCAGATAGTGTATTTGAACAAATAAGAATAATCGCCAAAAAAATTAGTCGTACATTATTTTTCCCTCATATACAGGTGATTATTTTCTCTGAAGAATTACTTTCACATCCATACATTTTACAAAATACGTTAGATGTATATATTCGCGATCATGAGATGAGAAGAAATATTCGTTTGTTCGTTTCTAATAAAAATGCCGAAGCTATTTTAAAACAAAGTGCCAAGCCTGAAAATTTACCGGCGCAGTATATTGATATGTTAGCTGAACACCCTCCGAAAAATGCCCAAATGATTGAGGCTGCAAGAATTGGTGAGGTGCAGGAAAAGATGATCTCTAACCGAAGTTTTGTATTACCTATTCTGGAACTAACAAAACAAGGAGTACAAATGAACGGTGCAGCATTGTTTCGTGGAAAGGATAATAAGTGTGTAGGCAATTTGAGTGGGGAAGAAACAGTAGGGATGAATTATATAATAGGTAAAAAAATTGGAGGTTTTTTTACCATCCGTAAAAAGAATCAACTTATTACATATGAAATTCATAAGTTACGTCGAAAAATTAAAGTATCCACAACGAATGCTACAAAACCAAAGTTTGATATTCATTTATCTCTGGAAGGCACATTGGCTGAGTTGCATTTTAGTGATCATAAAAAGGTTTTGAATGAAAAGCGTTTAGAGAAGGATATATCGGAAGAAATGGAGAAGCGTATTCAAAAATCAATTAAACTTGTTCAAAAAAAATATAAGGTAGATGTACTAGAGTTAGGGGAAGTGTATAAGCGACATAATTATAAAGAGTGGAAAAAGGTAAGTAAGAATTGGGATCAAGGCGAAAATTACTTTAGTAATGCTGAAATTACTGTTCATGTTCATCCAACAATTGAACATTCAGGTTCAGCTTTACCGAAAAGAGTGAAATAAGGTGATGAAAGTTGTTTACTGGATTAGGAATTAGTTGCACGATATTAATGGCAGTTCTTCCAGGAACTATATATTTTATTCATAAAAAACTCACAACGTATGGAGCACAGCCGTGGAATACTGATGTGCAAAAAAAGAAACCTGAATAATTTCAGGTTTCTTTCGTGCAAAGCATATGTGAAGGGGGATACCTTCTATGTATGCTTTGCTTTATACAAGCCCTAACCAATGTACCAATTGTGTAGAGAGGAATGTAACAACAATGGCGATAACGGTAGGGATTGCAAACGATAAGAATGTCCATTTTGCACTTTTTGTTTCTTTGTATATATTAACAAGTGTTGTTCCGCACGGGAAATGAAGAAGTGAGAACAACATTGTGTTTAACGCTGTTAACCAAGTCCAACCATTTTCTAGGAATAGATTTTTAATTTGATTAAAATCATCTATTTCAGTTAAAGCCCCAGTTGATAAGTAAGACATTAATAAAATTGGGATTACAATTTCATTAGCGGGTAGTCCAAGAATGAATGCAGCTAGAATAAACCCGTCAAGTCCTAACATTTTAGCAAATGGATCTAGGAAGTTTACAAAATACATAAGTAAGCTTGTGTCACCGATAAAAATGTTAGCAAGTAACCAAGTTAATGCAGCCGCAGGGGCAGCAACAACTATAGCTCGTTTTAAAACATAGATTGATTTATCGAGTGTTGCGCGAACAATTGTATTCCAAACTTTTGGCTTGCGGTACGGAGGTAACTCAAGTGTGTAGTGAGTTGGAACCCCTTTTAAGGCTGTTTTTGATAGTACCCAAGAAACGGTTAATGTCATAATAACACCAATTACAACCATTCCAACTACAACACCAGCAGTAACCAATGTTTGCATACTGCCTGTATAACCAGCAGCCATAAATAGTGAAGCCATTAAAATTAACATAGGCCAGCGACCGTTACAAGGAACGAAGTTGTTCGTTAAAATTGCTAGCATACGTTCACGTGGTGATTCAATGATACGTGTTGACATAATGGCTGCTGCATTACAACCAAATCCCATTGCCATTGTTAAAGATTGTTTCCCGTGTGCGCCGGATCGTTTGAATAAGCGGTCCATATTAAACGCGACACGTGGTAAGTATCCGTAGTTTTCTAATAGCGCGAACATGGGGAAAAAGATTGCCATAGGTGGTAACATAACGCTAATAACAGCACCGATACCACGGAACAAACCAAGTATTAAAATGCCATGTAACCATTCAGGTGCATGCGCTGCTTGGAACCAAGATGTTAAATATCCTTCGGCCCATCCGAAGAATTCGGCAATCATATCAGATGGTACGTTAGCGCCTGCAATTGTAAGATAAAAAATAATAGATAAAATACCGAGCATAATTGGGAATCCCCAGATTGGAGATGTGAAAATTTTATCTAGTTTTTCGGAACGATATAATTTATCAGTATTTGTATATTGGACAGATTCTTTACATATGCTTGCAGATGTTCGGTAAATATCTCCGACTATATCATCTCGTATATCTTCTTTTGAAAGTGTTTGTGCATGTTGAATAATATAGTCTAATGGAAGAGCTTTACTGGCTGAGTGAGATTCCATTAATTACGACCTCCCTTACAAGTGGTTCATTATGGTGTTTTTGAAGTGTAGTTAAGAAATTTTTATCTCCATCTAATATACGTAACGCAATCCAACGTGCTGGATACGTATCACCGAACACTTTATAAATTTGTGGTTCTAATTTCTGAATCATATTTTCGATTTTTTCGCTGTAAGTAATTTTAATTGGTGTTGGAATTAGTTTTTTATTTGCTACTCTTGCAATAACATTTAGCAAATGACCAATACCTACTCGGTTACGTGCTGAAATTTTAACGACAGGTACACCAAGTGATTTTGCTAATTTCTTTTCATCGATAACAATCCCTTTTTTCTCGGCTTCATCAATTAAGTTAATGCAAATGACTACATTATTTGTCATCTCCATCACCTGGAGTGCTAAATTTAAATTTCTTTCCATAGCAGTTGCGTCTATAACAACTACAGTTACTTCTGGTTTTTCAAATATAATATAATCCCTCGCTACTTCTTCGTCTGCGGAATTTGAGTATAGTGAGTAAGTTCCCGGTAAATCTATTAATGTATAATTACTTCCGTTATGTTCATATTCTCCTTCAGCTTTTAAAACAGTTTTTCCCGTCCAGTTTCCAGTATGTTGTTTTAAGCCTGTTAAAGTATTAAATAATGTACTTTTCCCTGTATTCGGGTTACCAGCTAAAGCGATACGATGTTTGCTCATCTGAAATCATCTCCTATTAATACCCCGAAAATAAGGGAGCTTTCTTCTTTACGCAGTGCAATAGTTGTGTTGCTCACTTGATAAGCGACCGGATCTCCAAGTGGACTGCGTTGCAATACTTTAATCGTCGCCCCTGGGATAAATCCCAAATCTAATAAGCGTCGTTTCATAGTTCCTTCTAATTGTATCTTCTCAATTTGTACAAACTCTCCTATTTTAAATTCGGAAAGTGGTTTTATATTAGCCGATGCCATAAAAGTTACCTCATCTCTATATTTTTAGTTTGAGTTTAAAAAGTTTCCTTAGGTAAACTTTTTGTTAGTAATATAGTAGACTACATTGGATGATGCTGTCAATTGGTACTTTAAAAATATTCATTTAATTTTAGAATTGTTCCAATTTATTTAGTTGTACTAAAAAATATTACTGAAATTCTTTTTTATGTGCATCAATTAGGCATGTAAAAGTTACAAAATACAGCGTAATTGTAAATGTAACTTTAATTAAAAGGGAAAAAGAGAGAAAAACATTTACATTGGATTTACATTGTTAAGAATAAATTTACATTACAGCTTAAATGGTGTGGATTTTGTTGGGTTCTTTAACTATAAATGTTGGGATTCCTAGTTTTTAAGGATTATTATCGTCATTTACTTAAAATTAAAAATTGCTTAACACTTACATAATATTATTGTCCTACAATGAATTTGTGTTCGAAAGAAGTAGACAAATGTGAAAAGTGATAATCCAAATGGGGGTACAAGACATGGTTATGAAAAAGGGTATTAAATTTTCTTTAGCAGCTTTAGTGGTAGCGGGTTCATTAGTGGGATGTGGAAAAGCAGAAGAGACATCAGGTAAAGATGCTAAAGGAAACGATAATGCAAAACAAGAATTGTCAGGTACGATAGCAGCTGCAGGCTCTACAGCACTTCAACCTCTTGCAGAGGAAGCCGGAAAGAAATTTATGGAGAAAAATTCAAACGTTTCTATTCAAGTGCAAGGTGGCGGTAGTGGAACTGGAATTAACCAAGTAGCTTCTGGTGCAGTCCAAATTGGTAACTCAGATGTTCCATCTGCAGATAAAATAAAAGATGCTAATAAGGCGAAAGAATTAGTAGATAACAAGGTAGCGGGTATTGCATTCGCACTTGTCGTAAATAAAGATGTAAAAGTTGATAACTTAACAGTACAACAAGTACAAGATATCTTCACTGGAAAAGTAACAAACTGGAAAGAAGTAGGCGGGAAAGATGAAAAAATCAACGTAATTAATCGTCCAGCTTCTTCTGGTACACGTGCTACATTTGAAAAAACAATTATGAAAGACGCGAAAATCAATGATGGAACTGGTACTACACAAGATTCTAACGGTGCAGTAGAACAAGCAATTAACTCTACTCCAGGTTCAGTAAGTTATTTAGCGATGTCTTACATGGTCGGCGAGAAAAAAGGTGCGCTACAAACAGTAAAAATTGATGGTGCTGAACCGAAAGTTGAAAACATTGCGTCTGGTAAATATCCATTTTGGTCTTACGAGTACATGGTAACAAAAGGTGAGGCAAAAGAAGCAACAAAAGCTTACATTGACTATGTAAAAGGTAAAGATTTTGAAAAGCAAGTAGAAGATATGGGTTATATTCCAATGTCTAAATTAAATAAGTAATAAAATTTATGGGGCTGGCTGCAAGGCCAGTCCTGTTCATTTCAATTTATGAAGTGGGGTCTGTCCTGTGATGAAGGGGAAAAAACAAATTAATTACGTAAAAAGTGAATATATAGGAAGATCACTTGTTACGTTTTGTGGTATTTTTATTGTTTTAATTACATTAGCTATTATTGCGTTTATTTGTGGTAAAGGTATTCAATCTTTTACACAAAGTGGTATCTCATTTACTGAGATGTTAACATCGACAAAATGGAATCCAAATGCTGATCAAGGATCCTTCGGGGCTTTAATTTTCATTGTAGGCTCAACGGTGGTTTCGTTAGGTGCGGTCATTATTAGTGCGCCAATTGCTATAGCTCTTGCTATATTCATGAATTTAATTTCGCCAAAGTTTGGAAATAAAGTATTGAAGCCTGTTTTAGAATTATTAGTTGGTATTCCCTCGGTTGTATACGGATTATTAGGGGTTACGATTTTAGTGCCACTATTACGTGATTCGTTTGGGGGAGTGGGCTTTAGTTTAATTGCGGGTATTGTTGTATTAAGTATTATGATTTTGCCAACTATTGCTAGTATAGCTTCTGATGCAATACGTTCTGTTCCATTTGATTATTTAGAAGCTTCTTATGGTCTAGGGTCAACGAAATGGCAAGCGATTAGCCGAGTAATTGTTCCTGCTGCGAAGAAAGGGATTTTAACAGGTGTTGTTTTAGGTTTAGCGCGTGCTTTTGGCGAAGCGCTAGCGGTTCAAATGGTAATCGGGAATACGATTAAATTACCAGAAGGAATATACAGTCCGACAGCGACGTTAACTGGTATTTTAACAATGGACATGACAAATACATTAAACGGAACTGCTTGGAACAATGCGCTATGGACTTTAGCGATGATTTTACTTGTTATTTCATTCCTGTTTATTTTAGTAATTCGAGCGATTGGGCAAAGAGGTGAGCGATAATAATGAATGCAAGAACGGTAAATAAAGTTTGGACAGGTATCTTTTATACGATTGCAGCTTTAGTTGTAGCTTTGCTAGTGTTCTTAGTGTTTGAGATTTTACAAAAGGGATGGGGTTTTTGGGATCCTAATTTCTTGTTTGGAGAACCAAGCAATACAAGAGCTGGTGGTGGGATTGGTCCGCAGTTATTCAATTCCTTCTATATGCTTGTTATAACGCTTATTATATCTATTCCTCTTGGATTAGGTGCTGGAATATATTTAGCAGAGTATGCAAAGCAAGGACGGTTTTTAAACTTTGTTCGTTTATGTATCGAGACAATGGCATCTTTACCTTCTATTGTTGTTGGTTTATTCGGTTTGTTAGTGTTTGTTACAATGACTGGTTGGGGATATACAGTAATGGGTGGTGCCCTTGCTTTAACTATTTTAAACTTACCGGGCTTAACGCGTGTTTGTGAAAATGCGATTTCAGAAGTTCCTTCTAATGTGAAAGAGGCAAGTCTTGGGCTAGGTGCAACGAAGTGGCAAACGATCACTCGTATTATTATTCCGTCGTCATTACCACAAATCATTACAGGTGTTATTTTAGCTGCGGGTCGTATATTTGGTGAAGCAGCGGCATTAATTTATACAGCGGGTTTAACATCTCCGATTTTAAATTCAGCAGCGGACTTCTCAAGTCCTGCTCATCCTTTAAATCCATTTAGACCAGCTGAAACGTTAGCGGTTCACATTTGGAAGTTAAATTCTGAAGGAATTATCCCGGATGCGAAGTTAATTGCGACAAAATCTGCAGCTGTATTAATTATTATGGTATTACTATTCAATGTTATTTCACGCTTAGTAGCATCTATATTACACAAGCGCTTTACAGGAACGAAAAGAAAAAGTAAAACGACGAAAAAGGTAAAAGCGGCATAAATTATAAAGAAGAACTCTCTACTTATAAATAGGGGGTTCTTTTGTATTTTAATTATAGAAGGAAAGGGCGTAACGATTGTTGAATTTGTGATTAATTATATAGACGAACAGATGTAATTTAGATTGTGGATTCTAGTGAATCTCTAGAACGGTATGCGGAAAAAATGATGGATTATATGAGTAGGTAGAGAAAAAGGGTTATCTTCATTCGTGAAGATAACCCTTTTCTTTTAAATATCAGGTGTTTCTGTAGAAGTGCTTATTTTTTTACGGGAGCGTCTTTTTCTCCCGATTTTATCTAATAGTTCATACATAACTGGAACAACTACTAATGTAAGAAGAGTTGAGACTGCCAAACCACCGATGACAACGACGGCTAAACTTTTTGATACCATACTCCCTGCTTGGGATTGGCCAAATAGAAGTGGGAGCATAGCAACGATTGTTGTAATAGCTGTCATAATAATTGGGCGTAGTCTAGTAGAACCTGCTTCAAGTAAGGCTTCTCTTGTTTCCATTCCGTGTTCCCGATTTTGTTGGACTCTTTCTATTAATACAATAGCGTTTGTAACAACAATCCCGATTAACATTAATGCGCCGATTAAGGAATTTACATCAACAGGTGTTCCTGAAATGATTAATCCTAAAATACCGCCGACAGCAGCTAACGGTAAAGAGAATAGGATTGCAAAAGGAGCACGTGCTTGCCCGAAGGTGATAACCATAATTAAATATACAATCCCTATTGCAATCCCCATAATTTTGAATAAATCTGTAAAATTCTCTTGCATAGATTCAGTAGCTCCTGCGATATTTACTTTTGCACCACTAGGTAAATCTAAGTCAGTTAGCGCTTTATTTACTGCTGTGTTTACTTTACTCAAATCTTCATTTGAAGCTTCGGCTGTAATTTGGATTGTTTCTTTTCCGTCTTTATGGAAAATTTCTGTTTGCGTTTGTTTTTCTGAAATAGTTGCGATGTCTTTTAAAGGTATTGGGCCATTAATAGGTGATAGTATGTTTGTATTTAAAATATCTTCTTGTTTATTAATGTTTTCTTTTTTGTGTTCTATCATAATAGTAGTTTTTTCATTATTAATTGTAATTTCGCCAATAGGTGATTTCTTCATAAGGAATGCTACTTGTTGCGCAGCTATTTCTGGTGTTAAACCTAGTTGTTCAGCCTTTGTTTGATCAATATGAATTTGCCATTCTTTCTTAGAGTCTTCTAAATTTGTTTTTACTTTAGAAAGATCATCCATGCTTTTTAGTTTTGTTTCAACGATAGTAGCCGCCTCTTTTAAATCCGCTTCGTTAGTAGCTGTTACGTTAAATTGTAAGTTATTGCCGCCGCCAGAGCTTGAATAACTTGTTTTTATATAATCAAGTTCAGCAGGCTCAAAAGTTTTATTTTCCTTTTTTAACTCTTTAATATATTGATCAATATCAGAACCTTTTTTAAAGACTACGAATATACTAGCGAGGTTATTTTTAGTTGTTTGCCCCCATTGTGCATCTTCTGCGCTAGATCCCATTCGTAAAATAACGTCTGTTATATCCGAATTAGAAAGTAATTTCTTTTCAAAATCAAATGCTTTTTGTTTTTGAGATTCAGCATTATAATCGGCTGGAAATGTCATGTTAATAGATAACATTGTGTCGTCTTCAGATTTTATGTTTGCTTTCGGTAGTAATATATAGGCCGCAATTGATCCTGCAAATAATAAAAATGAAGTAAGTAGAATAATGAATTTATGAGAAAGAGCCCACTTTAATGTAGCGACATATCGTGATGAAGAACTTGGCTTTCGATGCTTTGTTTTTTTGAGTAGTAAAAAAGCCATAAGTGGAACAACTGTTAGTGCAACGATTAAGGATGATAGTATAGAATATACAACTGCTAATACCATAGGTAACATTAATTTTCCGATTGCTCCTGATACGAGGCCGATAGGTAAAAAAACAGCGACCGTTGTTAAAGTAGAAGAAGTAATTGCGACTGCGACTTCTTTCGTTGCATCGAGAATGATATCTTTAGAGAAAGAATCTTTTTGTAAACGGCGGAAAATATTCTCGATGACAACGATACTATCATCGACGAGACGCCCAACCGCAACAGCTAAACCACCGAGGGTTAAAATGTTAAGCGTAATGTTAGATTGATGTAGTAAAAAGAGTGTTAATAAAATAGATAATGGAATACTGACAACAGCGATGAGTGTTGTTCGGAAGTTACGTAAAAAGATTAAGATAATTAGAGTTGCAGCGATTGCTCCAAGTATTACTTCTTTTCCCATGCTAGTAACAGCATTTTCAACTTGTTCATGGGTTGAAGCCAAAAGCTTAATAGAAAATTGATCTTTATATTCCTTATCTATCTCTTTAACTTTTTTATCAATCTCTTTTCCAATGGCAACTGCATTTTTACTCGGTTCTTTCATGATGATTAATCCTGTGCCTTCTTCTCCGTTTATATGTGAAATTGTATCGTAGTGTTGTTTAATTTCAATTTGAGCAATGTCTTGCAATTTCACTTGGGGTGCCACAGTGATGTTTTTAATGTCATTTACATTTTTTATGTCCCCAATGACGCGGAGGTTGTATTCTTCCTGATTAACAGTAATTGCCCCAGCTGGAGTAGAAGTTTCTTTTCCTTGTAAAACAGTTAGTACCTGCTGTGATGTTACGTTTTTGTTTTTTAATTGGTTCGGATCAAGTACGATAGATAATTCAGAGGTGGATTTTCCGAAAAACATAACGTTGGCAACACCATCAATGTTTTCGAGTTGTGGTACGATTTCTTTTTCAATTTGTTTTTCATCTGCTTTTGAAAAAACGTTTTGTTTCTGGATAGTAATTTGAGCGAGTGGAATCATAGAAGTGTTTAATTGACTAACTACGGGCTTGGTTACATCTTTAGGTAATTTAATTGTATTGACGGCTTTTTCGACTTCGCGTGCTGCATCTTTCATGTTTGCTTTTGATGTATACGTAATGTCGATACGTGATAATCCCTCGTATGTAGAAGAAGTAATGGTGTCGACGTGTTCTAAATTGCGAAATTGTTTTTCGAGAGGATCAGTTACATCCTTTGTCATCGTTTCAGCGTCGAGTCCTTGAGATAAGGTTGTGACGGTAATTGCCGGATTGTCGATACTTGGTAAAAATTCCATAGGTAATTTAGAGCCGGAATAAACACCGAGTATGGAAATGAGAAAGATCATGATGATAATGGCAGCTCGGTTTTTTAATGAAAACTTTGTTAACCTATCCATAAAATAATTCCTCCATTGGTTTATTTATAGTTGAGTGCGTCCTTTCTTACTATATAACAAAAAATGGATATTTTTCATTAATTAAATGTAAAAAAATTCTAACAATTCCCTTAAGTTTATATTAGGATTGGAATGTTGTTAATTTGTAGGGGGGAATTTTCGAATGAGAAGGAAGGGGATAATGCGCGCGAGTGGCTGTTTAATGTAGATGGGATTTTTTCTTACGGCTAATTTGTATAGTTATTTTATAGAAGGATAATTATTATAAACCTTAATATAGAAGAGAATGAAAATTTGGGAAGGTATTGTGAAATTCAATTTAGTTGAATGAAGTGTAGTAATATACAATCAGAATAACTATTTTTAGTGGAGAGGATAATAGTTATTTCTATAGAAGAAAGTAGGGTAGATAATTTTTTTATATTTTTATAAAAAAACACTTGTTATTTAAAAATTGTGATGGTATATTAATAAACGTCGCTGATGCGGAAACGCAGAAAACGACAAAAAAGAAATTTTAAAACTTAGTTGACATCGAAAAATGAAGATGTTAATATGATGAAGTCGCTTCTGAAGTGGCGGACAAGTTCTTTGAAAACTGAACGAAACAAACAA
>NZ_KV827873.1:0-489 GCF_001836235.1 Bacillus sp. HMSC036E02 | reverse complement strand
GTTCGACCCCGGTCGGGACCGCCATTTTAACTTCTGCTATATAGCAGTTGTTTTTTATTGGACATTATGGTACAATAACATTTGTCTTTGAAAAGAAGATAATTATTTCGATGGGCTATAGCCAAGCGGTAAGGCAACGGACTTTGACTCCGTCATGCGCTGGTTCGAATCCAGCTAGCCCAGCCATTTACGAGCCATTAGCTCAGTTGGTAGAGCATCTGACTTTTAATCAGAGGGTCGAAGGTTCGAGTCCTTCATGGCTCACTTTTGTTTTTTCCGCGCGGTCGTGGCGGAACGGCAGACGCGCTAGGTTGAGGGCCTAGTGGGGGAAACCCCGTGGAGGTTCAAGTCCTCTCGGCCGCATCAAAAAAATCTTAAAAAAGTACTTGCATTTGAAAATGTAGTGTGATAAGATAATTGAGTCGCCAAATTACAACGACGAAAAAACATCATGAATAAGCGCCCGTAGCTCAATTGGATAGAGCGTTT
>NZ_KV827872.1:0-937 GCF_001836235.1 Bacillus sp. HMSC036E02 | reverse complement strand
AAAACATATATTGAAAATCAAAGTGAAAAGTGAGGTGAAATGATATGACAAAGCAAAATAAAGCATATAAATTCCGTTTGTATCCAACAGAAGACCAAGCACATCTTATGCGTAAAACCTTCGGTTGTGTACGTTTCGTGTATAACAGAATGTTAGCTGAACGGAAAGAAGCGTATGAAAAACATAAAGATGATAAGGATCAACTAAAGAAACAAAAGCTTCCCACTCCTGCAAAATACAAAGCAGAATTTGAGTGGTTAAAAGAAGTTGATTCATTAGCTTTGGCAAATGCTCAACTAAACTTGCAAACTGCCTATAAAAATTTCTTTCGTGGTCAAAATGACTTCCCAACATTCAAAAGCAAAAAAGACAGAAAGTCTTATACAACGAATGTAGTGAACGGAAATATTATGTTGCTTAATGGTCATATCAAATTGCCAAAACTGAAAATGGTACGTATCAAACAGCATAGAGAAATACCACAAGACCATATAATCAAGTCATGTACGATTTCTATGACACCTACTGGTAAATACTATGTGTCCATTTTGACTGAATACGAAAAAGAGATCGTACAAAAAGAAGTAGAAACAGTTGTTGGATTAGACTTTGCGATGGATCAATTATACGTCAGTTCTGAGGATGAGAGAGCCAATTATCCTAAGTTCTATCGTGAAATGTTAGACCGATTAGCAAAGGCGCAACGAGTATTATCAAGACGTACAAAAGGTTCAGAGCGTTGGAATAAACAACGTATCCGTGTAGCTAAGCTGCATGAAAAAGTAGCAAACCAACGTAAGAACTTCCTTCATCATAAGTCTAAAGAGTTAGCTACTCATTTTGATGTTGTAGCTATTGAAGATCTAAATATGAAGGGAATATCGCAAGCATTTCATTTTGGAAAAAGCGTCGCTGATAATGCTTGGGGTATGTTCAC
>NZ_KV827871.1:0-5426 GCF_001836235.1 Bacillus sp. HMSC036E02 | reverse complement strand
AGAATGACTCGTCTTTTTTGTGTTTTATAAAAATAAGAATGGCTGGTAAATCTCAGTTTATTAAAATTTCACTTTATTGTTCACATCAACAAGTTCAAAACGCTCACAGACGAGTAACATATCTTCAGAGAAATTAAGACCAATCTCATTTAGTTCCTTTGTAAAAAAACGAACATGGGTGTCTCTCCAGTAATTATAAGTACGATCTCCTTCGCCTTCAGCGATAGCGAATTCTTCGCTTACTTCATTCATTGGTGTTACAGTTACTTTTATTGTCTTAATAATAGCTACAGGTTCATCATTACTATTGAGTATAATACTATAATCATTAGTAGTCGGTAGCGATTCATTTTCTAATTCATAAAAAATGTGACCGGAGCATGTAGCTGTTTTAATACCGTCAATTACTAGTTGTGCAAGATAATTAGGGGCATCCCCAAATTGCCAAGCTGTAACAGATTCTGGTTTTTTGTTGTTTCCCCAATAAGTATCCCAATATGTCTGTGCTAATTGATTCATTTTTATCGTCACCTCACTCTAATTAATATTTAATCTCTTTATAATTCCTAGGAAATTTATTTATTTGTTATGCCTTTGTACTTATTTTTAATTTGTATCAGTGTGTTGCAAATTAAAAAGATACTATGTGGAGTGAATATAGTTTGTAAATATGTTCTGTACATATATGGAATCTTTAATTTTCCAATTGCATTTTATGATAAAGGATGTAGTTACTTAAAGAACGTTCAGATTATGAATGGTAGTTTATTATCACTATGCCATATTGAAGTGAGTAATACTAGAGTTAAAATAGATGAAAAAACTGATATTCTAAATTGAATATCAGTTTAATAATATGTGACTTATATGAATCTATAGCAATACGAAAAGCGTAAATAAGATAGCCAACAAAATACGATAGTACGCAAAAGGTTTTAAACCTATCTTCTCTAAAAGTTTTAGAAAAGTTACTACCGCTAGCATCGCTACTATAAAAGAGGTAATGAATCCTACCGCAAACATAGGGATGTCATCGACACTTAAATACTTCCAACTTTTTAGTAAGTCTAAGCCTGTAGCCCCAATCATTACAGGAAGAGCTATTAGAAAAGAGAATTCAGATGCAGTCTTATAATTTATTTTTGCTAATAGACCTCCAGAGATAGTAGAGCCAGCTCTAGAGAAGCCAGGGTATACTGCTAAGCACTGAAATAATCCGATTGTTAAAGCTTGGCGGTATGTTAAATCGTCCAGTGAATAGGCTGCTGCCTCTTTCTTTTTTACTTCTGCAAAGAGCATAAGAATTGCCCCTGCTACAAGTCCAATCACAACAGTGTATGGCTGGAATAAGTATGTTTTAATAATATCATGTAGTAGCAAACCAGCAACCACTGCCGGAAATACGCCAAGAAATACATGGAACGCGTTGAATTTTTTTTCTTTCTGTAGAAGAGGCTTAATATTACATAAAGAAACGAGACGTTTATGATATAAAATTGTAATGGCTAAAATTGCGCCTAGCTGAATAACAATTTCAAACGTTTTCGCTCTTTCTCCCTCAAAGCCTAATAAATGCCCGACTAATATAAGATGGCCAGTAGAGGATATAGGTAAAAATTCAGCTAATCCTTCTACAATACCGAGTATGAAGGCAATAATGATATCGCTCATAGTTTCACTCCTACAAATTAATGAATGTCTACTTTTTTAAAATAGAATAGTGTTGCAATAAATCCGGAAATTGTCGTTACTGCAATGATGATATAAGAATACTCTGGTGGATATGTCGGTTGTAATTCGTTATTTGCGATATCTAGAGTAGCGGTCCACGGGAATAAATCTTTATGCTTGGAGTTTACGAGCATAAGATTAGTCATTGTAATAATGACTGTTAATATAATGGGCGGTACATAGCTCTTCATTACAAGAGTTAGTAGCACAATAGGTGAAGACAATAGAAAGAGAAGTCCACCACATATTAAAAATTCTAGGAAAGAACCTAAAAGTAAAGAAATGTTAAAGCCAGGGAAGTTCCCCAATAGCCCTAATATTAAAGTAAGTGCCCAAGCGACTAAAGTTAGCATCATAATCCAAAGAAAGAGAATGATGAATTTACTTATAATAAAGCTAATGCGTGACACGGGGATAGTTAGTAAATTTTTCAGTGTATCTTCTGCATATTCACGGGTAAGCAAATATGCAACCACTACTCCATATAAGGGGAATCCTATAACTAAAGTAGTATATAAGTTAACGTCAGTGAATAATTGATGGAACCAAATAGTTGGAGTAGGCTGTTTTGTTTTTATATGTATATAAGAGGCTACTACAACTAAGAAAGGTGCGACACCAGCACCAATAATGCTAATTAAAAACATATTAGAGCGTTTTAGTTTTAAGAGTTCTGTATAGAGTAGATTAACCAATTGTTCCACCTCCAACTAGTTTGGTGAAATAATCTTCTAGTCTATCTTCGCTTATCATCATTTTTAATACTTCAACATCATTAAGAACGAACGTTCTGTTTATGTATCCTTGTTGTCCAAAATGAGAGTAAATACGAATATTTCCTTCATCATGTACTTCATAATCAAAAATTTGAAGATGATTTTCTAATAACATCACAGCTTTATCGTCATTATTCACTTGAAACTCTATGTACTTACGGTTTGCTTTGCGCAGCGTATCAAGAGAAACCTCTTCTAGTAACTTTCCTTCATGAATAATTCCGATACGATCGACCAACTGTTCTATCTCGGCTAATATGTGACTAGAAATGAGTATTGTTATATTTCTTTCTTGAGCTAAAGAATGAATAAGTTTTCGCATTTCTTTAATACCAATAGGGTCTAGTCCGTTAGTTGGTTCATCTAATATGAGTAGCTCAGGATAATGGAGAAGAGCGCGTGCAATTCCTAAGCGTTGCTTCATTCCTAAAGAATACTTTCCTACTAACTTTTTTGTCTCATGCTGCAAGCCTACTATTTCTAATGCTTCTTCGATAGCATTCTTTTTGTGAACCCCAATTATCTTTGCATTAATTAGTAGGTTTTCTTTTGCAGTTAAGTTTTCATAAAATCCTGGAACTTCAACTATAGAACCAATTCTGCTTAAAATATCTTTTTGATTTTGGAATAAGTTCTCTCCGAATATTTCAATCGTTCCGCTTGTAGGTTTTATAAGACTAAGCAGCATACGAATGGTTGTTGTTTTACCAGCACCGTTGCGGCCTATGAAGCCATAAATCTCTCCTTGTTGAACATTAATATTTAAATTATCTACTGATTTTTGATTGCCATATACTTTAGTAAGGTTAGTCGTTTTTATAATTGTATTTATAGGAGACACCTGCTTTCTATAAGTTCTTACTTACATCATAAAAAGGAAGGCTTAACTGCATATTAATCATTTCTTAACTATTTCTTAAAAGTATTGTGTTTTGGAACAGAAAAGCCAAAAGTAGTTCGTTTCCATGGAGTACTTTCAACCCATATATGCCCACCATTTTTTTCAACGAGTGCTTTAGAAATAGAGAGTCCGAGACCGCTACCACCAAATGAAGAGTTTCTTGATTGTTCGCTTCGGTACATTCGCTCAAATATGTTTTGTAAATCATGTTGTGGAATACCAGGGCCTTGATCCCAAATATGAAGTTTGTATTCTGCATCAGCTTCTAGCAGTTCGACTCCTATTGTTTTCCCATCCTTTCCGTAATAAATTGCATTTTTCATTAAATTACCGATAATCCGCATAATGCTTAGATGATCTGCGATGATAGGACAAGTAGACTCTGGTATGAGAATTTGCAGTTCGATGTTATGTTTTGAGAGCTCAGGTAAAAATTCAATCAAAACTTCTCTAGTAACTTCAGAAAAGTCGAGTTCTTCTTCTTTTAGTGGAAATTCATTAGCGTCTAGCTTCGCCATATTGAATATTTCATCAACTAGGTGTTTTAAGTTATTTGATTTCATGTAGAGTATTTTAAGATATTCTTGTTTTTCTATTTCAGAAGCAGCAACTCCGTCTTTCAAAGCATCTATATATCCGATAATGGAGGTGAGTGGTGTTCGTATATCGTGGGAGATACTAGACAAAAGTTGTTTTCTGGATTCCTCGGATCTTTTGGCTTCAATCTGAACCTGCTCTAATTTAGCTATTAGCTCGTTTATTGAAAAAACGATATTATGTAATGAGTGGTCATTGCTTGTGAATAATCTCGTTTGTAAGTTTCCTTTTAGTACACGACTTAATTTAGTATCCATTGCTTTACGATGTTGAATGAATTGTATTCTTGAAAAGAAGAGATAAATTGTAATTAAGATAAGGATAATAAATAAAGACATTTTTAATCTTGGGCCCATTTGTATGTTTAAAATCCCGCAAATGATAAGTTGTAATGAAATAAGGAAGAGGGTTTTATCAGTCTTCAAGCTTTTCACCTACAAACTTATAACCAATTCCCCATATAGTCTGAATGAATTTTGGATTGGAAGGGTCAATTTCTATTTTCTTTCTAAGTTTTCGAATATGTACCATAACGGTATTGTCATCTTCTATATAATTATCGTCCCACACATTTCGGAAGAGCTGTGTTTTTGTAAATACTTGCCCTGGGTTTGAAGTAAAGAATTTTAACAGTTCCAATTCTTTTCCGGTTAAGCTAATTTCTTCTTTGTTTGTATGAACTGTGTATGTATTTAAATTGATAGTTAGTCCTTTAAAAGATAAAGTTGTTTTTTCTTGAGCAGTATTGTTACTTCCGAGAACTAAAAAACGCCGCATAAGAGCTTTTACTCGTGCAATTACTTCGTGAATGCTGAAAGGTTTCGTAATATAATCATCAGCACCAATGCTTAAACCTAAAATTTTATCAACTTCGTGATCTTTAGCTGTGAGCATTAATATAGGTACGTTAGTTTTATCTCTAAGTTTTTTACATACCTCGATTCCATCTATTTTGGGCATCATAAGATCTAATATAACGAGGTTATATTTATTTTGATTAAATAAATGCAAGGCTTCTTCGCCGTTGATTGCAGTGTCTACCATGTATAATTCTCGTTCTAAATATATTTTTAATAAATTTCGGATTTCTTTATCGTCGTCTGCTATAAGGATACGTATATCTTTCATATCTTCACCTGCTTCTAATAGAGTTTTATTGATAGTACAACAACTCTCTAATTATATACTAGTATTTGTTAAAATAAGGTTGCTAGTTTTGTTGGAGGAAAACGTCCACACAAGTTAAGTCTAGAGTTCAAATTAACTTGAATATATTTGGAAAAATAAATTAAAGAGAAGCATAAGGTGTGCTCCGATAATGAAATCCTATAGAGACGTATCTAGCTAAAAGAGCATAAAAATATTAAATTGAAATTCTTTATAAAAAGGTGTTGACGATTATACTTTAGAGGTGTAATATA
>NZ_KV827870.1:0-382 GCF_001836235.1 Bacillus sp. HMSC036E02 | reverse complement strand
AAAAGGAATTTGCCAATTTTTTTGCAAAACTCAATGGTGGTTCAACAGATTGGATATGAATATACATAATCAATGGTTTCATATATAACCAATGATTATGTAAGGCGCTAACAATAATCCCTTGTTGAACAATTGATTGCATAAATAAAGGAATTTCTTCTTGTAAAATAGCGATTTCTCCAAAGTTCAACGCATTGCCATTTTGATCTAACGATTCAAAAGATATCCCAACCGGTATCACTGAGGTGCTTGGTCGTCCTTGAACCAGCACTTTAATATTACGGCGCAAGGAGACAGAACAAACACCCTGATTTATGTTGCTTTTTCCATTAAGAATTTTAGCAAATTGTTCACAAAGAAAATTAAGGTTGTTCATAAATCT
>NZ_KV827869.1:0-145688 GCF_001836235.1 Bacillus sp. HMSC036E02 | reverse complement strand
ACACGGGTTCGAATCCCGTACGGGTCATACAAAAAAGAGTCAGCATTATGCTGGCTCTTTTTTATTTTGTTAATCCTTTTTATTGCGTTACTTTCCAGAAATAAATAAAGGAATTTTGGAAAAGCTATGGTATGTATAAAAAGGAGGAAATAAATAATGACACGAGTTAGAGACTTAATGAGTACCCATATTGTACATTGTACACCGCTAGACAATGTATATGAGGCAGCTGTTAAAATGAAGGAAGAATCAGTTGGATTAATTCCAGTTGTTGAAAATGAGCAAGTTGTTGGGCTTGTTACTGATCGTGATTTAGTCGTTCGAGGGATTGCTGAAAAACATCCTGGATCTAATAAAATTACAAATGTAATGACAACAAATATTATCTCAGTTTCTCCAAATGATTCTATTGAAAAAGCTACAGAGCTAATGGCACAGCATCAAATTAGACGATTACCAGTAGTTGATAGTGGTCAACTTATTGGCATGTTAGCACTAGGAGATTTAGCTATAAGGGAATCAGCAGATGATCAAGCTGGATTTGCCTTGAGCGAAATCTCAGAGCATACAGAGTAAATTGAAACTTTTATTAACCGAGAGTCTAATGGTCACTCATAAAGAGCTAAATTATATATAAAGTTCAGATACATTATTCTAGTATATATGGATTAAACTAATATGTTAGCGTGATGTATCTGAGACATTATATAATAAGGATACGGTTAATAATTTCGACAGTTTTTTTTAATTTGTTATTCTTTATTTTTAATAAGAGAAAAGATGATATACTGATAGATATAAGTATTATGAGGGATTTTGAATATAACAATATTAATTTTTAGTGGTGCGATAATAAATTAATATTTCCTACATAGATGAAAAGGGAAGGGGAATTATATGAAGGCTGTACAGGGCGATCCAAATTGGAATTTGGTTACAGATACATATATAGAACCAAATAATTTCGCTGAATTATTTTCTTTGCTTGTACCTTGTCACCCAAAAGGTCAGGGGAAAGAACGAACTATATTAGTATGGAAAGAAAAAGAATTTTATAAAGAAGAAAATTTAGCGGCATTTATCGTATATGGCATGAATAAAGCAAAGAAATTACCGCAGTTTCATAAAGATGAAATTCCAACTTTAGTGCGTATCCTTCGCTTATGCCAAGAGATTGGTTGGTATGAAGAGGCAAATGATTTTATGATAGCGCAAGGATTAGCTGAGTTTGTTCATACTTCATTGGAATATGAAACATGGGATCTTTTGACGCAATCAGTTGCTTTAAATTATTTAATTATTAAATATCGTATAGGTGAATTGACAGATAGGGATATTGAAATTTGGGATAGAGTTAAATTTAATGAGAAGTGTATAACCGATTGTAAACATTTATTATCTCATAAAGAAGTATTGGAATTTACATTCTTTTATATGTGCAAGAGAGCGAAATCATTATCAAAAGAGCAATTAAATAGTGATATGATGAGTTTAGCAATGTATTGTAATACTTTTGTATATGATTTGTATACACATGATTTATTACGGAAATATCGTAAGTGTACAGATTTCCTATCATATTATGGACCTAGTCAGGCAGTTTTAGCATGTCAAAGAGCTGTATTATCTCAAATTTCCGATCGCTTAGACCCATTAAAGACAACGCATGTAGATGATTATTTATATGTGATGAAAGAAATGATGGAGCATATGACGATAGGAGTAATGGATCGATACGGTCATTTTATTGGAAAGCTACTATCTTATGTGCCATTTTTCGAAATGATACAAGTTCCACAGCATGCATATTATTGTGAAGAATTACTGTATATTTGTAAGGGAATTGAATATAAAGAAGAAACACTACGCAATTATATATTTATACAATTACATGATTGTTTACCATCATTCTTTAGGCTATTTCTTAAAAATAAGCGTTACGCAACGATTCATGATATTCTTTTCTATTGGTGCGATGACGAACAACGAATGAGCTTAGAGAAAAAATATAATCTGAGCTTTATTTATGAAAAATATGCTTGTGGATAAACAATATTTTCGATATGAAAAATTAATATAAATTAAAAAGGATCTCCAGTTTATGTGAGATCCTTTTTTGTTAGTAAAACAAGGAGAAAGTGATTAAGACAAGAAACAACATTCCATATAGGAGAAGTTGTTCAGTATAACTTCCTTGTATACCAAAAAAATTATTGGCTTTCTTATACAAATTCAATATGTATTTTATTGGAGTATCTTTGAAAGATTGGTACACAGTGTCTCCTCTTTCTAAGCTTCTTGTTCTTGTTTTTGTTTATAAGGGACATTAATATATCTAGCTACAAATAATAAAACAGCCATAAAGAATACTGGAAATACAGTAGATAAATAAAAGCCATTACTAATTATATTTGTTATGAGAGCACTCAAAAGAAATATAGCATTATAAATATGGGCAATTTTTTGTTTTAGTTGCACTTGAAATGATTCCATCATAATTTCTAATGCAACAAAAGCAATAATAATAGATAAAAATACAATGTTTGTATTGTAAATGATTAAACAGCAGATTAAACCTAAAAAGGCTACGTATTCAATTATAAGAGGTATATTGCGTGGCATACAATTTACCTAACTAAATATGGCAGTGGATTTACTGCATTTGTTTTTTCAAAATTCCATTCTCCATTATGTAATTCAAAATGAAGATGTTGCCCGTATGAATGACCTGTGTTTCCCATATGACCTATTAATTGTCCAGTTTGTACTTGATCACCAGCTTGTACAGTGCGATCCTTCATATGAGCATAAACAGTTGTATATAATTTCCCATTGATTTGATGCGCAATGAAAACAACATTGCCATAGCTAGCTGAATAATAAGATTTCACAACTTTACCTGCAGCAGCAGCTTGGATAGAGACGTTTCCTGGAGCAGCAATATCTATACCATAATGCATTTGTTCCCAGCGTATATCAAAGGTTGAGCTAATTCTTCCTTGAGCAGGGAATTTGAAAGCAGCTGGAATTGATGAAGGTTGATCTGTTTTAGCTTGTGGTTGATTTTGTACTACATAGTGTTTTGCTACATATCCGTATCCTGTGCCAAAACGAATTTTATACCAAGTTCCTACAGTTTCTACTACTTGTACTTGTGTACCGTTTTGTAATGAACCGAGTAGAGCGCTACTTGTACTAGCGTTGCTACGTACATTTAGATTAGGTGTTGCAACAGTATATTTTGTATTATTTTGAACGGTGATTCCTTTTACTAAGGGTTGTGAACCATTAGAGATGAATGCTTTTTGTACGTAACCTGTTTGGCCATTATGCGATATTTTATACCATTCGCCTTGATCTTCTTGAACGGTAATAAACTTGCCATTTGGTAATACATCTAAAATGGAAGATTCTAAATTAGGTTCAGAGCGAACGTTTAATGCATTAGCATTAACGATGTATTGATCATTAGAATGAAGTTTGTTTTTTAGTAAAATAGTATCTTTTTGTACATAACCTACTTTATTATGAACAGATACTTTATACCACTCATTAGTTGTTTCAAGGATGTTCACTTTTGTATTAAAGCGAATTGTATCAATTGATGTGCTTTTTACGTTATCTTCTGTATGTAATGCTACTTGATCGACTTTGACATACCCAGTTTTAATATTAGATAATTGTTCAGCGTTTGCTTTTTGTACATTTGTTTCACCCATAGAAGGAAGTAAAGAAGCAATCGCTACAGTAGTTGCTGTTAAAGCAGTAGCTTTCATATTCATGGAATAGAGACCTCCTCTAGTTGTATAGTTGTAATTTTATTATAGTATAAAGATATAATATAGTGGGTGTATTCACATAAATGTAATATGAAATCAATATAAAAATAAATTTTTTGAGGATAATGATTCCTTCTTATGCAATTAATTGGGGTTTTATTTTCTAAAATAGAATGTATGTATTGTATAACTTTGATATTATGTTGATAATTAAGAAAATTAAAAAAGTTGATGATGTCTTATTAGGGTGTTATACTGACAGTGATAATTTTATAGTTTGCTAGGAGAGCTGGTGTTGCCAGCTGAGAGTAGGCCGTAAGCCTTTGATCCTTTTTATTACCTGATCTAGATTATGCTAGCGTAGGGAAGCAATTCGGACACTAACAATGAGTCCCCGTTTCTTTGCGTATAGAAACGGGGCTTTTTTATTTAAAAATTTCATATTGAAACCACTAGGGGTGCTTGATTTGCTGAGAGAGGAATAATCCTTAACCCTTACAACACCTGATCTAGGTAATACTAGCGAAGGGAAGTGGAACATCGAATAAATGTATAACTTTATTTGCTGTAACCACTTCTTATATATAGAAGTGGTTTTTTATTTAGATACATATATTGAAAGGGGATAGAGAAATGAAATTTTGCGATAGATTATTAGAAACTGTGCAACCGGTTTGGGAGATGAGTCATAATCATCCGTTTGTAGTGGGTATGGGAGATGGCACGTTAGAAAAAGATAAATTCCAGTATTATATTATTCAAGATTATTTATATCTGCTAGATTATGCAAAGTTATATGCGATTGGTGTTGTAAAAGCAACGAATCCACAAGTAATGGGAAAGTTCGCTGAACAAATTGATGGAATATTAAATGGCGAAATGACAATCCATAAACAATATGCAAAAAGACTTGGAATTTCTATAGAGGAGATAGAGTCTGCGAAACCATCTGCTAAAAATTTAGCTTATACAAATTACATGATGTCTGTATCTCAAAATGGCACACTTGCGGAATTAATAGCAGCGCTTCTTCCATGTATGTGGAGCTATTGGGAAATTGGAAAGCGTTTAAATGATATTCCTGGAGCAAGAGATCATGAGTTTTTTGGTGAGTGGATTCAAGGATATAGTTCGGAAGAATACGGTAATCTGTGTATTTGGTTAATAGATTTATTAAATAAAATGGCAGTTGGAAAGTCTGAGACAGAACTAGAAAGATTAGAGGAGATTTTCTTATATTCCAGTCGATTTGAATATTTATTCTGGGATATGTCCTATCGTAAGGAGATGTGGGGATTTGAGGAGCAAGAACATACTACAGTTTCATAATGTTTCTTTTCATTACGATGAGAAACCAATCATCCATGAATTAAATGCTTCTATACATGAGAAAGAGTTTGTCAGTATTATCGGACCGAGTGGATGTGGGAAAAGTACTTTATTTCGCCTTATTACAGGTCTAGAAAAGGTAAGTACTGGACAGATAGAACTGACAGAAACAAAGCACCATCCTGTAGGATATATGCCGCAAAAAGATATGCTTTTGCCGTGGAGAACAATTATTGAGAATGCTGCCCTGCCGCTAGAGTGCCAAGGTGTACAGAAGAAAGAAGCACAAGTAAAGGCAAAGGAACTGTTACATAAATTTGGTTTGCAAGGGTATGAGAAAAAATATCCGAAAGATTTATCTGGTGGTATGAGACAACGTGTATCTTTTATTCGAACTTTATTAACAGGCGGGGAAATATTGCTGTTAGATGAACCATTTAGTGCGTTGGATGCTTTAACGAAGACCTCTTTGCAAGAATGGTTGTTTGAACAATGGCAAGAGTGGGAAAAAACAATTTTATTCATTACTCATGATGTTGAAGAAGCGTTATTTCTTTCAAACCGAGTTTTAGTAGTGGAACAGCAGCCGATAACGACTTTGACTGAGCGGACTGTACCGCTTGATCATAACAGAACACGAAAAGATTTATATAAACCGGAAGTATTAGCGCTGAAAGATGAGCTTCTTAGTATGTTACAAAGGCAGGTACTTGTGTGATGAACCGATTGAAAGAATTAGTTCCTGCTATTACACTTTCTAGTATTTTACTAGCAGTGTGGGAAATAGGAGCAAGAATTGTAGATGAGATGTACATTTTACCGTCACCTTCTGCGATTGTAATGAAGATATGGAAACTAAAAGACATATTATTTACAGTTCATTTACCTGCAACGTTATACGTCGTTTTAATAGGTGTTGTTATCTCTATCGTATTAGGTGTAGGGCTAGCGATGTTAATGAATGCGAGTACATGGATGGAGAGAGCATTTTATCCATTATTAGTTGCTTCACAAACGATTCCGATTACTGCGCTTGCTCCGCTATTTGTTTTATGGTTTGGATACACAATTTGGAGTAAGGTTGTTGTCACAGTTTTAATTACGTTTTTCCCAATTGCGGTCAATACGTATGATGGACTGCGTAGTACGAAAAAAGAATGGGAGGAGCTCTTAGTTACATATGGAGCAACAAAAAGAGATATTTTTCTCAAATTAAAGTTGCCATCTGCTCTTCCTTATTTTTTCTCAGCTTTAAAAATTGCAGTTCCGCTTAGTGTTATCGGAGCAGCAATTGGAGAATGGCTCGGTGCACAAGCTGGGCTTGGATATTTCAGTAAGAGAATGATGACGCAGTTAGATGGAGCTGGCGTATTTGCACCTATTGTATTGTTATCATTATTAGCTATTTTCTTCGTCGTAATTATTTCCATATTAGAAAAGAAATTCATTAGTTGGAGGAAGTATTCATGAAATTTTTAAAGCGCATCTTTGTGTTTACATTATTAATTGCAATAATTGCAGGATGTTCGAGTAATTCAGCATCAGACAAAAGTAAAAAAGAGAAAGAAATAACAGTCATGTTAGATTGGTATCCAAATGCGGTACATAGCTTTATCTATGCAGCAATTGAAAAAGGATACTTTAAAGAAGAAGGTGTAAAGGTAAATATTAAATTCCCTTCTAATCCGACTGATCCATTAACGCTGGCAGCAGCAGGGAAGGTGACAGTTGGCTTGTATTATCAGCCAGATGTTGTTATGGCGAGAGCGAATGAGCAAATTCCAGTGAAATCAATTGGAGCTGTCGTACGTTCACCATTAAATCATGTTGTATCACTTAAATCAGCGGGCATTCGATCACCGAAAGATTTAGAAGGAAAAACAGTAGGATACTCTGGAACACCTTTAAGTGAGATGTATTTAAAAACGATGGTAAAAGAAGCTGGTGGTAATCCTGATACAGTGAAAGTAGTTGATGTTGGCTTTGATTTAGTACCAGCATTAATTACGAAGAAAGTAGATGCGGTAACAGGGGCATACATTAACCATGAAGTACCTGTTATGCGTCATGAAGGCCATGAACCAGCGTACTTTAATCCAGCTGATTACGGAGTACCAAACTACCATGAGCTTGTGTTTGTAACAGGTGATAAAACGTTGAAAAAAGATAAAGAAGCGTTGCAAGCTTTCTTACGTGGTACGAAAAAGGGCTATGATTTCATGAAGAAAAACCCAGATGAAGCATTGAATATTTTATTAAATCATCAAGAAAAAGAAAACTTCCCACTTGTGCCAGAAGTTGAAAAGGAAAGTATGAAAATTTTATTAGAGAAGATGGAAACGAAAGATGAGCCATTTTTATCAGATTCAAAAGAATCTTGGGAGAAACAAAATAAGTGGCTGAAGGACAAAGGAATGACGAAAGAAACCGTCCCAGCCGATGAACTATTCGAAAATATTTTAAAGTAGGCGAATGAATATGAAAAATGAGCTCCACGTAATCTCAAATGGCCATATGCCATTCGAAGAGTTAGTGAATGTAGCGATGCAAATTGAGAGTGAGATTGATTATTTGCATATTCGTGAGCGTGAGAAGAGTACGAAGGAATTATATGAAGGTGTGGAAAGTCTATTAATGGAGGGCTTTCCGGCTTCTAAAATTGTCATAAACGATCGAATTGATATTGCAATTTTATTAAATATACCTCGTGTTCAACTAGGATATCGAAGTACAGATGTAAAGTCAGTGAAAGAAAAGTTTTCGTATTTGCATGTCGGTTATTCTGTGCATTCGCTAGATGAAGCAATAGTAGCTTTTAAAAATGGAGCGGATTCACTCGTTTATGGCCATGTATTTCCGACAGATTGTAAAAAAGGTGTGCCAGCGAGAGGGCTTGAAGAAATTTCAGACATTGCAAGGTGTTTATCTATACCGATTACAGCAATTGGAGGAATTACCCCAGAAAACACAGTGGATGTTCTTACTAACGGTGTAAGTGGTATAGCAGTTATGTCTGGGATTATAAGTAGTAGTAACCCGTATAGCAAAGCGAAATCTTATAAGGAATCAATAAGAAAGTGGGCGGAAAAACATGTGTAAGAAGTATGATGTAGCGATAATTGGCGGTGGTGTAATTGGTAGTTCAGTTGCACATTTTCTAGCAGAAAGAGGACATAAAGTAGCGATTGTAGAGAAGCAACAGATTGCATCTGAAGCCTCGAAAGCAGCCGCTGGTTTACTTGGGGTGCAGGCAGAATGGGATGAATATGACCCGCTATTTGACCTTGCTAGAGAAAGCCGTGCTATATTTCCACAACTTGCAGCAGTTTTACGTGAAAAGACGGGTATTGATATTGGATATGAAGAAAAAGGAATTTATCGTATTGCTCAAAATGCAGATGAGAAGGAAAGAATTCTTCACATTATGGATTGGCAGCAGAAAACAGGTGAAGATTCTTATTTTCTAACGGGAGACCATGTGCGGGAAAAAGAGCCATATCTATCCGAATCTATTATAGGAGCAGTATATTATCCGAAAGACGGTCATGTTATTGCACCAGAGCTTACGAAAGCATTCGCACATTCTGCGGCAATTTCCGGTGCTGATATATATGAACAGGCAGAAGTATTTGATATCCGTATTGAAAATAATAAAGTGACTGGAGTTATTACAAGTGAAGGTATTGTCACATGTGAGAAAGTCGTTATTGCAGGTGGTTCATGGAGCACGAAGTTACTAGGTTATTTTCACCGTGATTGGGGTACATATCCAGTTAAGGGAGAAGTGGTTGCGGTAAGAAGTAGAAAACAACTTTTAAAAGCACCTATTTTTCAAGAAAGATTTTACATTACTCCAAAGCGCGGTGGACGTTACGTAATTGGGGCAACAATGAAGCCACATACGTTCAATAAAACTGTGCAGCCAGAAAGTATAACTTCTATATTAGAGCGTGCTTATACAATATTGCCAGCTTTAAAAGAAGCAGAATGGGAAAGCACGTGGGCAGGATTACGACCACAATCGAATCATGAAGCTCCTTATATGGGAGAGCATGAAGAAATAAAAGGTTTATATGCTTGCACGGGCCATTATCGAAACGGTATTTTATTAAGTCCTATTTCTGGTCAATATATGGCCGATTTAATAGAAGGAAAGCAAGAGAATCATTTGCTAGATTCATTGCTTTCTAGAAGCGTTTAGAAAGGGGATGGAAGTTTGAATTTAAAAATTAATGGTAACCAAATTGAAGTGCCAGCGAGTGTAAAAACAGTAGCTGAGCTACTTACACATTTAGAGTTAGATAACAGAATTGTTGTAGTAGAGCGTAATAAAGATATTTTACAAAAAGATGATCATACAGATACATCTGTTTTTGATGGAGACCAAATTGAGATTGTAACTTTCGTAGGAGGCGGTTGATTATGTTAAACATTGGACCATTTTCATTTCATTCTAGACTTTTATTAGGAACAGGTAAATTCCCTGATTTTGACGTACAGCAAAAGGCAATTGACGTTTCTGAAGCTGAAATTTTAACGTTTGCAGTGCGTCGTATGGATATCTTTGATGCAAAGCAACCTAATTTATTAGAGAAACTTGATGTGAAAAAATATACGTTATTACCAAATACAGCAGGAGCAAAAAACGCTGAAGAGGCTGTTCGTATTGCAAAATTAGCAAAAGCCTCTGGGCTTTGTGACATGATAAAGGTAGAAGTTATTGGTGATGATAGAACGTTATTACCTGATCCGGTAGAAACGTTAAAGGCATCTGAAATGTTACTGGAAGAAGGATTTATCGTACTTCCGTATACATCTGATGATGTTGTATTAGCACGTAAATTACAAGAGCTTGGCGTGCATGCGATTATGCCAGGAGCATCTCCAATCGGATCAGGACTTGGTATTGTAAATCCATTAAATTTGAGCTTCATTATTGAACAAGCAACAGTACCAGTTATCGTTGATGCCGGTATTGGTAGCCCAGCTGATGCAGCATTTGCAATGGAATTAGGAGCAGATGGCGTGTTATTAAATACAGCTGTATCAGGAGCAAAAGATCCTATTAAAATGGCACAAGCAATGAAATTAAGTATTGAAGCAGGTCGTTTAGGATTTGAAGCAGGTCGTATTGCACGCAAGCGTTGTGCAACGGCAAGTAGTCCTTTAGAAGGAATGAGCGTAGTTGAATAATCGATATTCTCGCCAAGAACTATTTTCTCCAATTGGAGAAGAAGGACAGCAAAAGATAAGAGAAAAGCATGTGCTTATTATCGGTGCAGGTGCATTAGGTAGTGCAAATGCAGAGATGTTTGTAAGAGCAGGTGTTGGCAAGATAACAATTGTTGACCGTGATTATGTAGATTGGAGTAATTTACAAAGACAACAATTGTATGCAGAGAGCGACGTAAAGAATAATCTTCCAAAAGCTATAGCGGCTAAAAAACGTTTAGAAGAGATTAATAGTGATGTAACAATAGAAGCTCTCGTTCAAGATGTAACAGCTGAAGAGCTAGAAGAACTTGTTACAAATGTTGATGTAATTATTGATGCGACTGATAATTTTGAAACACGCTTTATTGTGAATGATATAGCACAAAAATATTCTATTCCATGGATTTACGGTGCATGTGTAGGTAGTTACGGTCTTTCTTACACAATCCTTCCTAGTAAAACACCATGTTTATCATGTTTATTACAGTCGATTCCGCTTGGCGGGGCAACATGTGATACAGCGGGTATTATATCACCTGCTGTATCTCTTGTCGTTTCTCATCAAGTAACAGAAGCTCTTAAACTGTTAGTAGAAGATTACGAATCACTTCGAGATGGGCTTGTATCGTTTGATATGTGGAAGAATGAGTATTCATGTATGAATGTGCAAAAGCTTCGCCAGCATAATTGTCCTTCATGCGGAGAGAATGCATTATATCCGTATTTAAATAAAGAGAACACATCAAAAACAGCAGTTTTATGCGGGCGAAATACAGTTCAAATTAGACCACCTCATAAAGAGGAAATGAATTTTGAACAATATAAAGAGTTGTTGGAAGGTCGTGTGAATGATTTAAATATAAATCCATATTTACTATCATTTTCTATTGAAGACAAGAGGTTAGTCGCCTTTAAAGATGGCCGTGTGCTCGTACATGGAACGAAAGATATAAGCGAAGCAAAAACGATTTATCATCGCTATTTTGGATAGAAAAGGATGAGTGGGATGAAAGTGAATAAAGCTTTAACAATTGCAGGGTCTGATAGCGGCGGCGGTGCTGGAATTCAGGCAGATTTAAAAACATTCCAAGAGCTTGGTGTATACGGAATGACGGCTATTACGGCAATTACTGCTCAAAACACGCTTGGCGTTCAAGGGGTATATCCTGTTCCGTTAGAAGGTATTACAGAACAGTTGAATTCAATTGGTACGGATTTAACACCAGATGCAGTGAAACTAGGAATGTTATTTAGTAGTGAAATAATTCAAATTGTTGCAGAACAAATTAAAAAGTTTGGCTGGAATAATATTGTGCTAGATCCCGTTATGATTGCAAAAGGCGGTGCATCATTATTACAGCAAGAAGCAGTTCAAGCATTAAAAGAATATTTATTACCAGTAGCAACTGTTATAACACCGAATGTCCCAGAAGCAGAAGTGTTAACTGGGATGGAGATTCATAATGTTGAAGATAGTAAGGAAGCTGCAAAAGTATTGCACGAATTAGGTGCTAAATATGTGCTTATGAAGGGCGGACATGCAGAATATCAAGGTAATGAAGTAATTGATTTCCTCTTTGATGGAGAAGAAATTATTGAGTTTAGAAGCGAGCGAATTCCTTCAAAGCAAACGCATGGAAGTGGGTGTACATTTGCTTCAGCGGTTACAGCAGGACTTGCGAAAGGATACTCAATTCAAGATGCTGTTCAAGAAGCAAAACGATTTATTAGTATAGCAATTGAAGAGCCATTGAATATTGGTAGTGGCCATGGACCGACGAATCATTTTGCATATAAAGTGAATAGAACGCGTGCATAGGTAAGTGAAAAGCCAGTTTTATAACTGGCTTTTTTTCTGTTTACTTTTTCAAAATACAGGAGTAATATATCAGCCAGAATACATTTTTTTGTAAACGCTGAGTCCAATTATATGGAGCGGAGGAACCAATTTGTGCGTAGGCACTAGGGGTGAATCTTTCAAGTTTGAAAGTAGGGCTACTCTCAAAGTCCGAATCCGACAGCTAACTTCGTAAGCGTCTTGAGAGAGGACGGTGCCATGATGGATACATCACTTCATCGATCTGATTAGTATAGGGGAATATCAATCTATGTTTGATTTCTTTTATACTAAGGAGGATGAGGTACATGGAACTAACACTTATTTGTGTTGGAGAAGAAAGTAAGGTAGATAGTTTAAGAGATCTAGTATCATTTCAACATGAGTTAATTATTTTTACAGCAAATGAAGAGATAGCGGCTGAAGTTAGGAATTGTGGGTTTGATTGGACTTATAGCTGCAGTAAGGAGCAGGACTTTACTAGTATTTGTGAGTGTATTAAGAAGGTGATTTTACTAGGGGATGAGCTTCCAATCGTTAGTTTTTTCACAGAACACATTCGCTTTTCTTTTCAAGCACCTATTACTGTTGTTACAAGGAATAAACGATATCCAGCGAGGCTCTATGAAACAATTGGAGCTAAGTTTGTCGTGTTTACAAATTGTGATAATATTTCTTTTTTATTTTTTGAATAGGGCGGGGGAAGAAATGATGAAGGTATTATTACTTGGAGATATAGCAAATCGTTGGGCAGTATCGGTAGAGCGAGTTCAAGAATTGGTTCAGATCGATCCCCTTTTTCCAGGGCCGTATATTATATTACCATCAAAAGATGCTTTGTATTTAGAGGTGGATATTACCGAGTATGAGCAGCTACATGCAGAATTGACACAAGTTTATATTCGCGGGAGAAATTTACGTGCATTTTTACGAGGAGAATAAAGGTTGAATAAAAAGAGCGAATGCTGAGTGCAACAAGCTATGCACTTCATCTCATTCGCTCTTTTTATTTCATATTTAAAAGGTCATTTTTAAGAAAAGAGAAGAGAAATAAAGAAAATAGATGAAATAATAGTAATAATCTTCAATGTAAGCGTTTAAATGAATGTAAATATTATTATTTTCAGTAATTTACCCCTTTACAAGTGAAATATAGAGGAGTATATTTACTCTCATAAATCATTCATAAAATTTCCAAAAAAACCTAAAATCGCTGAGTTCCAGAAATGGAGCGGGGGAACCAATTTTGTGCATCGTCACTTGGGGTGAATCTTTCAGTTTTGAAAGTAGGGCTACTCTTTAGGCCCGAATCCGACAGCTAACCTCGTAAGCGTTTAGAGAGGAGGTTTACTTTTTGTTGTTCATTTTTTGAACACTGAGTAGAGCTCAGTGTTCTTTTTTAATATTCAGATGGTAAATTTTAACAAAAACAAAGCGAGGGATAGCTATGTTAGATGTTGTAATGGTCGGGATTTTTATTTTATTAGTTGCATCAATGGCAAGTCTTGCAAGTTGGTCAGATAAAGTTGTGAAAGAAGGAAAGCAATCATGATGATTGTCTTATCAGTTATTGTCGCAGCAATTACAGTGTATTTAGTGTATGCATTATTAAATCCAGAGAAGTTTTAATTAGGGGGGAATCATTCATTATGATTTGGGTTGCAGTCATTATTACAATGCTCTTGTTTATTTTAGTAGCAAAGCCAATGGGGATTTATTTAGAAAAAGCTTTTCAAGGTAGCAAAATGCTAGATAAAGTATTCGGGCCTTTTGAAAAACTTATTTTTAAAATTACGGGTGTAAAAGAATACAATCAAACGTGGAAACAGTACGCATTATCATTAGTTTTACTCAACGGATTTATGATTGTTATTGTATATTTCATTTTCAGATTACAAGGTGTGTTGCCGCTAAATCCAGCGCATATTGAAGGGATGGAGCCTACGCTCGCTTTTAATACAGCGATTAGTTTTATGGCTGATACAAATTTACAGCATTATAGCGGTGAAAATGGTTTATCCTATTTATCACAATTAATCGGGATTACATTTTTAATGTTTGCGGCACCAGCAACGACATTAGCGCTCGTTATGGCTTTTATAAGAGGACTTGCTGGAAAAGAACTTGGTAACTTTTTCGTTGATTTTACGAGAGCGTTAACGAGAGTGTTTCTTCCTATGGCATTTATTGCGGCACTAGTTTTTGTCGCACTTGGCGTACCGCAAACGTTAGATGGAGCGGTTACAGCACAAACGATTGATGGGGCAAAACAAAGTATATTACGTGGACCTGTTGCATCATTTGTTTCCATTAAGGAACTTGGAAATAACGGCGGTGGATTTTTCGGAGCAAACTCTACGCATCCTTTTGAAAATCCAGGGCAAATGAGTAATATTTTGCAAATGATGCTTATGATGTTATTACCAACAGCACTTCCATTTACGTACGGACGAATGGTAGGAAATAAAAAACAAGGTCGCATCCTTTTCGTGTCACTATTTATGGTATTTTTACTAGGGTTTATAACGATTACGACATCTGAACTAAACGGGAACCCGGCATTAAATGGAATGAGTATCGAACATGTACAAGGAAGTACAGAAGGGAAAGAAGTACGATTTGGAACAGTATTTTCTTCACTATACGCAACAGTAACGACAGCTGCTGAAACTGGGGCTGTTAATACGATGCATGATACGTTAACACCAATTGGCGGTCTAGTTCCACTTGTAAATATGATGTTAAATACAGTGTATGGCGGCGTTGGAGCAGGCTTTGTAAACATTATTATGTATGCAATTATCGCGGTGTTTATATCTGGGTTAATGGTTGGACGGACACCAGAGTTTTTAGGTAAAAAGATTGAAGGTAAGGAAATGAAATTAATCGCGGTCACGATTTTATTTCATCCATTGCTCATTTTAGGATTTTCGGCATTAGCTCTTTCAACAAATTTAGGGACGGATGCTATCTCTCATTCCGGTTTTCATGGTTTAACGCAAGTTGTATATGAATATACATCGTCAGCTGCGAATAACGGATCTGGATTTGAAGGATTAGGAGATAATACACCGTTTTGGAATATTACGACTGGTTTAGTTATGTTTTTAGGACGCTACTTCAGTTTAATTACGATGCTAGCAGTGGCAGCTTCGCTGAAAGAAAAAACGGTAGTGCCAGAAACAGTCGGAACGTTCCGTACAGATAATAGTTTATTTGGTGGCATCTTCATCGGAACAATTGTAATTGTCGGTGCATTAACATTCTTCCCGATGTTAGTACTCGGTCCAATTGCAGAATTTCTTACATTGAAGTAATGGAGGGTAAATGATGAGACCGGTAGTAGTAAAAGAAAAACAATTAAATGAGTCACAAATACATGCTGTAGAAGATGAAGTTAGACAAGCGAAAACGATGGATCGTGATATCGTAACACATGCGATGAAGCAATCCGTTGCGAAATTGAATCCGAAAGTCATGATAAAGAATCCGATTATGTTCGTTGTGGAAATTGGATTTATCATTACGTTCATTTTATCTTTTCTTCCAAGTAGTTCTAGTAGTATACCAGGTTGGTTTAATATAACAGTTTCTCTCATTCTATTATTTACAGTTTTATTTGCGAATTTTGCAGAAGCATTAGCAGAAGGTCGTGGTAAAGCGCAAGCCGATTCTTTAAAGCAGTCGAAGAAAGATGTGTTTGCAAATGTAGTAAAAGAAAATGGAGACATTGTCCAAGTTTCAGCAACTGATCTTAGAAAAGGTGACGTTGTTATCGTAAAACAAGGAGAAATGATTCCGAATGATGGCGAAGTAATCAAAGGATTAGCATCTGTAGATGAATCTGCAATTACAGGGGAATCAGCTCCTGTTATAAAAGAAGCAGGCGGTGATTTTTGTTCCGTAACAGGTGGAACGATGGTCGTAAGTGATGAAATTACAATTGTCATTACGAGTAATCCTGGTGAATCATTTATCGACAAAATGATTTCTTTAGTAGAAGGAGCTGCTCGTCAAAAAACGCCGAATGAGATTGCTTTAAATACAGTATTAACGAGCTTAACTCTTATTTTCTTGATCGTCGTTGTGACGTTGCCGATTTTTACAAATTATTTAGGGTTTCAAATTGATACTGCTGTGCTAGTTGCATTATTAGTTTGTTTAATTCCAACGACAATTGGTGGGCTATTATCGGCAATTGGTATTGCTGGGATGGACCGTGTGACAAAGTTTAACGTGTTAGCGATGTCGGGGAAAGCAGTAGAAGCTGCTGGCGATATTAATACAATTATTTTAGATAAAACAGGTACAATTACTTTTGGGAACCGGATGGCTCATACATTATTGCCTGTAGGAAATGAAACGATTGAGCAAGTTGGAAAGTGGGCCGCTATTAGTTCTGTTTTAGATGAAACACCAGAAGGTCGATCTGTTATCGAGTATGTGCAGGGAAAATCTATATCATATAATAGAGAACTTGCAGAACAAGGTGATTTTGTTCCGTTTAAAGCAGAAACGAGAATGAGTGGTGTTGATTTACAAGACGGAACGAAAGTGAGAAAAGGTGCTGTAGGTGCCGTTATTGAATGGGTTGAGTCACAAGGCGGAATAATTCCGAAAGATGTAAATCAAAAAGCAGACTTAATTTCAAAAGAGGGCGGAACACCACTTGTAGTTGCAGTAGATAATCGTATTTACGGTTTAATTTATTTAAAGGATACAGTAAAACCGGGTATGCGTGAGCGTTTTGAACAGTTACGCCAAATGGGGATTAAAACGGTTATGTGTACAGGTGATAATCCGTTAACGGCAGCAACGATTGCAAAAGAAGCTGGAGTAGATGAATTCGTTGCTGAGTGTAAACCGGAAGATAAAATTGCTGTTATTAAAGCAGAGCAAGATAAAGGGAAACTTGTAGCGATGACAGGTGATGGTACAAATGATGCTCCGGCATTAGCGCAGGCCGACGTTGGATTAGCGATGAACAGTGGTACGACAGCAGCGAAAGAAGCGGCCAACATGATTGATCTAGACTCGAATCCAACGAAAATTATTGAGGTTGTAGGAATCGGTAAGCAATTGTTAATGACGCGAGGTGCGTTAACGACGTTTAGTATTGCGAATGATATAGCGAAATATTTTGCAATCATTCCAGCAATGTTTACACTTGCGATTCCGCAAATGGAAGCATTGAACATTATGAAATTAACATCACCATTGTCAGCGATTTTATCAGCATTAATATTTAACGCTGTTATTATTCCATTACTCATTCCGTTAGCGATGAAAGGTATTGCATATAAACCGATGAGTTCTAATGCATTGCTTAGCCGAAACTTACTTATTTATGGGCTTGGTGGAGTTATCGTTCCGTTCATTGGAATTAAGGTAATTGATATGATTGTCGGCTTGTTTATATAAGGAAGAGGGGAAAAAGATGGAGAAGAAACAAAGTATACTATCACCAATTATCCGTATTACTTTTACATTTCTAGTATTGTGTGGACTTGTATACCCACTTATTGTTACTGGTATTGCACAAGCAGTGATGAAGGATAATGCGGATGGAAGTCTAATATATAATGATAAAAATGAAGTGATTGGTTCTAAATTAATTGGTCAAAACTTCACGGATCCACGTTATTTTCAAGGGCGTGTTTCTAGTATTGAATATAAGGCTGAAGCATCTGGTTCAAATAACTATGCACCATCTAATCCAGATTTAGCAAAGCGAGTAGAGAAAAGTATTGCGGACTGGAAGGAAAAAAATCCAGCTGTTCCAGTTACAGAAGTACCGATAGATTTAGTGACAAATTCAGGTTCAGGGCTTGATCCTGATATTAGTCCAAAGGCGGCCTCGGTGCAGGTGAATCGCATCTCAAAATTAACGAATATTCCGAAAGAAAAACTTAATCAATTGATTAAAGATCAAACAGAAGGTGCTGCGCTTGGTTTATTTGGAGAGACCCGCGTAAACGTCTTAAAGCTAAATTTGGCATTACAGAAATTAATGAAATAGTAACAGTGCTACCTCAATCTAATGGATTGAGGTAGCGTTGTTTCGAATGAAAGGTAGTGTTTATTTTGTATGCAGATGATTATGAACCGAAGTTTCAAAGGCGAACGCCAGAGGAATATTTAGAATATATTCGTCAGCAAAATCGCGGAAAGTTAAAGCTATATGTCGGAGCAGCTCCAGGCGTAGGAAAAAGTTATAAAATGCTCTTTGATGCAAGAGAAATGAAAAAAGATGGAATTGATATTGTAATTGGTTTAATTGAAACGCATGGAAGAAAAGAGACGGAAGAAGCAATTGCTTATTTAGAAAAAGTTCCTTTAAAAGAAATACAGTATAAAGGAAAGGTATTTTATGAGCTTGATGTGGAAGGAATAAAAAAACGCGCGCCGCAAGTAGTCATAGTGGATGAACTTGCTCATAGTAATGTTCCTGGTTCTAAATATAAGAAACGTTATATGGATGTGCAGGAATTGTTAGAGGCTGGTATATCGGTATTATCAGCTTTTAATATTCAACATTTAGAAAGTGTTCATGATATTGTAGCTCAAATTACGAATGTAAAAGTAAGAGAACGAATTCCAGATTTTATTTTACAAAAAGCAAATGAAATTCAGCTCGTTGATGCAACGCCTGAGGTATTAAGGAAGAGACTAATAGACGGAAAGATATATAAAGAAGAAAAAATTCAGCAAAGCTTACAAAACTTCTTTACACTTAATAATTTAGGAGCACTTAGGGAATTATCACTTCGAGAAGTTGCTGATGATATGGACGAGAAAATTAGCCAAACAGTAATAGAACCAATTGGCGTAAAAGAAAAAATTCTCGTTTGTGTACAATACAGTTCAACAGCGGAGAAATTAATAAGACGGGGATGGCGCATGGCTGATCGGTTAAATGCTGAATTGTACGTATTAAACGTTGAGAGGGAAAATATAGATTCTATTTCAGCTGGAAAAAAGCAGACGATTGAAGAGTGGAAATCGTTAACCAATCAATTTGATGCGAGTTTTGTATTAGAAGAGGCGAAAGGGAGAAAACCAGCGGATGTTATTATTGAAGTCGCAAGAAGATTACAAGTGACGCAAATTTTACTTGGACAATCTGCAAGAACAAGGTGGGAAGAAATACGAAAAGGCTCTATTGTAAATGAAATTATGAGACAAACAAAGTATATTGATATTCATATTGTTGCGGATCAAAGAGGGTAAAATAGAGCCGACATTTTGGGGGCTCTATTTTAATTTTTGTACAGCATGAAAACTTAGCATTTTCATTGCATATAAGATTACAAGTAAAAACATAATTGCGCCTAGGAAGAAAATCCAAAAGTAATTTTGGTTAAATAAAAGAAATCCACCTATAAGTGGCCCTGTACCCATACCAAGATAGCGGATGAAGTTGTATATACCGATAGCTGTTGCACGTTCTTGTACGAATTCTTCTGTTAATAAAGTAGTGTGAGTTGGCATAGAAAGTCCCATACTAAAACCGTACAAAGATGTAACGATAATGATGAAGGGGATATTGATGCTATATGTGAAAGAGAATAAAACGACACATATAATATTGAAGAAACTCGTAATAAATAAAGCTTGCTTTGTTGTGAGGCGTTTTTGCAAAAACTTGTAGCAAAAACTTCCTAGCATGATAGAAAGAGACATTGGTACAAACATAAGACCAATTTTATTTACAGTTAAATGAAATGAATTTGTTAAAATACTCGGTAAAAAAACGAGAAAGCAAAAGTAAATACAAAATTGAATGAAGCCAATAAGAGTAATAGAAAATCCAGTTTTATTTTTTAAGATAAGAGAGTAATTCTTTTGTGCTTTAGACTGCTTAATTACACTTGGCTTTGTTTCTGGAAGTAGTGAAATGTTTATCATTAATAAGATAATGCCAAGTGTAGATAAAAAGAGAAATACAGATAAGTGACCATTTATACTGCCAAGATAACCACCTATGAGAGGAGCCATTGCAGGTGCGAGGGCAAGTAACATTTGGTATAGGCTCATCGCTTCTCCGCGTTCTTTTCCTTCAAATAAATCGCCGATAATCGTTGCTGAAACTACAGGTATAGCCGCTATTCCTATAGCTTGAACAGCTCTAAAAAAGAGAAATAAATAAATGTTTGCCGAAAAAGCACATCCGATTGAAGCAATCGTACTAATAATTAAACTAGGAATAAGGACAGATTTTCTCCCTTTTGTATCAATTAAAGGGCCATATATGAGCTGCATAATCGCAAGAACGAATGTAAAAAGTGAAACTGTTACATTTACAAGATAAAGAGAAGTATGAAAAGAATTTTGAATCATCGGTAAGATAGGTGTGTAAATATTTTGAGCGAAGGAACCGAATAAGGCACTAATACAGATAACATATAAAATGAAATTTAGTTTAGATTTTTTCATCTTGTTAACCCCCTTGTAATTTAGTTTCCTAGGAAACTAAATTTATTTTAACATGATTTTCTCACTTGTAAAGATGAAAAAATAATTTTAAAATGGTATATAGTTAAATTGTTTCTTCGGAAACTTAGGAGGCGAACGGATTGAAGCATGCAACGAAGCAAATGGAAATACTGTCGGACATTCGTACACTTTTGCATAAAAAAGAAGAACATTTAAAACGACAAAACGAGAAGTTTCTTCGTGAGACAGGTGTAAGTAGTATGTCTTTATCTGAGTTACATGTAATCGAATGTATCGGAAAAAATGGTTTGATGAATGTAACGGCAATTACGACAGAAATGGGCATGACGAAGGGAGCAATCTCTAAAATTTGTACAAAGTTGTTTCAAAAGCAATTCGTTGAGAAGATGCAAATGTTAGATAATCAAAAAGAAATCTTCTTCCGCTTAACGGAAAGTGGGAATGAAATATATAAAGCTCATGAAAAATTGCATAAGCAAGCTGAAGAAAAGTGGTTGTTACTTTTAGATGGATATACGAAAGAAGAGCAAGACTTTATTCAAAGGTTTATAAAGGATGTCTCCAATCATTTGGAAATATAATTGGAAGAAAAAACTCCTTCTTCTCAAGTCTTTTAAATATAATTTCTGAAAGAACTCATATATAATAGAAAAAGATACTTAACATGGTGAATAATTAAAGAGTCAATATATATAGAGGAGAGAGTAACATGCTTGAAAATACGGGGTTAGTATTAGAAGGCGGCGGTATGCGTGGTGTGTACACGGGCGGGATATTAGAATACTTTATGGAACAAGATTTATATTTTCCATATGTAATCGGTGTATCAGCTGGTGCTTGTCATGCAGCGTCGTATCTTTCCAGACAAAGAAATAGAAATAAAACGGTCAATATTGATTATGCATCACATCCGAAATATTTATCGTATAAAAACTTATGGAGAAAACGTCAGCTATTTGATATGGATTTCATTTTTCATGAAATTCCAGAAAAGTATGTGCCGTTTGATTTTGAAACATACTTTAATAGCCCGGAACGTTTCCTTGTAGGAACGACGGATTGTGAAACAGGGCAATCTGTTTATTTTGAAAAAGAAGGAACGAATGATGATGCGCTAAATTTATTACAAGCGTCTAGTTCATTGCCTTTCATTGCACCGGTAGTAAATTACCGCGGTAAACAACTGTTAGATGGCGGGATTTCTGATCCAATTCCAGTTCGTAAAGCGCAAGAGGATGGATTTAAAAAATCAGTCGTTATTTTAACGAGAAATCATGGCTACGCGAAGAAAAAATCAAGGTTTGGATGGGTTGCAGCGAAAGCTTATAAAAAATATCCGAACCTTGTTAACACGATGCTGAATCGTTATGAAGTGTATAATGAAACACTTCACTATATTGAAAAAGAAGAACAAGCTGGCAATTTATTTGTTATTCGCCCAGAAGTGCCGCTTCAAGTAGATCGTATGGAAAAAGATACAGCAAAACTACAAAATTTATACGAGCAAGGCTATGAAGATGCAAAGAGACAGTTTGCAGATTTAAAGGCGTTCTTGCAAAAATAAGTATTAGGCTGCGGAGAAGAGTTTCTCCGCAGCTTTTTTATATTGCTACTTATACGTTACTTTTTAAAAATGTATGAATGTTTAAGTGTTTAAAGAGTTTGTAAAACACCGGGGTTTCTTGTTGAGGAGAATTTATTTGAAGGATATTATGATGATGTAGCGCTACTAAACTATTAAATTTATGAGGTGATTGTTAATGAAAGGAAAAGTTTTTTCAATTACGACTTTAGTATTATTAGCAACATCAACCTCAACAAGTGCATTCTATCCAACTCTAAGCGGTAACCTACTATATTAGATGATTATACAGTTGTTGACAATGTAATGCTTCCGCTTATATATAGAAGAATTTCTCATAAGAAACGTATGCAAATATCAAAAAAAATGCTGAAAATGGTAGGGCTTGAGAGGCATATTAACAAATATCCTTACGAGTTATCAGGAGGAGAACAGCAAAGAACAGCAATAGCAAGGGCTTTAGCACAAGATACAAAAATTATACTTGCTGATGAACCGACTGGTGCTCTTGATCAAGAAAATGGGGAGAAAATTATGAGTATTTTACAAGAGATTAATAAAGAAGGAAAAACAGTGCTAGTTGTTACACATGATCAAAAGGTAGCTGCATATTGTCAGAGGACGATACGGTTACTTGATGGTTGCATGGTATAATATGGATAATGTTATGTGAAGAGGTGATACATATGGAAAATGTCTATAAAGGACTTAGGCATATTGGGTTTATTATGATGTTTATTTTTGGTAGCGTATTTTTACTTCGCTGGTTTATTCATGATGAAATGTTAATAGATCAACTTATTGGTTTTAGTGTGGGCATAGTAATGGTTATTTCATCAGTTTTCATTCAAAAGTATAGTAAAGAATTAAAGGTAGAAGAGAAGTATTAAAAGGTTATAACCTTCTTCATATTTTGAATGATTGTTGTAAAAGAAAAGTAGAGCATCGGATTTCGATGCTCTACTTTTTTAATGTGGTAAGAATATCAATTGATAAGCAAACAAAATTCCAAATACATATACAAGTGGGTGAACAGCACGGAATTTACCTTTTGCCACTTTCATAAGTGGATATGAAATAAATCCAAGTGCGATACCTGTTGCGATACTTGATGTAAGAGGCATGCTTAAGATTACTAAAAATGCTGGGAATGCTTCATCAAATGCGTCCCAATCGATGTGGCGAACTGAACCCATCATAAGACTACCAACGATAATTAATGATGGAGCAGTAATAGCTGATACACCAGAGACAGCACTTACTAATGGTCCGAAGAATGCTGCTAGTGCGAATAGAACAGCTACTGTAACAGTTGTTAAACCAGTACGACCACCAGCTGCAACACCAGCAGATGATTCAATGTAAGCTGTTGATGGTGTCGTTCCGAACATAGAACCAATAGTTGCTGAGAATGAGTCAGATAGAAGAGCTCGTCCAGCTTTTGGGAGTTTTCCGTCTTTCATAAATCCACCTTGTTGAGCTACCCCAAGTAATGTACCTGTTGTATCAAATAATGTAACAAGGAAGAATGAAAATACAACGCCGTATAATCCATAGTTAATTACGTCAGATACAGCAGTAATTGGATTTGAAACGATAATTCCTTCTGGTAATCCAGGCATTGATGTAACACCGTTTGAGAATGTTAATTGTCCTGTGAGGAAAGCGATAATACCAGTTAATAGCATACCGATAAATAGTGCGCCATTTACATTTAAAGACATAAGGATAATAGTAATTCCAAGTCCAGCTAATGCTAGTAGAACTGGAGCAGAGTGAAGATCACCAAGTCCAACTAAGTTTGCATCATTTTTTGTAACGATACCAGTTAATCGTAAACCGATAAAGGCGATAAATAACCCGATACCAGCAGTAATTGCATGTTTTAAGTTTTCAGGAATTGCTTCCATTAATTTTGTACGGAAAGATGTAAATGATAGCAAAATTAAAATCATACCTGCTACGAATACAGCAGAGAATGCAATTGCGAAAGTCATGCCTTCATGCGCTTTTACAACAGAGTAAGAGAAGTAAGCATTTAATCCCATACCTGGCGCGATTGCGATTGGTAAGTTTGTAAAGATTGCCATAAATAATGTTCCGACAACAGCAGCAATAATTGTTGCTGTAAATGCTTGTTCAAATGGAACACCTGCATCTCCAAGGATAACAGGGTTTACGACAATGATATATGCCATTGTTAAGAAGGTAATAATACCTGCCATAATTTCAGTTTTAATAGAAGTTTTATGTTTTGAAAGGTTAAACATATAAACATCCTTTCTGTTTACGAATAATTTTCACAACAGTTATATATAATATTCGTTTTTTATCTATTTTGCAATAGTTTTGCATAAAAAGTTTATAACAATTCATATTTTGTGTCTTAAATTCGAATATTAATCGTAAACCGATGTGTGAATTTCAGCTTTTTATTGTGCACATGCTAAGGAAAAGGAGTTGAAAGCAGCTATGCCACAGCAAAAAAACTTTATAACAATGCCTGCGCAACATCAAAATAAGCAGCCTGGTATTGAATCATTAATGAATCCTCTACCACAGTTTGAAGATCCCAATTATAAAGGTAGCGAAAAGTTAAAAGGAAAGAATGTATTAATTACAGGGGGAGATAGCGGAATTGGACGAGCAGTTTCCATCGCTTTTGCAAAAGAAGGAGCAAATGTTGCGATTGCTTATTTAGATGAGGAAGAAGATGCTAATGAGACGAAGCAATATGTTGAGAAAGAAGGTGTAAAGTGTGTATTGTTGCCGGGTGATTTAAGTGATGAACAGCATTGTAAAGATGTTGTTCAAGAGACCGTCCAGCAGCTAGGTAGTTTACAGGTTTTAGTAAATAATGTCGCGCAGCAATATCCGCAGCAAGGACTAGAGTATATTACAGCAGAACAGCTAGAAAAGACTTTTCGTATTAATATTTTTTCTTATTTTCACGTTGCGAAAGCAGCCCTTTCTCATTTGAAGAAAGGGGATGTCATTATAAATACGGCATCTATCGTTGCATATGAAGGAAATGAAACGTTAATTGATTATTCCGCGACGAAAGGAGCAATCGTAGCTTTTACAAGATCACTTTCTCAATCGTTAGTGCAAAAAGGGATTCGGGTAAATGGTGTTGCACCAGGACCGATTTGGACACCGCTTATTCCATCGAGCTTTGATGAGAAGAAAGTCTCTCAGTTTGGGAGCAATGTCCCAATGCAAAGGCCTGGTCAACCATATGAGTTAGCGCCGGCATACGTATATTTAGCGTCTGGTGATTCTTCTTATGTTACTGGACAAATGATACATGTAAATGGGGGCGTTATTGTAAATGGATAGTTTTCATTTATAAGAGCAAAGTAATGTTAATTCCACTTATTATAGTGAGCGCTAGGGGGGATATAGCTGAAAAAGTTATGTTTCGTCATACTATTATTTTTCATCCTACCGGTTAGTGCTTTTGCTAATACAGATCATTTAATATTAGTGAATCTTACGACAAATCAGTTGTCTTTTTTTGAGAATGGAAATTATACAAAAACATTTCCAGTAACGACTGGAAGAGATCGTACACCTACGCCTGAAGGTAACTTTTGTATTATAACTAAATTTAAAAATAAAGAATACCATCGAAAAAAAATACCTGGGGGTGCACCGAATAATCCTCTCGGTACGAGGTGGCTTGGACTAGATAAGAATGAATATGCAATTCACGGGACAAATCGGGAATGGACGATTGGAAGTAGGGAATCAAATGGTTGTATTCGCATGCATGACAGGGATATACAATGGTTATATGACAGAGTACAATTACAAACAAAAGTAATCATTTCTCGTTTTCATACGAGCCCCGAATATGAAGCGAATAAGCTTGGTTATCGCGTTGTGAGCTGGAATAGTCGGAAAATAGAAGAAGAACAAATTGGAGTACTTACGCTAGTAGACCGCGCGGATATATATTGGCAAGAACCAAATGGACAGTTAACAAAAGTGAAAACGGTATTGCCAAATGAAAGATATCCAGTGTACTCAAAACGAAAAGATGGAATATATTATATAGGAAACAATTTGTATATTATAGATGAAACAGGAGAGAAAATTCGTTACGAGCAAATTCCTTCTTCGATTTTAAGTAATATATATAAACGAGAATACAATGTTCCGTAATGGCTACCGTTTTATAGACGGTAGCTTATTTATACTTGGAGTTTAACTGCAACTATTATATTTTGCTGAATATAATACAGTACAGATAGGGGGCGGTTATATTATGAAAAGTGAATTTGCGTTTAAAGTTTTTTTAGTAACGACCTGTTTATTTATCGTGTATTTATATGCGTTTCTCGTCTTTTCTTTTTATGTTCCATATGTTGATTTAATATTGTTCTTCGGATTTATTTGGGCGTTTGTGAAAGCGAGGGAAGGAGAGAAGAGTATATATCGGCGCATTACCTTATGCGGGACGGCCGTTCTCGTTATTTTGTACTTTTTTATTATGCATGATTTTTGGAGGGGAATGTAAAAAAGCATACGATTAATCGTATGCTTTTATATCTGTTAATGATGGAAGAGAGGCAATTGCACCGTAATTTGTACATGTGATAGCACCTACTTTATTTGCAAAGGAGATAAACGCTGTTAAGTCTTTGAAATGATATGAAAGTGTATGTTCACTTTGGGCAATCTGATATAACATTGCTCCAACGAAAGCATCACCAGCACCAGTTGTATCGACTTGTTGAATGGAAATAGAAGAGACAATGGTTTGACCTTCATTTGTCGCAAGAAGTGTACCGTCTTTTCCAAGTGTAATAGCTACTACTTTTGCGCCATAATTTAATAATTTGAGTGCAGCTTGTTGTAAATCACTCTCTTTAGAGAGCATAGTAGCTTCCTCTTGACTTACTTTTACGAAGTGTGCATGTTTTATAAAGGTTAGACAATCTTGAGAGAATTGTTCTGTATTTGTAATGAGTGCACTTCGATAATTTGGATCAAAAGAAATAAAATGGCCGTTATCTTTCGCATATTGTAACAACTGAAAATACGTTTCTTTTAATGGGCTTGATAGTAAAGCTGTCGCTGAACCGAAATGTATTAAATCATTCGTTTGTATTTTTGATAAATCAATGCTATTGAATTGATATTCACCATCTGCACCACGCATAAAAGTAAAATCACGTTCCCCATCTTGATTGATGGATACGAATGCAAGTGTTGTTTGTTTATCTTTTATGAGCATGGATGTATCGACTTGCGCACGCTGTAAAGTTTGTTCAAGAAACTCACCAAATGGGTCATTTCCTACTTGCCCCATAAATGTAGCGTGTCCACCTAATTTTGTAATCGCAGCAGCAACGTTAGCGGGTGCTCCACCAGCTTTTTTTTCGAAATCTGAACCGTTTACTAAAGAAACGTTAGTATTTCGGCACACAAAATCAATTAATAGTTCACCTATACAAAAGACATTTCTCATACAATCCCTCTTTTCAGCTTATATTGTGTGATGATAAAGTTTAGTTTTGCATCTGAAAAGATTGCGATATGATGTTTCATGTCTTTTCGAGGAAAAACTCGGGACGTAAAGACTGTTGAACCATCGTATAAGAAAATTTCCACGATGCTTTTATCTACAAATATTTGTAGTTCTATCGTATCTTGAATATCGATTTTTTTACAGCGTTCAAATCCATATTCTCCGCCAAATTGATGGTAGAAGTTGCCCCTGTCTATAGAAATAGTACCTTGTGCCCGATTAAATGTAATGGGGAAACATTCCTCCTCATTGTGGAAGAGAGAAAGCCCAAAACGCTTTGCATCTTCTGTTTTAAGTGTAACAATTAATTCATAGGAGCCTTTATCATCAAGCGTTGATAATACATTTAATCCAGCTGTTATATCTCCTGAAATTTCTTTTTTTGTTGTTCGTAGTTTTGTTAATTCTGAAACTGGTTTTTGTTTTAAGATGTTATCTTCTAATGTTAATTCACGTGGAAGTGTTAGGCAATGAGCCCACATATAATCATCAGAAGGATATGTGATTTCACTTGATCCTGCCCAAGCAAACAATAGGCGACGACTAGTAGAGTCTTCTAAAGTTTGAGGGGCATAAAAATCGAATCCTTTATCAGCTTCGTAATAGGAATCAACATGGAAATATAAATTTTTAATATCGAAATGGCCTATGGCATAAACGACATTGTATATATTGTGAAAGTTTTCGCCGTCTTTTTCAATTCCTTGCGGTGAAAAGAGAAGTACATCTTTCCCTGATAATTGGAAGTAATCGGGGCATTCCCACATAAATCCGAATTCTTTTAAATTTGTTGTAATTTCACCTTGGAAATGCCAATTGTATAGGTCTTGTGATTTGTATAGTAATAGAGTTCCTGTTTTATTTTCACGTTGGGCACCGAGTAACATATAGTACATATCATTATGTTTCCAGACTTTTGGATCACGTACATGTTTTGTATATCCGTCAGGAATTATATCAATAACAGGATTATTACTATATTTCGTCACCGTATATTGTGAATCCATTGTTGCCATACATTGTTTTGCATCACGGGAATCATTAGGCTTTTTTATATTCCCTGTATAAAGTAAATGAAGAAGGCCATCTTTTACGATAGCACTACCAGAATATGCACCGTGTGATTCATAGCTTTCAGTAGGGATGATGGCTACAGGCATACGCTCCCAGTTAATAAGGTCTTTTGACTTCACATGCCCCCAATGCTTTATTCCATGAATGGGACCAAATGGATACCACTGATAAAAAACGTGATATTCATCATTGTAGTAGGATACACCGTTAGGATCATTCATTAATCCAAATGGTGGGTGGATATGATAAATTGGTTTCCATGAATCTTGGTTTGCAATTTCATATAAAGAATGTAATTCGTCTTTATTAGATTGCAGTATTGTTTTATATTTTGACATAGGTTTTCACCCCGTTATTATTTACTTTCTTTATATAAAATGAATGTGGCAACAAAAGCAGTGATAACTGCAATAGCGAAACCAATTATATAGTGAATCATGTTCATCATGCCAAGAGGTGCAACAATTGTAAGCATCGGAATACCTGTTAAACCGTATGCATTAGCCGCCACTTGCATCCAAACAACGTAAGCGCCTCCAATTGCGCCGCCAATAGCTGCTGCAATAAATGGTTTACCAAGTTTTAAATTGACACCAAAAATAGCTGGTTCTGTAATTCCTAAAAATGCTGAAGCTGCGGCCGGAATTGCAATTTCTTTCGTTTTTTTGTTTTTTGTTTTGAAATAGACAGCTAAAGTAGCACCGCCCTGTGCAACGTTCGCCATTGACCAAATAGGGAGTAAGAAATTGACACCGATATCTTTATTTGCGAGTAAGCCTGCTTCAATAGCGTGGAAGCTATGGTGTAAGCCAGTAAGAACGATTGTTGAATACAATCCGCCGAATATAAGTCCAGCTACTGGTCCTGCAAATTGATAGATTGTATTTAAAAGGTACGTAATGCCGTCACCGATTTTATATCCAATTGGTCCGATAATAATAAGTGATAAAAAGCCAGTTATAATAATTGTTAAGAATGGTGTAACTAATAAATCTAAAGAGTTCGGAACACGTTTTCGAAGTTCTTTTTCAATTGTACTCATAACATATACGCATAATAAAATAGGTAAAACAGTACCTTGATAGCCAATCATATCAATATCCATACCAAAGAAATGTAAAACAGTTGGTTTTGCATTTGAAAGAGTCCAAGGATTTGTTAAGCTTGGGTGAGTTAATATACCACCAACAACTGCACCTAAGAAAATGTTACCACCAAATTCTTTAGCGGCACTAACTCCAATTAAAATAGGTAAAATAATGAAAGCTGCACTTGAGAACATATCAAGTAATTGGATAAGTGAGTGATCTCCAGGAACTAATTTAAACGCTTTCAACATTCCGAGTAGACCCATAAGTAAACCGCTTGCGACGATAGCTGGAATAATTGGAACAAAAATATTAGATAGTGTCTTTGCTAGGCGGGCGATAGGGTTCATTTTTTTCTTAGGTATATCGTTTGATGTTGTAGAATCTAGTTCGGCTATTCCAATTAGTTTTGAGAATTCATCATATACTTTGTTTACTATGCCAGTTCCAAAAATAATTTGATATTGCTCGGTCGTTGCGAAAGCACCTTTTACTCCATCGATGCTTTCGATTTCTGCAGAGTTTATTTTCGTATCATCCTTTAATATAAGACGAAGGCGAGTCGCGCAATGTGTGGCACGAACAATGTTTTCCTTTCCACCAATGTTCTGTATTACTTGAGTTGCAATTTGCTTCATATCCATAAAAATTCCCCCTTACTATAAATTCTCTTTTATGGAACCGGTTCCGTAATGAGTTAAAATAAAAAACAGGGAAATGATGTTGAAAATCCTGTTTTTAAAATGTGGAACCGGTTTTAATTTTATTATAGAGCGCCTTTATATTTTGTCAACGCTTTCTTGGATTTTTAATGTATAACGAGAGTGTAATATTTTTGGTATAGTTTTGTTTTCAACAAGCTGTGAAAGAGAAGTGGCAGCAAGCTTTCCAGCATACTCATAGTCAAACGCAATTGTCGTTAAACTAGGGTGTACCATTTCTGAAATATCATATCCACCGAATCCTGTTACAGAAATATCACCTGGTACAGAAAGGGAGTGGGAGTGAATGACTTTCATTGCGCCAAGAGCGATGTTATCTGTAGCACATACGATAAGAGTTGGGCGATTATTATCTAAAATATGTTGTACTTGTTTCATGGCATCTTCTATGCGGAAAGTTGTTTCGTAATATGAAACGTTGCAAGTCGGTTCTAAATTTTCAATTGCTTTTTGAAAACCATTTTTTCGATGTATTCCAACAGAAATATCATCTTTTTCTATCCCTAAATAGGCAATATGTCGATGGCCTTGGGATAAAACGTATGCCCCTAACTCATAAGCTGCATCATAATCATCGTGAACGAGGCAATATTGATCTTTATATTCTTGCCCGACGAATAAAATAGGGATGTTTGAATTAGCCATAATTTTTTGATGTTCATTCGTTAATGTTTTTGTTAATAAAATAATGCCAGCTACCTTTTGTTTTATAAAGTTTTCAATTGCTTGTATTTCAGTTTCGGTTGTTTGATTTGCATTTGCTACAAGCATTTGATAGTTATTTTCCTGTAATGTTTTATCGATCCCGATAAGTGTTTTCATTGTAGCGAAGGAGTCTAATCGGGGGATGATGACACCAATTAAATTTGTTGTTTTTGCTTTTAAACTTTGAGCAAATGTATTGGGAGAGAAATTTGTTTCCTGAATAATACCTTCGATTTTAAGTTTTGTTTTATCACTTACATATCCGCCGTTTAAGTAACGAGAGACTGTGCTTTTTGCAACGCCAGCCAATTTGGCGATATCTGCAATTGTTTTAGCCATAGTATTTCACCTTCGTATTCATAAAAATGTTAACTTTATTATAGGGAGAATTAGAGATGACGTAAACAAGAAGAGAGAAAGAAAAAACCACCTCACGTATATGAGGTGGAATAATTGTTAATATTTAGGCTTAAATGTATGACAACAAGTCTCTACACTCGTTGCTACAGAACTTTCTAGCGTCTCGTTTGTTAAAACAGCAGCTGTATATGAATCATTTTCAGTTTGACCAGTTTCATCTGCATCAGGCTGAACGATGATCGCACTTGCTTGACAAAAGTTACCTTGTCCCCAAAAAGAACAGTTGGAAACAGAACATCTTACTTCTGGCATAAAACCCCCTCCTTATACATTAGTGTGGGATTTTACACCCATTTCATGTGTAGAAGGAGTTTCCTTTTCTCGTTACTTTTTCGTTTGCTCAAGCCATTCTTTTAATTTATCTTTCGGCTGTTCACCGCTAATACGGCTCACTTCTTTGCCATCTTTAAAATGAATGATTGTTGGTGTTCCTTGAATTTTATATTCATCCCAAGGAGCATCTAATTTTTCAATATCCATAACTTTCATATCAACGTTTAAGTCTTTAGCCATTGGCACTAGGACAGGAGATAATTTTTGGCAATGAACGCAAGATGTTTGATAAAAGTATACTGTTTCTTCTTTTTTCTCTTTTAAGTTCTTTTGAAGATCTGAAAGAGAGATTTTATTTGTGTAGTAGTCAGGACCGTTTGTCTTACTTTCAGTAGGATTATCAATCTTTTGGCTAGTAGCATTTTTTTCTTCCATTTGTGTGACAGCGAAAATTGCTACGAACAAGGCGATAATAATACCACCAAATATAAGCATTTTTTTCATTCTTTCATCTCCTTATTTGTTTTTGATGACAATAAAGCTACAAACAGCGATTGTAATAAAGCCGATAAGTGCTAAAAACGGGATTGTAATAAAACCAAACCAGTTTATAAATTCTCCGGTGCAGGGTACACGACCGCAAGCTGCTCCAGCAGCTGAAAACGCTGGGACTTTTTGAATTGCATAGTGATATAAAGAAATACAAGCACCAATACTTGCAATTGGTAAAGAATAACTTGCGATGCGATAATCTTTTTTTGCTACAGCGATACCGAGCCATAAAACGAATGGATACATAAAAATACGTTGATACCAACAAAGTACACAAGGCTCAAATTTCATGATTTCGGAAAAATAAAGACTTCCCAGTGTAGCGATAAAAGAAGCTCCCCATGCGGTAAGTAAAGCATATTCTTGCTTTTTTTCTCGTCCCATATTTTATACCTCTCTTATAATAGTTACATACTAAATTATAGTATGAAGTGGTATGGAAAAGAAAGAAAAAATATGTTTATCAATAAAAGTTTTATGAGGAGAAACTTTTATTGATATAAAAATTTAAAAAAAGCGCCATTCTCCGGAAGAGAATAGCGCTATAGTTTACATTTGAATTTGTTCTACTTCTTCTACATGCGACTTTTGGGATGCGTGGTCAATATATTGAAATAGGAGCTGCAATTGTTTATCAACTTCTGGCAGTTCCTTGCTGTATTGATAAGCGTGTAAAAAATGCTCAATACGCTTAGAAAATAATTGATCGTTCGTTTGAACCATGAGAACGAGTAATTTATCCCAATTACAGCAATACGTGTAATAGAGAGCTTTATCATAGTCGTTATATGTTTGCACTGTGTACCCTCCTTACCGAGAGTTATATATAGTGTGTGATAAGTAAGGAGAAATACACTTGAAAGAATTTGTTAAGAAAAAATGAGAATGAAAAGAAAAAACGAGGAATTCCCTCGTTTTTTAAGCTTTTGGCATTGGCGTAGGTGTTGGTTTGCCATAGCCTTCTTTGTATTTATTATCGATATAGTTACGAATTTCAAGCGTTGATTTTCCTTTTTGTTTCATGGAAGCAGATTCAACTGCAATTTCTAGGCAATTGACGCAAGTCGTTGCATGGGAGTCCCAAACAACTTCACCATTCTTTTTAATTTCACGAATAAAGCAGTTTTTATTATTTTTATGTCCTACACTTTCACCGCAACCACAATAGCATGGAATCCAATCTAATAGCTCTGCATTTTGTCCAGCGACGGTGTAGATATCTTTCATTTGTGGATCAAGCTTATCTAGGAAGGTTGGAAGTGTGTCGACTCCTTTTGTTTTCTCTTGAATGTCAGCTTGCTGAGTGTGCGATGCGTGGTCATGTTCTTCTTGTTTTGATTCAGAAGATTTTTGGTCATTTGTACCAGTACTTCCGCATCCAGCAAGAATTAAGCTTAGTACTGCAAGTAAAGAAAATACATACTTTTTCATTCGCTTGTCCCCTTTACAAATGTATTAATCAAATTGTATCAGAGATTACGGTGTATCGGTTGAAGATTTTTTTGACTGATTTTTGAAGCGACATCTTAGCGAATGGAATAGAAATAAAATTGGGATATAAGCGTATACAATATATAAACCCGCTTGAGATAGTACGGTATTTAATGTGTTGATACTTTCACGGTTTGTGAAAAGTAGAGAAGCTGAAAATATGATGAAAATAAAAAACGGTAATGTAAATTTAAATGAAATATGAAAGGAACGCTTCATCGTTTGACATGATGACCAAATGGTTAAGCAAAGGTTTGGTAAAATAATTAAAAACCAAACGAAAATAATAATATATTCAAAGCGCTGAATAAAAGGAACTTTAATTATTTTTAACATCGTTAAAGTAGGCCAAATAGTACGGTTTAATTGTCCCTCGCTGTAATACATAAAAGATACGATAGCTAAAACTACATAAATTAAGGTGCTAAAAGCAATTCCAGCATGGGCCCATCTTTTTAAAGATTTTCCTTTTTCAATAAAGGGATAAAAGATAAGAATTGTTTCAAACCCTAGAAATTCCAATGCAGAGTGTTTTGCAGATATAAGCATGTCAAAAGGTGAATGTGTAAAAATGGGTAAAATATTACGAAAATGTGCATACTTCATCGGATAGACTAAAAAGAATACAACGAACATAGGAAGAACAATCCCCCAAAAACATATCCCTGTCACAGAACGGAAGCCACCTTTTATAATGTAGTAAGTGACTAATAAAAACATAAGCGTAAGTTTCCATAACTTAATGGTAGGGAAAATCCAAACTTGTATCACTTCTATATATGTACGAAGAACAGTAAGGCAAAATAATAAGCAATAAAGAGTGAAAATTACAGAAAATATAGAGCCAACCCATTTTCCAAAGGTTGTTGTATGAATACTAATTAAATCTCCGTCTTTTTCAAGCATTTTTAACATACAAAACAGTACAATATGAGTTGCAATACCTGCAATAATAAGAGAAATCCAAGCATCATAACCTGCATTTTTCAAAATTACACGTTGATATCCGAGAATTCCTATACCAACCTGGAGAGAATGCAATAAAATAAATGCAAAATATGGAGATACGGTCTTTGTTTTATTCATTGTATTCATTGCTTATTTCACCTCACTATTCTCCGATTCCAGATTGTACAATATTAAGATCTAAATTTATATCTACCGCTATATTTTTATACATATTTCGAAGTTGTTTTATATTCCATTTTCTCGTATGGCTTCTAATTTCATCTCGTATTCCTAAAGGATCAATTTCTTTTTCTTGAAATTGTTTTATTAAATCTTCACAGTCTTTTTCGACATTTCGTTCAATTTGTTTTTTTATATAGTTGATATTTGTTTTTTTTCTTAGATCAATCCCATTAGGAGAGTTTTTAATTAATCCATTTAGTTTTAAATGGATTTTTACTTTTGGTATGTCGCCAGTTTGATCTATATCATACTTATTTTCCCCAGCTAAGTTTTGTATAACAACCATACCTTTATGTTTATCCTTTTTTATTGCTGCTTCGTAACGTCCATTTTTCGTAGGATTAATAAGTAATTTTGCTAAAACAGAATGTCTTTTATCCGTATACATGACGACTTTATCGCCTTTTAAAAAGGCAAGTCCTTTGACAGCGACAGAATGATTATCGTCCATTTTAATATAAGGAACATAGGCATCACATACAGAAGAGTAATAATTATATAAAAAAATGTTTAATTCAGTTTGTGGAATGTTCTCATTTCTTATATTTTGCTCGAGTAAATCAGCAATATATAAAGACCCATTTTTTTTCCCGTAATTTAAAAGCTCTTCAGCCGATCCATCTACAATTGCTAGTTGTACATCACGCCCGATATTTGGGTCACGTTGTAAGTTAGTAATAATCTCTCCCATTCCGCGTTCCCCTAGAGCCTTTCCAAATAGGACGACACGCATTTGACCTACAACAACATTGTGAGGAGATTTCGCATTTAATCGTGAAGCAATTGTTTCAAGTGAACGGGCAGATGTTGTTTGCGTCTCTGGTTTAGACTTTACACCATGTGTGTACTCTGGGAATAGAATAGTTCCTTGGAATTTTTTGTTTTTTGTGATGTCAAATCCAGCAATATGAATAATACGCTGTGCATCCACTATATACGTTTGTGTACAGCCAGTTTGTAAAACGAAGAAGATAATGATAAGGTGCAATAAAATTTTTTTCATTCATTCTCACCATCACGTTTTTGCTTCGATTTGTTTGGATTGTAGCGCCATTTTGATTTTGGTCTAAGAAAAGAAGGTCTTTGTGCCGTTTGACTAAATGGTAATCGAAGAAAACCTTCTGCTGTACCTAAACCACGAAATGGATATAAAGGTAACAAATAAGGTGATCCAAGCGATTTTAATTTAATTAAATGAGCTAAAATAAATACAAATCCGACAGCGAGGCCTAATCCTCCGAATGCACCGGCTAAGAGAATAAGCGGAAAGCGTAACAACCGGATAGTAGAAGACATCTTTACAGTCGGTGTTGTGAAAGATGCAAGGGCGGATAAAGCAACTGCAATTAATAAAATTGTACTTGTTAAAGCTGCTTCAACAGATGCTTGGCCAATTACAATCCCCCCAACAATCCCGATCGTTTGTCCGACTTTTGTTGGTAAACGCGCCCCTGCTTCACGAAGCAATTCGATTGTAATTTCTAAAAAGAGTGCTTCTAGAATAGGAGGAAAAGGTACGTTAGCTCTTGAGAAAATAATAGGACCTAGTAGATCGGCAGGGATCATTTGATAATGATATGTTAAAGCCGCTGTATAAATAGCGGAGGAAAAAAGAGAAAATATAGCTCCGAAAAAACGAATAATACGAAAGAACGATCCAATCATCCACGGTAAATAATAATCTTCTGGTGAAATGAAAAAATCCAGTAACGTTGTTGGTCCTGATAAAGCATATGGAGAGCCATCTGTTAAAATTAAAACTTCCCCGTTAATTAATGCAAATACAGCTCGATCTAATCGTTCTGTAGGTAATAGAACAGGAAAAGGTGAATTGCTATTATCACTAATAAATTGCTCAATCATAGTTGCATCAAATGGGACATCAAAGTCAATGTCTTCTAGCCGTTGAATTGCGGTGTTGACAAATTGTTCATTTGTAATTCCTTCTATATAAGCAACTGCTACTTTTGTTTTTGATATAGATCCGACGGTAACTTCTTTAAAAATGAGTTGCTCCGTTACGATATTTCGGCGTAATAAGTGGATATTTGTATCAAGGTTTTCAACGAAACCGATTTTAGGCCCGATTACGCTATACTCATTTTCTGTATCGTTATATAATCGTTTTCCTAAAACAGTACTTTCGGCACGAATTAAAGCATATTGATCAGGATTCGAATTGTTTTTTAAGCGTATTAAAATATATCCACCTAATAATTTTTCACGAATATCATCAATAGAAGGGGAGGTAATAATGTCTTCAATAGAGATAATATTACATAAATCAGAGATGTTTTGGATTTGTTCCGATTCCTTTTTTATAGGAGTTAAAATGAATTGTTTAATAATAAGTGCTTCCACGACAGATTTATAATAAAACAAGCACAACGTTTCATCTTTAAGTATGTTATAAGAGACAAAATCGCTTGATTCTTTCATGGTTTGTATAAATTCTGGGATAGAACAAAGTGTTTTTGTATTAGTCTTTTTTGATTTCTTAGATGATAAACCGAACATTTTCTCACCCCTAACTTACATCATTTACTTGTGTTAGTTTTTGGGAAAGACGGGAATTTATACTTAAAAATTGAAAGTTCATAAAGAAAAGGAAGAGTAGTGAAAGCCTCTTCCTTTTTAGCAGTTTAATTTGTTTTTTGTTCTTTAATAGACTTCACTAATTTCATCATTTCCGCTCGTATATCTTCTCTTTTTACATTTAATTTTTCGGCAATTTGTTTAATGTCCATTCCATCTTTTTTCATCTTTAATACATCATCAAGAGGGGTATTGCTTTTTTGAGAGATGATTGTTAACACAGTAAGATGACGCAATTTGATGTTATATTCTTTCATTTTTTGCTTTAGCTGATCCGGTGTGGATTTTTGCATAGTTGCTAACTGTTGTAGCAGTGCTTGCTTTGTTTCTTTATTCATATGATGCTTTTTCAGCTTACTTGGATCTACACCGAAATGCTCGGCTGTTTTCTCCCAAGATTTATTTTGCTTATAGTAAGCTAAAACATCTTTTATTTCTTTATTACTAATTCTTGCAATATGAGCAGCTTTCCAAATTTCATGTTTGTTATAGCCGAGTTTTTCTAGCGATTGCACTTCTTCTTCTGGAATTGGTTTATGGTGATGCATTGTTACTTCTTTTGGTGTGGCAGCGGATGTAGGGAAGGTGGATATCCCGCATAATAATGCTGCCATAGTCATACAAACAGCGATTTTTTTGTACATGTAAACTCCTCCTAGATGGATAATGTAGAAAACTGTACACATATCATTTCCATAAAATGTGAAATACTTGTGAACAAATCAAGTTTTTTTATTCACAGTATGAAATGACGTTTTTAGAAGTTTTCCAACATAAAACATTGATTAATAGTAAAAAACTAAGGTATAATCGAAATTGAAAATCAATATCAATGATGACGATAAACTTATACATATAGATAAAAATAAGGGAGAGATAAATATGACTACATATACTTCCATCGCTAATGTGATTAAAGAAAGACGCTCTGTTCGTACATTTACAGACAAAGCAGTAGAAAAAGATTTATTAATTGAACTATTAAACGATGCAACATGGGCACCAAATCATAAGCACCGTGAACCATGGAATTGTAAACTATACATCGGAGAAGGCCGCAAGAAATTAGTAGATGCAGTATTAAACTCTTTCACGGAAGAAGAAAGAGCGAAACGCGGTAAAATTTTATCAGATCGTTTTTTAAGCACGCCTGCACAAATTGTTGTATATATAAATGAAGATCCGCGTCAAATTCAACGTGATGAAGATTATGCTGCAACATGTGCATTCATGCAAAACTTCCAACTTCTTGCTTGGGAACGCGGATTAGGTTGCGTTTGGAAATCAGGCGGATTAAACTACAATCCATTATTTATAGAAGGAATCGGTTTAACAAGAGGCCGACGTATCGTTGGAATTCTTCATATCGGCTATTTCGATAAAGCGCCAGAAGGAAAAGCACGTACTCCGATTACGGAGAAGATGGAGATTATTGAAGGTTAATAGATGAGACATTCTCGTTTTTGCGGGGGTGTCTTTTTATTATGCAATCAATCCTCATGAAAGCTTGTTCTTCATCATACACTTTCTTAAGGGAAAGTGTAAGGAGGGAAAATAATGAGAGCAAGTGACGATAAAGCACTGCAATATGCGATTGCGGAAATTACGGAAATTGCGACTGGATTTGGGCTTGATTTTTATCCGATGCGTTATGAAATATGTCCAGCGGAAATTATTTATACATTTGGTGCATATGGGATGCCGACAAGGTTTTCACATTGGAGTTTTGGAAAACAATTTTTCAGAATGAAATTACAATACGATTTAGGACTTAGTAAAATATACGAACTCGTTATTAACTCTGATCCATGTTACGCCTTTTTATTAGATACGAACTCTTTAATTCAAAACAAATTAATTGTCGCGCACGTTTTAGCACACTGTGACTTCTTCAAAAATAATATTCGTTTTTCAAATACGAAGCGAGATATGGTAGAGAGTATGGCCGCAACAGCGGACCGTGTGAAAGCTTATGAGCATAAGTATGGAAAAGCAGAGGTAGAAACATTTTTAGATGCCGTACTTGCCATTCAAGAGCATATTGATCCGTCGCTTATGCGTCCGAAGCTCGCATGGAGTATTGATGATTTAGAAGAGGAAGAAGTAGAAAAGAAAAAGGTATCGCAATACGATGATTTATGGAATTTAGATAACCGAAATAAAAAACAAGAGCGCTCTAATATACGTAAAAAGAAGAAAATCCCACCGCAACCAGAGAAGGATTTACTTCTCTTTATTGAAGAATATAGCCGTGAGTTAGAAGATTGGCAGCGTGATATATTAACGATGATGCGCGAAGAAATGTTATATTTTTGGCCGCAGCTTGAAACGAAAATCATGAACGAAGGCTGGGCATCCTACTGGCATCAACGCATACTTCGTGAAATGGACTTAACCTCTGATGAAGCAATTGAATTTGCGAAACTAAATGCAGGTGTCGTTCAGCCATCAAAAACAAGTATTAATCCATACTACCTCGGTATTAAAATCTTTGAAGATATTGAAGAACGGTACAACAATCCGACTGAAGAAATGAAGCGACGGGGCGTAAAACCAGGATCGGGCCGTGACAAAATGTTTGAAGTACGCGAAATTGAATGGGACGTATCGTTCTTAAGAAACTACTTAAATAAAGATCTTGTTATGCGAGAAGATATGTACTTATTCCAGCGCCAAGGAAAAGAATATAAGGTAATAGATAAAGAATGGGAAAATGTACGTGATCAACTCGTAAATATGCGTACAAATGGTGGGTTCCCGTACTTAGTAGTAGAAGATGGAGACTACTTAAAGAACGGAGAATTATACATTAAACATAGTTACGAAGGAATCGAGCTCGATTTAAAATACTTAGAAAAAGTATTACCATATCTTCATCAACTATGGGGAAGAACGGTGCATATGGAGTCCATTGTGGAGAGTAAGGGCGTTGTGTTTTCTTATGATGGTAAGATGGTGCATCGGAAGTATGTGTGAGGGGAAGAACGGACATAGGATACTGTGTCCGTTCTTTTTATTTGGAACCAAGTTAAATATGCTATTCTTGAAAAAAGGGAGTTATATAGAGAAATGGAGTGATTTAAATGAGCAAAATAGGGGTATGTAAGGTTGATATTACGCCGCCTGTAGGTATTGATTTTGTCGGATATCATAGAGAGACAGGAATAAATAATATTGAAGAGCGTATTTATGGGACAGTTTTTGTATTTGAAAAAGATGAAATGAAAACTGTGTTTATAAGTATCGATAATATTGGGATGTTAGTAGAAGATACGAATATGATTCGTGAGCGAGTAGCAAGTAGGCTTCATGTGCCATTTGAGCGAATAACGGTTGTTTATACTCATACGCATTCCGGTCCAGAGACAGTCGGTGATGATCCGCTAGTGCAGTCGTATAAAATGATTTTAGTAAATAATGTAGTACATGGTGCTGTTACTGCAAATAACAATTTAAAGCGATGCGAAGTTGGATGGGGTGTTACGACAGGTGATATCGGTGTAAACCGACGAGAGAGAACATCTGATGGAAGAGCAAAGATGGGAACAAATATTGAGGGTGTTGTAGATAAACGAATTGGCATGTTGGCAATCAGAAATGCTGAAACGAAGGAGCTATCTGGGATTATAGTATTTTGTACTGCGCATCCGAATGTTTTAAAAGGTGATAGCGATGAATTATCAGCAGATTATCCTGGAATAACGAGAGAGATTCTAGAGCAGATAGTGAACTGCCCTGTTATTATTGTTCAAGGTGCCGCTGGAAATGTGAATGCGAAATATCGCGGTTCAAGGGAAGCGTTAAAACAAATGGCTTACATACTTAGTGGACATGTATTAACGATGTTACCAACAGTTACATATAGTCCAATTGTAAAATTAAGGACAGTTTCAAGTATGATGCAAATGAAGTTGAAGGATATTCCTGAAATTGATGAGATACGAAGCATGGCTCGATTAGCCGAGAAGCAGTGGGGCGTGAATACGGATGAATGGCTTGCTATCGTATTAGAGAAATATAGGCAAGGTATTCGGAAGTTACGTATAGATTTAGAAGTTCAACTGTTTCAAGTTAATGATGGTATGTTTTCAGGTATACCGATGGAACCTTTTTCAGAAACTGCCTTAGCAATGAAAGAGAGCCTTCAAAATGAATTGGCTTTCTTTGGTGGATATATGAACGGATATCTTGGTTATTTACCGACAAAAGACGAATATGCATATGGCGGATATGAAGTAGAATTAAGTCCTATTGTGTATGGAACAGTTACAAATTTGTTAATGCCACCGGGAGAGAATACTGCGGAGTTGATTGTGAAAAAGGTTATGGATTTATGTAATATGGTGAAACTTTAATGAGACAGGTTTTTGAACGCAGAGTAAAGAATATGACTTATTGTTTGATTTTGTTAAGTCAATGTAATTAATGATGATAATCATTATTAATTACATTGACTTCTAAAAAAAGAAAAACTAGAATTTATAAAGGGATCTTCAATTGTTCGCTATCATTTGTATAGGAGGTAAGTTATGTTGGATAGCTTTATTTCTATAAGATGTAGGTTGGCTCTTTATAGTTTTGGTGTTCTTTTTATCTTTTTTTGTACAGTATTTTTGGTGAATCAGAAGGTGTATGCAGAAGATGTACCGTGGACATCAGTTTCAAATGAGGGAGAACGTGTACTTTTTCAAGAACAATCTTTGTATAGTAATGATCGAAGGGGAGAAGATCTTGTTTCACCTTCATTTGAAGGGCGTAAACATGGTGGGGAAGATTGGGGATACTTATTAAGAGACAGTAATTTTAATTATCCATCTAATATCCTTACACATTCTGTAATAGGAAGAGATGATCGAATTAGAGTTACTAATACAACTTTGTATCCTTATAGGGCTATAGTACACTTAGTAATTCAATTTAATGGACAAGAGGTTTATGGGTGTACAGGAGCGCTAATTAGTAAAGATACAGTATTTACAGCTGGGCACTGTGTTTACAATAAAAAGCTTGGTGGATGGGCAAAAAATGTTATTGTGACTCCTGGTAGAAATGGAGATCAAGCACCGTATTTGCCTTATAGTTGGACAAAGCTTTATTCAGTAAGTGGATGGACTGATGATGGAGATTCAGAATTTGATTATGGAGCCATTAAATTAAATGGATCTCCTGGAGATTATACAGGTTGGTTAGGATATAGAACTACTAATGTAGAGTCTCCAAAGGGGTTACTCGCAGTAGTTCCAGGGTATCCGTGTGATAAAGTAGGAAATGAAAAATATACTATGTGGACAGATTATGGACCAATTGAAGGCACTAGTCCTAGAATTTTAACATATAGGATGGACACTTATGGATGTCAAAGTGGAGCACCTGTATATCATGACTATTCTCGTACGGGTGTAACAATAATAGCTACCCATACAGTAGGAAGTAATTCTTGGAATTCTGGAAACCGGGTGACAGACGATGTTTTTAATAATCTTAAAAAATGGTCTGAATAAATATAATAAGCTTTTATGGATTTTATTTTGTGTATTGGTCATAATCGTAATGACTAGTTATATAGTAAATAATGAAAAGAAGTTTAGTAAGGTTGTTAATTCTGTAACTTTTCACGTGAAAAATAAAGAAAAACAGCCAATAAAAGATTTTGAAATTATACTTATGAAAGACGAATCACCTGAACCCAGTAAAGAAATTGGGATCTCAATAGGGAAAACAGACGAAGAAGGAAAAGTTATTTGGAGGAATGTGAGAACGGGAAAATATATCGTATTTTTGCCAAATAACGAGACGCAGATGGTTATGATTAATGATAGAGATGCAACGAAAAAAATAAATATATCATTGTAGAAAAAGAGTCCATTGGGATTCGTTTTCTCAGGTTGTGGCATTAAAGAATTTTACGTGGAATGGATTTAACCTTATGTGAAGAAGCTATTGATTTTGAAAATTTAAATACAGGTGTATTTAAATTTTCAAAACACGTATTTATACATTGGTTTAATCGTGCAGAAAGTTATAGAACTATACGCAAAAGAACTTGGAGGTATCTAAGTTCTTTTTTATTTGTTTCAAATTTGTGAAAGAAAGACATATTGATTGAAATTAAATTTTTTATACTCTATCATATACCCGTACAGGTATAGGTTTTTGTTTAATGCATGAGGAAATTAAATAATAAATAACATGGAGGTTTGAAATATGTCTAGAAAAATTGTTGTAGTAGGCGGAGTTGCTGGCGGGGCATCAGTAGCTGCAAGGCTTCGTCGTTTAAGTGAGGAAGATGAAATTATTATGGTTGAACGCGGTGAATACATTTCGTTCGCAAACTGTGGATTGCCATATTATATTGGCGGTGTCATTACAGAAAGACAAAAGTTATTAGTACAAACTGTTGAAAGGATGTCAAAACGTTTTAATTTAGAGATACGTGTATTGAGTGAAGTTGTAAAGATTAATAAAGAAGAGAAAACAATTACGATAAAGAATGTAACTACAGATGAAACATATAACGAGGAATATGATGTTTTGATTCTTTCACCAGGGGCGAAACCAATTGTTCCACCTATTCCGGGCATTGAAGAAGCGAAGGCGTTGTTTACGTTACGAAATGTACCTGATACAGATCGTATAAAAGCGTATATTGATGAGAAGAAACCACGTCATGCGACGGTTATTGGTGGAGGATTTATTGGAGTGGAAATGGTTGAGAATTTAAGAGAACGCGGGATTGATGTTACTCTTGTAGAGATGGCGAATCAAGTAATGCCACCAATCGATTATGAAATAGCAGCATACGTACATGAACATATGAGAAATCACAATGTTGAGCTTGTTTTAGAAGATGGTGTAGATGCGTTAGAAGAAGACGGGGCTATTGTACGTTTAAAAAGTGGCTCAGTTATAAAAACAGATATGATTATTTTAGCAATTGGTGTACAACCAGAGAGTAGTTTAGCGAAAGAGGCAGGATTAGCATTGGGAGTTAGAGGAACGATAAAGGTAAATGAGAAATTTCAAACATCTGACCCATATGTATATGCAATTGGTGATGCGATTGAAGTGAAAGATTTTGTTACAGAAATAGAAACGATGATTCCTTTAGCGTGGCCAGCTAATCGTCAAGGTCGCATGTTAGCAGATATTATTCATGGTCATACGGATTCTTTATATAAAGGTACGATGGGAACTTCTGTGGCTAAAGTTTTTGATTTAACAGTTGCTTCGACTGGAGTGAATGAGAAAATATTAAAACGACTAAATATACCCTATGAGGTAGTACATGTACAGGCAAATTCTCATGCGGGATATTATCCGAATGCTACGCCTGTGCTAATAAAATTAATTTTTAATAAAGAAAGCGGAAAAATTTATGGAGCGCAGGCGTTAGGGCGTGATGGTGTAGATAAGCGTATTGATGTTATTGCAACGGCAATGAAGGCAAACTTAACTGTAATCGATTTGCCGGATTTAGAATTATCATATGCCCCGCCCTATTCTTCTGCAAAAGACCCAGTAAACATGGTGGGGTATGCGGCAAGTAATATAGTAGATGGTTTTGTGGACACAGTGCAATGGCATGAAATAGATCACATTGTTAAAAATGGTGGATATCTTATTGATGTTCGAGAGCCTAATGAACTAAAACAGGGAATGATTAAAGACTCTATTAATATTCCGTTAGATGAATTACGTGATCGATTGGATGAAGTGCCAATGGACAAAGAAATATATATCACTTGCCAACTTGGTATGAGAGGGTATGTTGCAGCGCGCATGTTAATGGAAAAAGGATATAAGGTAAAGAACTTAGATGGTGGCTTTAAATTATACGGAACAGTAGTACCAGAACGTGTTGTATATTAATATTTTTTCATCTTCCACTTCAAAATTTGGTGGAAGATGAAAGCCTATATAGTAAGGTTTCACTTCTTGTTTTGTGAACATATAAGATAAATATTAAAAATAGGGGTTTACAAAATACCCTATAGGGTATAATATATTGTCATAGGTTATAAATAGTGACATAATGGTAATGAGGTGATTATAGAATGGAATATAATCAAGATATGAAAAATAGATTGAAACGTATTGAAGGTCAAGTTCGTGGTGTACTTCGTATGATGGAAGAAGGAAAAGATTGCCGAGAGGTTATTACACAGTTAACGGCATCTCGTTCTGCACTTGATCGTACAATTGGACTTGTTGTTGGGACAAATTTAGAGCAATGTTTGCGTGAGCAGTTTGAAAGCGGTAATGCTTCAAATGAAGAGTTAATTAAAGAAGCTGTTCAATTACTTGTAAAAAGCCGATAATCTGTCAGACATAATTGTTGACAGATTTTCAAAAACATTTTAATATACCCCTATAGGTATATGTATATAAGTTGTGGAGGAATCAATTATGAGTATAAAAGTGGATATGAGTTTAGATTGTAAAGGGTTGGCTTGTCCGATGCCGATTGTGAAAACGAAGAAGGCGATAGAAGGATTAGCACCAGGGCAAGTAATTGAAGTTCAGGCAACAGATAAAGGATCTACGGTAGATATAAAAAGTTGGGCGGGTAAAGTAGGACATCAATATATCGGGACGAAACACGAGGATAATGTATTGGTGCATTATGTTAGGAAAGCAAACGAGCATGAAGTGAATGAAATTGTGAAATATCCACATACAATTACGAATGCAGAATTACAGTCTATATTGTCTCATGGAGAAGAGAGCATTGTATTAGATGTTCGCGAAGCAGCGGAATTTGCTTTTGGTCATATTCCATCCGCCATTTCGGTACCATTAGGTGAATTAGACAGCGCAGTATTAGATAAGACGAAGCAAATTTATGTTATTTGCCGAACTGGTAATCGCAGTGATATAGCTTGCCAAATGTTGAAAGAGAAAGGTTATTCAAATGTGAAAAATGTCATTCCAGGTATGTTAGAGTGGCAAGGGAATATAGAGAAATAAATTTTTTGAATAAAAATATACCTATGGGGGTAATAGAGTGAGTGTTAAACCGTTACAAGCAAAAGATGTGGCAGAGAAAGTGTTATTCGGAGAGTTATTCATTTTAGATGTTCGTAATGAGGCGGATTATGAAGATTGGAAAATTGAAGGGAAACAAGTTTCTTCTATTAATAAACCTTATTTTGACTTGTTAGATGGTGTAGATCATATTGTCAGTGAACTACCTAAAGATAAAGATGTTTTAGTAGTATGTGCAAAAGAAGGGTCTTCTATATTTGTGGCAGAGCAATTAACAGAGGCTGGATTAGAAAATATTTACTATTTATCTGGTGGTATGAAGGCTTGGAGTGAATATGTAAAGCCTATAAAAGTGGGAGATTTAAAAGATGGCGGAAGTATGTATCAGTTTAACCGTCTTGGAAAAGGTTGCTTATCATATATGGTTATTTCAAACGGTGAAGCAGCAGTTATTGATGCAGTAAGAACAGTTGAAGCGTACGAAGAGTTTGCGAAAGAGCATGGCGTTACGATTACGAATGTAATGGATACACATTTACATGCAGACCATATTTCCGGAGGACGTAAGTTAGCAGAAAAGGTAGGTGGTACGTATTGGTTACCACCAAAAGATGCAGAGGAAGTTGTTTTCTCATACGAACCGCTTGTTGAAGGATCTGTTATTACGGTGGGGGGTACTAAAATTGTAATTGACGCATTATACTCACCAGGGCATACGATTGGAAGTACGTCATTCATTGTAGATGATTCTTATTTATTATCAGGCGATATTTTATTTGTAGATTCAATTGGGCGTCCTGATCTTGCTGGTAAGGCTGAAGATTGGGTGAGTGATTTACGTAATACTTTGTATAGCCGATATAAAGAGCTATCTCAAAATTTAGTTGTGTTACCGGCTCATTATTCAAAAATAAGTGAAATGAACGAAAGTGGTATCGTTAGTGCAAAATTAAAAGATTTATTTGAGCATAATGCAGGATTAAATATTGAGGATGAGGGAGAGTTCCGTAAAGTTGTAACAGAAAACTTACCACCTCAGCCAAATGCATATGAAGAAATTCGTCAAACCAATATGGGTAAAATTCACCCAAGTGTGGATAAAGAGCGTGAAATGGAGATTGGTCCAAATCGTTGTGCAGTGCACGAATAATGAAATAAATAAAAAATGGAGGAATTGATGATGAATATAAAACAAGTGTTAGATGCGAAAGGTTTAGCATGTCCAATGCCGATTGTAAGAACAAAGAGAGCAATGGATGCTCTACAAACTGGAGAAGTGTTAGAAATACATGTAACGGATAAAGGGTCAGTTAAGGATATTCCAGCGTGGGCAAATAAAAGTGGTCATGACATCGTAAAGCATGTAGAAGAAGCTGATGTGCTGAAGTTTTGGATTAAGAAGGCGTAGGAAAAAATATTGTTATAAATGCAGAGAGGTTGGTTATATGAACACAATATTAAGTACGCTTTTCATTGTACTTGTTGCATGGTTTGTTATCTCACGATTTTTACCAGTGAAAGGTGTTCAAAACATCAGTGGAAAAGAATTAAAGAATATAGTGGAAAAAAAGGGGAAACAACTTATCGATGTTCGTACAGTTGGTGAATATAGAGGAAATCATATGAAAGGATTTCAAAATATCCCCCTAAATGATCTAGCAAGTAAGGCGAATCAATTAGATAAGAATAAGGAAGTAATCGTTATTTGCCAAAGTGGAATGAGAAGTAAGCAAGCAGCAAAGGTATTAAAGAAATTAGGATTTCAGCACGTTATCAATGTTTCAGGCGGTATGAATGGTTTGTGAGGAGGGGATTTAAAATGAAAGAAATGACAGTAAAAGAATTGGAAGAAAAATTGTTACGTAAAGAAGCAGTAAATATCGTGGACGTACGTGAAGTAGAAGAAGTAGCCGAAGGGAAAATTCCAGAAGCGTGTAATATTCCACTAGGACTATTAGAGTTTCGTATGCATGAGTTGGATAAAAAGAAAGAGTATATTATCGTTTGTCGTTCTGGCGGAAGAAGTGCACGAGCAGTTCAGTTTTTAGAGAGCTACGGTTTTCAAGCAATTAATATGGTAGGTGGTATGTTAGCATGGGAAGGTAAAGTCGTATAGTACAGAGATACATGATTTGAGCCTTTTTATAAATGATAAAATACCCCTATAGGTAATCGGAGGGAGAACAACATGGAACAACAGAAGAAAACAACAATCGTTTTATTTAGCGGAGATTATGATAAAGCAATGGCTGCTTATATTATTGCAAATGGTGCAGCGGCGTATGATCAAGAGGTAACTATTTTTCATACTTTTTGGGGATTAAATGCTTTAAGGAAAGATGAGCATGTGAAGGTAAAGAAAACTTTTATAGAAAAAGTGTTTGGAAAAATGATGCCACGCGGTGCGGATAAGATGGGATTATCAAAAATGAATTTTGCAGGTATGGGACCAAAGATGATTAAAGGTATTATGAAAAAACATAATGCGATGCCTTTACCAGATTTAATCGATTTGGCGAAAGAACAGGGGATTAAACTTGTCGCTTGTCAAATGACAGTAGATTTATTAGGGTTAAAAGAGGAAGAGATTATGGAAGGGGTAGAGTTTGCAGGAGTAGGAGCTTATTTAGCAGATGCTTCGGATGGGAATGTAAACTTATTCATTTAATTCATCTTCTTTCTAGAAGGGAGGGGATGTAAGATGAGCTTAGTCGTATTACTTTTTATAATTGGATTTATAGGATCGTTTATATCAGGAATGGTTGGAATTGGCGGTGCGATTATTAATTATCCGATGATCTTATACATTCCGGTATTGCTGGGGTTTTCTGGATATACATCACATGAAGTGAGCGGTATTACAGCGGTACAAGTATTCTTTGCAACTTTTGCAGGCGCTTGGGCATACCGGAAAAGTAATGACATGAATAAAACGTTAGTTATGTATATGGGAGCTAGTATATTAATAGGAAGCTTCATAGGGAGTTTCGGTGCTAACATATTAGAGGAACATACAGTCAATGTTGTTTATGCAGCATTAGCTACAATTGCAGCTATTATGATGTTTGTACCGAAACAAAATAATAGTGGAGATGTGAAGTATAATAAATGGTTAGCAAGCTTGTTAGCGTTCGTTGTAGGGGGAGCTTCAGGCATTATAGGAGCTGGAGGTTCGTTCCTTTTAGTTCCCATTATGCTAGTTATTTTAAAATTACCACTGCGCATGACGATCGCAACATCTATCGCTATTACGTTTATTTCCTCAATAGGGATTACTACAGGAAAAATGGTTACTGGGCAAGTAGTTATCATTCCAGCTCTAATTATTGCGGTTGCCAGTATATTTGCTGCGCCACTTGGAGCACGAGTCGGGAAGAGGCTAAATCAAAAAGTACTGCAATATGTATTGTCCACTTTAATTGTAGGCACTGCTGTTAAAATGTGGATCGATATGATATCAAAATAAAAGGATGGTGCTGCTTACAGCCCATCCTTTTATTTATTGCCCGTAAACCTAACGGATTATAGTTTTACTTTATGCCCAAATAACTTTCATTAAGTTTTTATATTCGTCATTTGCTAATTTATATAGCATTCTCGTATGTTCAAAGACAAGTGCTGGATTAAAGTTTGGTTCTGAGAATGCAAGAGATGTTGAAATATCAATTGCATTTTGCTTATTTAATGTGAATTTTGCAAAGCGATAAGATGTATTTAATTCATTGATGACATGTAAAATATCATTTGTTGATGTTGCATCAGGCACGTGAGCAACATTGAAGCAGTATATATCCACCGTAGGATGTTCGTTTTGGAAAGCAGCGATAAGTTGAATCTTTGCGCCAGCTTCAGTCTCTAATCCTACTGAAAAATGAACAGAGCCATCATTTTCATCTATATTTTCTTCCATGTATATATCGTTAGATTTTAAGTAGTCTTTAAAATCTGAGATGTTATGTTTTACTGCAGCTTTCATATGTATGAGCCCCCTGATAATTGGAATAGATTGCTACTATTTATTATAATTTAAAAATATTAAAAAAGATAGTTAGAAAGTTCTGATTTTTATATTTGGAAGAATAAAAAGAAGCGGTTCTCTACCTCCATAGAGAACCGCTTCTATATTATTCATTGTCATTAGACGATGTTTCTGTATCTTCACTGCTATTTTTGTTCTTATTTTTCACTTCATTGTTATTTGATTCGCGTTCACTTGAATTTTCAGACTTAGATTCTTTTGTCTTTTTCGAATCAGAGTTTGAGTCAGACTTTGTATATGCAGGTAGCCCAAGATGAGTACGAAGTTCATTTGTAACATTAGCTAATTCTTTTTTATCTGGATTGTAGTAGTAAGTTCGACCACCACCAGCAGATTTGCTACAAGTATCGTCACCTTTTGCCATATAGCAATCATCACCTTGGATTTGTAATTTCTCAATTTCCGAATCCGATCCATATTTATAGAATGAAAGCATATCATCAAATGTTAAGTTTGTAACGAATTGTCCGTTAATATCATCAATGATGTTGCCAACTTTTGTTACAGAACCAACACTTGTTAGTTTCTTTAAAATAGCTTCGATAACGAGTTGTTGACGTTGTCCACGCATTGCATCACTATCGATGTGTCTTGTTCTAGCAAGAGCAAGAGCTTCTTCGCCATTTAACTTTTGAACACCTTTTTCTAGGTGAATTGCCTCTGCATTATCATTGCTATCTTGCTCAGTAAATTCAACTGGTACATCAACTTCAACACCGCCCAAGTCATCGACGATTTTTATAAATGATTTAAAGTTGAATTTTACAAAATAATCGACAGGAACATTCATTAATTTTTCAACTGCATCAATGCTTGCTTGTGGTCCACCATTTTTTCCGTTTTTAGCAGAACCGAATGCATGAGCGTGTGTAATTTTATCTTTTTTCTTTTCTATTGGAATATAAGTATATGTGTCACGTGGGATACTTAATAGTTTAACAGTTTTGCTATCTTTATTAAATGTTGCAAGTAAAAGCGCGTCTGTTCTTATAGCTTCACCATATTCTTTTCCACGGACATCGCTTTCATCGACACCCATTATTAAAACAGAGACATTGTTTGTAATAGGTTTTACAGCCTTATCACGTAAATCAGATTTATCACCGCGTGCTAAATCGTGTGCGGCATTTCGAACAGCAGAAGATGCTTTATTTACTAAAAACCAAGTATAACCGCCGCCTATTAATAAAACGAATAGTATAGCGCTTATAATAATTTTTATTTTTTTCTTATTTTTTTTCGGTTTATTGCGTGTATTTTCTTGCAAAGATGGGTTTTGCTCCATTTCCTGTACTCCTTCATTTGGATTGAAATACGACACTCATATCCACTTATTATAATGAAATTTAGCGAAAAAAAACATTACAAAACATTTACATTTCGTAAAAATTCAATATATTTATAAAAAGTCAGATTTTCTATATATTATTTGTCAGATGTAGAATAAGTATAAGGGCTTTTAGTAGAAATGAAAATATATATTATGAGAAAGTGATAGGGAAGTAAGATTTGTTGAAATATAGCCAAGAAGAAATGAGTAAGCTTACTTATTTTTTCTATATAATAAGGAAGAATTTGACGGATAAAGGAGAGAGCATAATGAATCATACATTATTCCGAGCAATCGTTGTGAATGAAACGGAAAATCATCAGTTTGTAAGTAAAGTTGTTGAGAGAGAAGTAAGTAGTTTACCTGAGGGAGACGTAATCATACAAGTTCATTATTCTTCATTAAATTATAAAGATGCTCTTTCAGCTACTGGTAATAAAGGTGTTACGAGAACATATCCTCATACGCCGGGAATTGATGCTGCAGGAGAAGTTGTGAGTAGTGAAGATAACTCTTTTAAGGTAGGAGATCAAGTTATTGTAACGGGATATGACTTAGGTATGAATACCTCTGGTGGTTTCGGAGAATATATTCGCGTGCCATCATCTTGGGTCGTGCCTTTACCAGAAGGAATGTCATTAAGGGAAAGTATGATGTATGGGACAGCAGGTTTTACTGCGGCTTTGTCGGTATATAAGCTTATTGGAGCAGGAATCAAGCCTAATATGGGAGATGTTTTAGTAACGGGTGCTACAGGCGGCGTAGGGAGTGTAGCTGTTAGTATATTAAGTAAGTTAGGGTTTAACGTAGTAGGAGCGACAGGAAAAATGGAAGAGAAAGATATGCTACTACGTCTAGGAGCAAAAAAAGTAATTCATCGCGCGGAATTGAATGATGAATCAGGAAGACCGATGTTAAAAGGGATATACGCCGGAGTTATTGATACTGTAGGTGGACGTATGTTAGAAACAGCTTTAAAAACAGTAAAGTATGGTGGTTGTGTAACGACATGCGGTAATGTGGCAGGTCAGGAACTACAAACAACGGTATATCCGTTTATTTTACGGGGCATAAGCCTTTTAGGGGTAGATTCCGTGCAATGTCCAGTAGATGTGAGAAGAGATGTTTGGACGCTTTTAGCGAATGAATGGGGAAATAAAGAGTTACTGTCTTATACAGAAGAATGTACATTAGAAGAATTAGAGAAGAAGTTTACACTTATATTGCAAGGAAAGTTAAAAGGAAGAACAGTTGTTAAAATATAATAAGAAAGAGACGCTTACGTTAGCGTCTCTTTCTTATTATAATGATTGTTTTAAATTGATTTTTCCTTGTTCGCCTAAAACACCGTCAGCGATATTTACAGCGTGATCGCCAATGCGCTCTAAGTTACTTACCATATCGACGAAGATGATACTTGCATCACCTGAACAGCTGCGTTCGTTTAGACGTAATACGTGACGTTTACGAAGAACACGTTCCATTTGGTCGATTTTGCGTTCTTTTGCAATAACAGTTTGAGCTAGTTCAGTATCGAAGTTTGTTAAAGCTTCAACTGAGTCTTGCAGTGTTGAAATTGTTAACTCAAGCATTTCGTTTAATTCAGCTAATGCTTCATCTGATAGTGAAACACGGTTTGAAATTTGGAAATCTACAAGTTCTACAAGGTTTTCTACATGATCACCGACACGTTCAATATCTCCAACAACACCTGCTAAAACAGAATGTTTTTCAGAATCCGTAGGTGAAAGTGGCTTTTCTGATAGTAAAACTAAATACTCGGTAATTTTTTTATCTAAATTGTTAATAGCTCCTTCTAATTGAGTAGCCATGTTTGCGTGTTTTTTGTCTTGTGTATTTAAAAATTGATTTGCTTCTTTTAATCCATGTAATGAGAACTCAGCCATACGGATAATCTCTTTTTGAGCTTCAGTTAAAGCGATGGCTGGAGATTGTTCAATAAAGATTGGATTTAAATGTTGTGGTTTGAAGTCAATCGCTGCATCTTCACCACGAATAATTTTTGTTACGATCCATGCTAACACTGCAATGAACGGGAATTGAACGATTGTATTTGTTACGTTAAATGTTCCGTGTGCAAATGCAATAGTCATTTCTGGATTCAAGTTTAATGATGTTTGGAAATATTGAATTAAACTTGTAAATGGTACTAATAAAATTGTAAAGATAATTGTACCGATAATATTAAAGATAACGTGAACTAATGCTGCACGTCTTGCGGCAATAGAAGTACCGATTGCTGCTAATACAGCTGTAATTGTTGTACCGATGTTATCACCGAATAATACAGGAAGAGCTGCTTGTAAATCGATTGCACCTTGACCGAATAGTTCTTGTAAAATACCAATAGTTGCACTTGAACTTTGTACAATTAAAGTAAAGACTGTACCAACAACAATTCCTAAAATTGGATTATCACTCATGCTAACTGTTAATTCTTGGAATGATTCTAAAGAACGAAGAGGTTTCATACCTGCGCTCATTAATTCTAAACCGAAGAATAACATACCAAAACCGAATACAACTTGACCTACAGAATGTACTTTTTTATTTTTAAAGAAGAATAGTAAGATTGCTCCAATTGCCATAACTGGGAGAGCATATTCTCCGATTTTAATTCCGATAATAAATGCAGTAACTGTCGTACCGATGTTTGCACCCATAATAACACCGATTGCTTGTCTTAATGTCATAAATCCGGCACTTACAAGTCCGACTGTTAAAGCAGTTGTTCCTGAACTGGATTGGATTAATACCGTAACTAACATACCTGCTAGTACACCCATAAGTGGATTTGTTGTAAAACGATCTAGAATATCGCGAAGACGATCTCCAGCTGCTTGTTGCAGTCCATCGCCCATGTATTTAATCCCGAATAAGAAAATACCTAATCCACCAATGAACTGGAAGATCATATCTTGAACATTATATTCCACGCATTCCACTCCTTAAATTTCATGTACGATGTAATTATTAACTGAACCTTGAGGCACTGTAAACGGTTTGCTAGTAAAATTTACACTAAATTTACAAAGAGAAGAAAAGTTTACAATCCCTTAAAGAAACAGCTGTGTTTTATTGGTTTTCATCTTGTATAAATCTTAATTTTGTAAAGAAATCACACTTTTTAGAATAATATTGTTCAGTCGAATATTAAGGAAAGCGTCTGCGAGTTCATCGTATATTTTTTGATGAAAGTTAAAAAAATATGTAGGAAAATGCATGTAGTTTTATAACAGCAAAACGAGGGGAAATAATTCTTTTAACACGATAAAAAAGCCACTGAATTATCCAGCAGCTTTTTCCGTGTTTTTATCGCCATGCTTTTGTTTTCTTATGCTTGTAATGTAAATGAAGAGAAAAGCAATAAGTAATAGAGAGGAGTAACGATATACAGTTGCATAGTTTGTAAAATGAGCAATAAATCCAAATATAATCGCTCCAGCGCCGATTCCAAGGTCAAATGCGGAGAAGAATGTAGCCGTTGCTACGCCGCGTCGATGCGGTGCTACGCGGTCAATCATCCATGCTTGTAGTGCAGGTTGGATCGCTCCAAAACCACTTCCGTAACATGCTGCAGCAATAATTAAGCTCGGAATTGTCGTCGTATACGACAATAAAATAATGCCTGTAAAAGTTATAATAACTCCCGGAATGATGACGAATGTATGGCCTTTCGCATCATATAGCTTTCCAGAGAATGGACGCGTTACAGCGATTGCTAGTGCGTTACATAAAAAGAAGAGACTAATATCAGCTATGCCGACTTCTGTAGCAAATAGAGTGATAAAACTTCCGATTCCTCCGTACATTAATGTAATACATAATATTAATAATGAAGGAAGTAAAGCTTTACGCTCAATAAATCCATCGAGAAAAGTACTAGATGATTGTTGTGGAGGCTGTTTCGATTTTTGGATTTGAAGTAGTTTCGTTAATATTAATGAAACAATTGTGCACGATAATGCACATAAAAAAAGAATTGTGAAGTTATATGTTTGCATAAGCCATAGTCCGATAAGTGGACCGAGGGCCATTGCAATTGTTCCAGAAAGGCCAAAATATCCCATGCCTTCTCCGCGGCGAGCTGAGGGAATTAAATCAGAAACGACAGTTCCATATGTAGTCGTTGTAATACCGAAACCAGCTCCGTGTAAAATACGAACAGCAAGCAAGAGAAAGATAGTTGAGGCGAAAAGGTAACTGCCCATAGCGAGTAAACAGATAGCAGTGCCGATCATTAAAATGATTTTTTTATTGAATTTTTGCAAGGCGTTCCCAGTTAGCGGTCTAACAAAAAGTGCCGCAACGGTAAACATGCCGACAACAAATCCGATATTGGAACTTGTGCCACCAATTTCTTTCACATAAACAGGTAAGGTTGGAATTAACATTTGAAACCCTAAAAACATACATAAGTTTGCAAAAATTAAAGCAACAAACTCTTTTGTCCATAACGGTTCTCGTTTTACGAGTATTGCTTCTCCCATATATTCATCCCCTATATAAAGTTTTCTCTTTTCTTTCGAGTATATGTATTGGCCAATGCAACAGTCAAGGAAGGTGTCTTGAAAACGGATAACAATTTTTAAGATGAAAAACTGACAAATTTGTGTAAAAGCTACACAACTATGAAAAAAAGATGTAAAGTATAGATGTATAGACTTGTAGGTGTTAAGAATGATAGAAATTGTTTTTTCTTTAAAGAAAGCGGATTTAAAAGAGTAGTGAACAAGAAGGGGATATATACTTTTTCACTATATATATTTGAAAGGGTTTACAATATGATGAAGAAAGAGGCGTGTACATATGAGACGATTAGGTATTTCTATTTATCCAGAACATTCAACAGTAGAGAAAGATAAGGAGTATTTAACATTAGCAAGTAAATATGGATTTACACGTGTGTTCACATGTTTATTATCTGTGGATGGAGAAAAAGAGAAAATTATAGAAGAATTTAAAGAAACGATCTCTCATGCGAATGCATTAGGGTTCCAAGTATTAGTCGATATTAGTCCATCTGTTTTTGAACAATTAGGTATTTCGTATAATGATTTATCATTCTTCCATGAATTAGGTGCGTACGGTATTCGTTTAGATGTCGGTTTCTCAGGATTAGAAGAATCAATTATGACTTATAATCCGTATGGTTTGAAAATTGAGATTAATATGAGCAATGGTACGAAGTATGTAGATAACATTATGAGTCATAGACCAAATCGTGAAAATTTAATTGGTTGTCATAATTTTTATCCGCATCGTTATTCAGGATTATCATACGATCATTTCATTAAATGCTCGAAACAATTTAAAGATTACGGTATGAGAACGGCAGCTTTTATTTCATCATTTGATGCAACATACGGACCGTGGCCAGTAACAGAAGGGTTATGTACATTAGAGCAGCATCGTGAATTACCGATGACAACACAGGCGAAACATTTATTCGCGACGGAATTAATTGATGATGTTATTATTGCAAACGCATATGCGTCAGAAGAATTACAAGCACTAGGTGCATTAAATAAAGAGAAACAAACATTTGATATAGAAATATATGATACAACGACAGAACTAGAAAGAATTATCGTATTAAACGAACCACATTTTTATCGCGGAGATGTATCTGAATATATGATTCGTTCTACACAAAGTCGTGTGAAATATAAAAAAGAAGAGTTTAAACCTCATAATACGCGTGAAATTAAGCGTGGGGATTTATTAATTGATAATGAACAATATGGCCAGTATAAAGGCGAATTACAAATTGCATTAAAAGATATGGTGAATACAGGAAAAACAAATGTAGTTGGTCGAATTGTAGAAGAAGAGATTTTCTTACTAGACTATTTACAAGCATGGGATAAATTCGGATTCACATTAAAGAAATAGAGAGAATATAAAGGGGAAAAACTACTGATTTCAGCAGCTTTTCCCCCTTTATATATAAAGAGCGAGAGGAAGAGCTATGACAAAGGTGCATCAGCGATTAATTTCTATTTTAGAGGAATTTTTAGAAGAGAAATCGATGTTAAATCGAGCTTTTTTAGCGGGCCGTTTACATGTATCAACGAAGACGATTCAAAAGGATATAAAATTATTAAATGATATATTGGAAGAAAATGGAGCGAAAATCGAATCGCAAAGAGGGACTGGGTACGAATTAGAAATTATACAAAAGAAGAAATTTGAAGACTTTTGTGTGAGTCTATTTCAAAAACAGACGGAAAAGATCCCAACTTCTTATGAAGAAAGAATAGCGTACATTCTGCAGCGTGTTTTAATGACAGAGGGATATGTGAAGCTTTCAGAATTAGCGGAAGAGATGTATGTGAGCAAATCAACGGTCAATTTAATTATGAAAGATGTTACAGATATATGTGGTTGCTATGAATTACAAATTGAGAAGAGACCGTATTATGGTATACGTATTGTTGGAGAGGAATTTAATATTCGTTCTTGTTTATCACAATATGGTTTACCGCGTTATGACCATACTCCGTTTCATGAGCAATTTGAGCAGACGGAGACATATTTATCGCTACCTCATATATCACTCATTCGTTCAATTATATTAAAGTATATTGAAGGCGGAACAATATATTTATCTGATATAGAAATTGATAATTTAGTCATTCATATTGCAATCGCATTAAAGCGTTGTCAAAGTCAACATTATATAAAAGGACTGCATGCGGAGCAATCAGAACTTATACTAAAGAAAGAATATACAATTGCGAAGCAGATTTTAGGAGATTTAGAGAAAGAGTTGAAATTTTCATTTCCAGAAGAAGAAGTATTATATGTGACGATGCATTTATTAAGTACTGCTGTTACAACGAGAGATCGCTATGAAAATGTAGAAGAGCTATTAGGAAAAGATATATATGCATTTATGCAACATATTCTTTTTAAAGTAGCGGAAGAACGGAATCTTATTTTTTATTATGATGAAGAATTATTATTTGGATTTGGTATTCATTTAAAAACGTTATTAAATCGTTTGAAGTATAAGCTAAATACGAGAAATCCTCTTTTGGCAGAAGTGAAAAAGAATTATCCGTATGCTTTTGAAATTGCTGTTCTCGTTGGAGATATCATTGGTGAATATACGGGTGAATCGATCCCTGAAAGTGAAATTGGTTATATTGCAATTCACTTCGGCGGAGCGATGAGCCGTTTGCAGGAGCAAAATCAAAAGAAAAGATGCTTATTAGTTTGTGCGACTGGTCAAGGAAGTGCACAACTATTAAAATATAAAATTTTATCACAGTTCCGAGATAAATTAGAGATTGTAGGTATTACAGGCTATTATCAATTGAAAGTAGAAGATCTTTATAAAGAAAAAATAGATTGTATTATTAGTACGATTCATATACCGAGTGGCTTGCCTGTTCCAGTTATAAAAGTGAATTCAATATTTGATGATAAAGAGATTAAATCGATTGGTCAGCGGTTGTTTACGCATGTGAATACTAGTGTGCAGCCTTATATTAAGGAAGATTTAATCTTTTTAAATCATAATGCTTCTACGAAAGAGGATGTTATTCAGTTTTTATGTGAGAAAGCTGCTGAGAAACGCTATGTACCAGAAAACTTTTATGCTTCTGTTATGGAAAGAGAAAATACGTCTCCGACAGCGGTTGGGAATTCAGTTGCAATCCCGCATCCGATGCAGTTATTAAGTGAGGAAACTTTTCTGATGTTTTGCACACTTGAAAAGGCTGTTGATTGGGGAGATAAAAAAGTACAAGTAATTATTTTATTTAGTGTAAAGCGCAATAATAATGAAGATTTGCAAAGGCTTTATGATTTTTTATATGATATTATGTCTAGTCAAACTACGATAGAGAAACTTACTCAGACCGAGGTAATTGAAGATTTTCAAGAGATTTTATTATCATTTTGAAAAAGTATATAAAAACTTCCGTTACATAACGGAAGTTTTTTATGTTTAATTGTATGCGTTTTCATAATAAGATAAAAATATAGAAAACATATAGCTTGGGGGAATTTAAAATGGCTGATATGCAAACTCCATTTGCGTTAATTTTACATGGTGGTAATGCGAGAAGCGCGGCGCTTGAAGCAATTGCTTTTGCAAGACAAGGAGATTTCGGGAATGCCGGTGAAAAGATGAAACTTGCTAGTGAGGAAATTTCAGCAGCGCACCGTATTCAAACGGATTTAATTCAAGAAGAGGCAAGAGGAAATCATGCAGAAATTAGTTTACTGTTAGTGCACGCACAAGATCATTTAATGAATGCAATTACAGTGAAAGAACTGGCTGAAGAATTTATTGCTCTTCATAAACGAGTAGAAGAGAAAGTGACAGTATAAGATGTACATTTTATTATGTTGTGCAGCAGGTATGTCAACGAGTATGGTCGTAAGAAAAATGCAAGAAGAGGCAAAGAAACAGGGGAAGAATTATAAAATTAAGGCGGTTGATTCAGAACTTGTGAAACTTGAAATAAAGGAAGCCGATGTCGTTTTAATCGGTCCACAAGTGAAATATTTATTTCCAGCTGTAGAGTTTCTTGCGAACTCATACAACATACCAGTTGCGATTATAGACCAACGAGATTATGGTATGTGTGATGGTTTGAAAGTGCTTAAGCAAGCAGAACAATTAGTTTTAGCATAATTATATCTTTTTAAATATAAACATTATAATGTTATAAAGTTTATTTCATTCTTTTATAGTAGAGAGAAAGAGGAGGGCTATTGATGAATGGGTTTATGAGTTTTATGGAACAAAAGATTATGCCAACAACGCAAAAGATTGCAGGACAACGACATTTATTAGCAATTCGAAATGGGGTTATTTCTACATTACCGTTAACGATCGTCGGATCATTTTTCGTTATCTTTTTAAATTTACCAATTGATGCATATATGGAATGGATTGCACCGTTTCGCCATATTTTAGATATTCCATTTCGATTTACAGTAGGACTAATGGCATTATACGCAGCGTTTGGTGTAGGGGCTTCGCTCGCGAACTTTTATCAGCTCAATCAGTTAAGTGCAGGGTTATTATCTGTACTCGCCTTTTTACTAGCATCAGTTGAACCAATTCAAATTACGAAAGCTGTACCAGGTGTTATTGATGCAGGTAGATATATTTCAGTAGGAACATTAAGTGCAACGTCTTTATTTGGCGCAATTGTTACAGCATTAATTGCAGTAGAAATTTATCATTTTATGATTAAGCATAATATCTCGATTAAATTACCAGATAGTGTACCACCAGCAGTTTCAAATTCGTTTGCAGCATTAATTCCAACGTTAGCAGTTATTCTTTTATTCTGGGGCATTCGCTACGGTTTGAAATTCGATGTAAATACAACAATTACATATTTAATCGCACCATTAAAATCAGTATTAGTAGGAAATAATTTATTCGGTGGTTTATTAACAGTATTCTTAATCGTGTTTTTCTGGTCATTCGGTATACATGGACCAGCGATTTTAGGACCAATTATTCGTCCGATGTGGGATTCAGCAATTCTTGAAAATATGGAAGTATTCACGGCTACAGGAAATGCACATCAGTTACCAAACTTATTTACAGAGCAGTTCATTCAATGGTTCGTATGGATTGGCGGATCAGGCTCAACGTTAGCTTTAGTTATTATGTTTATGTTCTCTAAATCTAAGTTCTTAAAAGAGTTAGGTAGATTATCATTCGTGCCAGGCTTATTCAATATTAACGAACCAATTATTTTCGGTGCACCAATTGTAATGAACCCAATCTTAATTATTCCGTTCGTTATTACACCGTTAGTGACAACGACAGTATCATATTTCGCAGTTGTTTCAGGTATGATTCCACTTATGATGGCGAAACTGCCATTTACGATGTTAGCACCAATTGCAGCGGTGATTAGTACGGACTGGACAATTATGGCTGGTGTACTTGTACTTGTTAACTTTGTTATCTCGTTCGTTATTTACTATCCATTCTTCAAAATGTATGAGAAACAACAATTAGCAGGAGAGGAGAAAACAGAATGCTCGGAGCAATTATCATCTTAATTACATTCGTGGTCGGACAGTGTATTGCCCATTATTCGAAATGGGTACAAAGTAAATCTTTATTAGTGTTACTATTAGTATCAGTTTTATTTATCGGTTGTTCAATGGGTGCATATGTAATGTTAGGATTGCAATCACCGTACGTAATTATTGTACCGACAATTTTATGTGCAACGTGTTTATCTGCAAAATATAGATTTACGAGCATGGCATTAATACAACGTGTGAAGGAGATGCAAAAGCATGGAGCGTAAATTAGGAATTTCACTTTACCCAGAACATTCAACGAAAGAAAAAGATATGGCTTATATTTCCGCAGCGGCACGACACGGTTTTTCAAGAATATTTACTTGTTTGTTATCTGTGAATCGTCCGAAAGAAGAAATTGTAGCTGAATTTAAAGAGATTATCAATCACGCAAAAGATAACAATATGGAAGTTATTTTAGATGTAGCTCCGGCTGTGTTTGATCAGCTTGGTATTAGTTATAGCGATTTATCATTCTTCGCGGAGTTAGGCGCAGACGGTATTCGTTTAGATGTAGGCTTCGACGGGTTAACTGAAGCGAAAATGACGAATAATCCGTACGGTTTAAAAATTGAGTTAAATGTAAGTAACGATATTGCGTACTTAGAAAATATTCTTTCGCATCAAGCGAATAAATCAGCTTTAATTGGTTGCCATAATTTTTATCCGCAAAAATTCACTGGTCTTCCGTACGATTATTTCATTCGCTGTAGTGAACGCTTTAAAAAGCATGGTATTCGCAGTGCAGCTTTTATTACATCACATGCCGCAAACATCGGTCCATGGGATATTAACGACGGATTATGTACGTTAGAAGAGCATCGTAATTTACCAATTGAAGTACAAGCGAAGCATTTATGGGCAACAGGGCTAATCGATGATGTCATTATCGGAAATGCTTATGCGAGTGAGGAAGAGTTAGAGAAACTAGGAAACTTAAATCGCTACATGTTACAGCTAAAGGTACACTTTGTAGACGAAGCGACTGAAGTAGAAAAGAGAGCCACGCTGCAAGAATTACACGTAAGGCGCGGTGACATAACAGAATATATGGTACGTTCTACAGAAGTGCGTAAAAAGTACAAAGACTATGACTTCCCAGTGCGCGAAAGTGTGCTGCAGGAAAGAGGGCAAGTTGTAATTGGAAACAATTCATTTGGTAAGTATAAAGGTGAACTGCAAATCATTCTGAAAGAAATGCCGATAGATGAACGGAAAAATATCGTCGGTACAATTGCGGAAGAGGAGTTATTCTTACTAGATTATGTAGGAGCTTGGACGCAGTTTACTTGTGTGGAATAGGGAAGAGAAGGAGAGGATGCTGTGGCATTCTCTTTTTTCTGTTGATATAGTAGTCTATCGTATATAGAATGCAAAGAGATAGATTTGATTTTGACGGGAGCGAAGGAGATGGAAGAGTATATAGATGGTTTATTAAGGCGGATGGCTGATGAAGATACAGAGGTTAGGCACCGTGCTTATGATGAAGCAAAAGAGCTAGATGACCTATTAACGTTTCCTTATTTACAGCAGAAGGTAACCAAAGCAAAAAAAATAGCAATGAAGAAAGATATGTATTATGTAATGACGAAACTTGCTATTAATACGAAAGAGATCAGTATTGCTGATTATCTTATAGATTGTTTGGAATGTGAACAAAACCCGACTTTGTTAAGTGAACTGCTTAGTAATATTTATACACTGCCAGAAGTAAGTGATACAAATAAAATTATTCCGTATATTTACCATAAAAACGATAGTGTTCGTTTTTGGGCAGTTTCTTCCTTAAAGTTATGTAAATCATTAGAAGCGGAGAGTGCTTTACTAAAGTTGCTGGATACTCAAGAAAATAAAGATGAGATTACAAATATTTGTTATACCTTGCTTGAGATTGGAACAAATCAATCGATTCTGCCGTTAACAAAGCTTTTATATAGTAATAGTGCCTATGTTCGTTCAACTGTTATTGAGGTGTTAGAAAAAATAGGGGGATCGGACTTACAAATAGTTTATATTGAAGCTTTACAGGATAGAAATGTGATGGTGAAATATGAAGCTGTTCGAGCTATTTATACGTATGGCGACGAAATGGCAATGAGACCAATTTGCGAACGTGTGAATAAAATTGTTGCTAGAAGACGGAAAAATGAAGCAGAGCCTACGGATGAAGCAGAGATTATCATTGCTCTTCGTTTCTTACATAAGTTTGCTAATCATGAAGAAGTTTTAAAGATATTTGATAAAGTGTATAAAAAACGTGGAAACTTGTTTGTGTCGGAGAGGAAGTGGCTTCGAGACAATATTACTTACTTTCAAGAGAAAGAAAGAATGTAAGAATCATAAAAAAAGAGCCAGCCTCAACGATGAGACTGACTCTTTTTTACTAACTAGTTTAATACTTTAACTGTAACTGTTTTACGTCCCCAGCTACTTGATGTACCTTTATCTGGCATTAAAACGTCGATTTTATTACCTTTAATAGCTCCACCAGTATCACCAGCGATTGCTACTCCGTAACCTTCAACCCATACTTTTGAACCTAATGGAATTACACTTGGATCAACTGCAATAAGTTTCATGTTTGGATTAGCTGTTAAGTTATGACCTAAAGCTGATTTTACTTGGTCGCCTGCTTTATAACCATTTTCAAGTGGATCTGCTGTGTAAGCTGTTGCTACAACACGTAACTCACGAGAAGATGATGGTGCACTTGTTTCAGTTTCTTTTGCAACAGGTTGTTGTGTAGCTGGTTTTTGAGCTTTAGCCGCTTCACGAGCTTTAGCTGCTTCTTGAGCTTTAACTTCTGCTTGAGCTTCAGCATCTGCCTGAGCCTTAGCCGCTTCACGAGCTTTAGCTGCTTCTTGAGCTTTAGCCGCTTCACGAGCTTCAGCTGCTTCTTGAGCCTTAGCTTCTTGAGCTTTAGCCGCTTCACGAGCTTTGGCTGCTTCTTGAGCCTTAGCCGCTGCTTGAGCTTCAGCATCTGCTTGAGCCTTAGCAGCTTCACGAGCTTTAGCCGCCTCTTGAGCTTTAACTTCTGCTTGAGCTTCAGCATCTGCCTGAGCCTTAGCCGCTTCACGAGCTTTAGCTGCTTCTTGAGCTTTAACTTCTGCTTGAGCTTCAGCTGCTTCGCGAGCTTTAGTTGCTTCTTGAGCTTTAGCTTTTGCTTGAGTTTCAGCTACTTCCTGAGCTTTAGCAGCTTCACGAACTTTAGCTGTATCTTGAACTGTAGTCGTTTTTTCAACTTTAGCTACTGGTTGAACTTTAACTGGTGCTTTACCTGTTAAGTAAGGAACATGAACATAAGCTGTTTTCCCGTTATATTCAAATTGAATCCAATCATTTTGTACTTGGTGTGTTGTTTCAATTATATCATCTTTTTTCAACTTACCAAGAATCTCTGAGTCTGTGTTTGCTCCAGCACGTACGTTTAATACGTTTGCTGTTACGTAGTAAGTGTCTTTTGTATAGTCAGCGCTTATGAAAGCTTCTTTACCGCTATTCAATTGAACTTTTGACCAACCATTTTCTGTATGTAAAACATTTACTTTATATCCATCTAATAATTTTCCTACAACTTTTGATTCAGTAGTTGGGTTTTCTCGTACGTTTAGTACGTCAGTCGTTACGATTGTTTCTGCTTTAGCAGATGTTGTGAAAATCCCAAGACCAAAAACCGCTGCTGTTGCTATACCCATAAATTTTTTCATAATAGCCTCCATTGCATTTGTTTTCGTTGACCTCATTATAGCAACCATTATTTTCTTATTTGCGAAAAACATAAAATTACAAAGCTTTCGTAACGGGGCATTAATATTCTGTAACAATTCCATAAATATCCTGATAGCGCTTCCTTGTTGTTTTTTGGCGTATCAGGGCATATGAAACACAAAATGAGTAGTATTTCAATTACTGTAACGTTAATAATGTTACAGTAATATTTCTATGTGATATCTATAGTGTTGCAAAAGTAGCGTATTTTACTGTTTGAATGGAAATTTAGTTATAAAACGATAATATTTTTAGGCGTGAAAATATATAAATGAGGTGAAATTTAATAAAATATCGATATAATTGTTACAAAATCAGTCGAAGTATGGAAAAAATTACGCCTTGATTTTCGTCTGTTACATAGTATTTTTGCAATAATAGAATTAGATAATAGCCTTATTACCTATAAATAATGAAGAGTATGAGAATGATAGTTGTAACGTGAAACATATATAATAGAAGAAACTCAATTTAGTAGATAAATAAAAAACGCAGGAGTGTAAACTCCTACGTTTTTGTTTATTCATATCGTAAACATTCAATTGGATCCAGTTTGGCAGCTTTGTTAGCTGGTAGTAGTCCGAATGCAATACCGATTAGCATTGAAATACCTACTGCAAGAAGTCCAAGTTCTTTTGAGACAACGAGTGGCCATCCAGCAAAGATTGAGACGATCCAAGCGAAGAAAATACCGAGCATGAATCCGATGAAACCACCAAGTCCTGTTAAAATACAAGATTCGATTAAGAATTGTGTTAATACTTTACCACGTGTTGCACCAAGTGCTTTACGAATACCAATCTCACGTGTACGTTCTGTTACAGATACGAGCATGATGTTCATTACACCGATACCACCAACAAGTAAGGAGATAGCAGCAATACCACCAAATACCATTTTCATCATACCGATTGATTCGTCTAGTTGTTTCGTAAATTCACCTAAGTCTTGTGCTTCGAATTTGTGCTCAAATTTAGGAGCTTTCATTTCGTTTAAGACAGAAACGGCTTGTTTTTCTACACTTTTACGTTCTGTCGGAGAGGTCATTGTTAATCTTACAGAGTCATACTCATTTACTCCTGAAATGACAGGCGCATTTTCAAGTGATGTATAACCTTCAGGCATAGGCATTCCAAAGTCGTTTTTCGTTTCGTATACACCAACTATTTTATACGGCTTTCCTTTTATATCTGTGTATTGATTTGATTCCCAACCACTGCTAAATAATTTGTTGAAAGCTTCTTCATTTAATATAACAGCAGGGATTGCTTGGTTTAATTCACTGTCATTTAATTCACGACCGTGAACTAATTTTATTTTCGAATCTGTCATAAAGGCGCCTGTTCCACCTTTTAAATCAAGATTTACATCTTTTGAACCAGCAGATGCTTTTACTTTCATACTTACGTCTGGATACACATCTTTAACGCCTGGTACAGTTTGCAGACGGTTTAGCATATCAGGTGTGATTTTGGCACTATCTGTTCCGTAATCAGGATTGTTGTAGTAAATCGTTACTTCGTTATCTTTTCCTTGGCCTAATTCTTTTTTAAACTTTGCGTTTGTACCATCACCCATTGAAATGATAGTAATAATGGCACTAATACCGATAATAATACCTAACATCGTTAAAATAGAACGCATTTTATGAGCAAAGATAGAGGAAAGGGCCATGCGTATATTTTCACTCGTATTCAAAATTAACCTCTCCAATCTTGGACGATATTTCCGTCACGAATTACAATTTGACGTGCTGCAGCTTCCCCGATTTCACGGTCATGAGTAATCATAATGATTGTTGAGCCTTGTTTATTTAATTCGTAAAAGAGGTCCATAATTTGTGTGCTTGTTTTCGTATCAAGTGCTCCCGTCGGTTCATCGGCTAAAATGAATTTTGGGTTATTTACGATTGCACGTGCAACAGCGACACGCTGCTTTTGTCCACCTGATAATTCGTTCGGTAAGTGAGTAGCGCGATCAGCTAAACCGACTTTTGTTAAAGCAGCTAATGAGCGCTCGCGTCTTTCTTTTTTATCGACTCCAGCGTAAATAAGGGGTAGTTCTACATTTTGAAGCGCTGTAAGTCTCGGTAATAACATGAAGTTTTGGAATACGAATCCGATCTCTTTATTACGTACGTGTGCAAGTTCTGTTTCAGTCATGTTTGAAATATTTTGACCGGCTAGTTCGTACGTACCTGTCGTCGGTTTATCTAAGCAACCGATAATGTTCATTAATGTTGATTTACCAGAACCAGAAGGTCCCATAATAGAAGTGAATTCTCCTTGGTTCAGTGTTACGTCAATTCCGTGTAATATTTGAACGGATTCTGCACCATTTTGGAAGGATTTCGTGATGCCTTTTAAGTTAATCACTGGGCGACAACCTCCATACCATCTTTTAAGTCTTTTTCAGGTTTAGAGATAATTTCCTCTCCTTTTTTCACTCCAGAAACTTTTGCTTCGCTATCAGTCTCGAATTCAACAGTAACTGCTTGTTCTTTCGCCTTACCGTCTTTTACAACGAAGACAACATTTTTGTCACCTTTTTTCACGATACTGCTTTTCGGAACAATTGTACCAGTTGCTTCGCCAGATTTACTTGTTACGTAAACGTGGAAGCCGTTTTGTAATTCGTCACTATTATCTAATGTGACAGTGAATTGATAGTTAGAAACAGTTTTATTTTCATCCATGCTCTTTAATGGTGTAGAACCGATTTCTGTTACTTTTCCTGTCCAAGTCTTACCAGCGACAGTTTTTGATGAAACAGTTACTTCTTGCCCAACTTTCATACTAGCAAGCTCATATTCAGAAAGTTGACCTTTTACTTTAAATTGACCAGCGTGACGAAGAGTAATTCCGCTCATACCTGTTTTTTCGTCAGCAGTTTTTACGATATCATCAATTACGCCATCAGCAGGACTTGTTACAGAAAGAGTGTTTACTTTCTCTTTTGCTGCTTTAATCATTTCATCAGCTTTTTCAACTTCAAACTTTTTCATTTCAAGTTGTGATTCTAATTGCCCAACTTCAGCTTCTGATGCTTTTAATGCTTCAGCGGGAAGGCCTGCATTTTTATCTTTTTGTAATTTTTGTTTCGCCGCATCAATTTGTTTTTGGAACAACGTTACTTCTTTTTGTGCGATTTTCTTTTGCATTTCTGCTTCTGTTACACCTTGTTTAGCAGTCGGGTCATTGTATTTAAATAGAAGCTGACCTTTTTTCACTTCATCGCCTTTTTTTACAGCTAATTCATATGTTCCTTTTGTTGGATCGAATGAAATAGTTTCAATTCCATTTGGAATAACTTCGCCACCAAATTTTTGCGCGTTTTGGATTTGTTTTTCAGTTACTTTATATCCGCTATATGCCATTGCTACTTCTGAACCGCCCCCAGCAAATGCAAAGTATGATCCAGCTGCAATTCCGATTGCTACTACACTAGTAATTAACACCTTATTTTTCTTTTTCATCTATTTATCACCTTTTCGTTCGTTTTAGTATCTACATTAAGTATAGAAGAGGTGAAGAATCTGACAAATCGTTTTAGCTTACAATAACCTTACAGTTTTGTAAGGTATGAATATGTAAATGTAAGGTAGAGGTTGTCCTATTGTAAGCAAATGAATTGACTCGTTGTTTCTTTCTTACAATAATATTGTATGAAGGAGAGGAGGAAGGAAGATGGAAGCTTATTTTAGTGCGCATCCATTAAAACCGTTTATTCCATACTCAAGGCAACATGCCATTATATTATTTATTATGTTGGTGGGGATATTTTTTCTGTATCAATACCAAGATTTATTACGTCAAAATGAGTGGAATATAACGGTTCGATATGCGATTGCATTTTTATTTATAGGTAGTGAAATTGGGCTTCATATGTGGGAGTGGAAAGCGGGGATTTTTGAGCTAGCTACTTCATTACCGTTTGAGTTATGTACAATTAGTTTGTTGTTAGCGTCGATTATGATTGTAACGAAAAGTTATCGAATATATGAGATTGTATTTTTTACGGGAATTATTGGTGCATCACAAGCCATTTTAACACCAAATTTGCAATATGCTTTTCCGCATTTTCGTTTCATTGAATATTTTATCGCGCATGTATTGCTTATTTGGGCACCACTCTTTATGACTTGGGTGGAAGGCTATAGACCGACCTTGCAATCTATTAAGCGTACGATGATATTTTTAAACATATTGATTCCGCTTGTTTCGTTTGTGAATTATAAAACAGGTGGTAATTATATGTTTTTAGCTCATAAGCCAGAAACAGCTTCATTACTCGATATGTTAGGACCGCATCCTTACTATATTATTTCATTAGAACTCGCAGCGCTTATTGGGTGTTTTATTTTATATATTCCGTTTGCGAAAAGAGAAAGGCATGCGCATAAAGAATCACTAGGATCATAGCTTAGTGATTTTTTGTCTTTGAAATATTTACAATTCAGAAAATTAAGAATAAAATTAGGGGGTAAATTATAGAGAGAGAAGGGTGAAAATGGTCAAAAAGGTATTTTTGAATGGGATGGAAGTGACGATTCAATTTCTTATTTCGATTTTGGGGATTATTTGTTTAGGAGCACTGCCGAAATTATTTTATGGATTTGAGCTGCATGCATCAGAGTACATACAGAGTTTAAAAGAAGTGTTTGTGAACTTAATGGATATTTCCAATTTGCAATATGTGAAAGGTAAATTTTTATTTCCGCAGCTGTTCGTTCATTATAAAGAAACGATTATTATTTTTTTAGCTGCTTTTTTTATTTCATTATTTGTAGCATTTTGTATTGTTTATGTAATTATGAGTAGTTCACCGCGTATGCAACAGCGAATTAAATCATTTCTTATCTTCCTAGAATCCATTCCAGATATCCTTCTTATTTTAGTATCACAAATTTTAGTTGTATGGTTTTTTAAACAAACAGGTTTTTTACCTTTTCAAATTGCTTCAATTGGAGGCGAGTCGATTAGGGGGTTGCCAATATTGTGTTTGAGCATCCCGACTACGATTATGTTTGTAAAAATGGTCGTGCTTCGTTTTGAAAATGAACTAGAAAAAGATTATGTACTATTTGCTAAGGCGAAAGGGCTGGGGCGCTTTCATATTTTAAATCGTCATATTTTACGAAATGTGTTGCTTAGTACATTATTCTTTGCGAAAACGAATATCTTTTTTATGTTATCTAATTTATATATTATAGAATGGATTTTTAATACGGGTGGTATTTTTATGTTTTTGAAATCGTATTTTGGTATTAGAGTTGAGGTTTTCATCGTTAGTGTGCTTCTTATATATATCCCGATTTTTATTTTATTTAAATTGTTTCATTATCTCATTCCGGCTGCGATGAAGGAGAGATTATAATATGTGGACGTATATAAAACGTGATAAAAGATTTTGGATAAGCATTGGGTTTCTTCTCCTATTAGTTCTTTTGAGCATCGGAAATACGTTATGGAATGATGGACATATTAGACAAATTACATTGCAATATGATGCGGATGAAAATCCACAAGTGCCACCGTTTCCACCTTCATTCCAATTTTTACTCGGGACAGACCGGAAAGGGTATGACCTGTTACATTTAGTCATTGAGGGCGCGAAGTGGACGATTGGTATATCTATTTTAATTGCGGCACTTAGAATGGTAATAGGTGTGTTTTTCGGTGTCGTACTCGGAACGTATATAAAAAGAGGATTTTCAAAAATTGAGGCTTTCTTTGATAGTTTTACAGTTATTCCAACAGTTATGATTGCGTATTTTTTTCTTCAATCTGCAAATGCATTTGGAAGCGGAGAGGAGACAACAACCTTTTTTGAAAGGGCTTCGTTTCAAGTGGTATTACTTGTACTGCTTGTAATGCCAGTTATTGCACTGTATGTTGCGAAGGAAGTTCGTAAATTGCGAACGGAAGAATTTGTTGATGCCGCACGCATATTAGGTGGATCGAGAAGACATATTGTTATAAAACATATTTTTCCGCATCTCTATATGACTTTTATACTCGTATTTCTTCAGCAGTTTACGCAGACTCTTACTATTTTACTGCACTTAGGATTACTTGAAGTGTTCTTTGGTGGGACTGTTACGTTTGGTGGACCTATAAAAGAGGTGGAATCTTATACGCATGAATGGTCAGGTTTAATTGGAGTATACTTTAGGGCATTAACAGTGAATCCGTGGATTCCTCTCGTTCCGATTACATTTTTTGGGCTTACTATTTTTTCAGGAAATATGATTGTAAAAAGTATCGAAGAGGCGATGATGAAAGTAAGGTTAGGAGGAGAGCTAAAGAAGGATGTTGTAGAAGAGGAACAATCTGTTGTGCAGTCGAAAGAAGAGTTATTTACTTTTAAACATACGATGTGAAGAGAAAGAAGAAGCAAGCATGGATTTCATGCTTGCTTCTTTTCTTTATTTTGTAGAAACTTCACCTGCAGCTTCTGTTTGCGGAATAAAGTATCCAATTATACCACCGATTATTGCTGGAATGATCCAGCCAATTCCTAAGTTATAAAAAGGAATGGTGTGTACGATATTAGCGATAAAATCTGGTATCATTTCCACATTATCAAGTGCATGAATACAGCTAATAATAAACGCTGCGATCATCGCTCCAATGTAGACAGAAGGTTTACGTTTCGTATATTTATCGATAAATGATACGAAAACTAAAATGATCGTAATTGGGTACAAAATAATTAATACAGGTAAAGTAATTTTAATTAATAAGCTTAATCCTAAGTTTGAAATAACGAAACTAAAGATACAAACGTATAGTACAAGCTTTTTGTATGAAACATTTGTTAGCACTGTTGTGAAGTAATTTGCAAATGCACTTACAACACCAATTGCCGTTGTTAAACAAGCGAAGATAATGGCGATACTTAATAAAATATTACCGCTTGTCCCAAAAAATTGATACATAACAGTAGCTAATAGCTGCCCACCATTTTCGAATTGTCCTAAGTTTCCGTTTGAAGCTCCGATATAACCGAGTAAGAAGTAAACAATTGTTAAGAATAGAGCAGCGATACTTCCGCAAATGATTGTATATTTCGCGATAGATTTCTTCTCTTGTATACCGTTTTGACGAATTGCATTTACAACAATTGTTGATAGTACGAGAGCGCCAATTGCATCTAACGTTAAAAATCCTTCAAGAAATCCTTTGAAAAACGGGATGTCTTTATAGTCACCGATAGGCTCTGCAAACGTTCCTGGTGAAAGAATCGCTTTTGTTGCCATAATTGCAATAATTACAAGTAAAATTGGCGTTAATATTTTACCGATATGATCTACTAGCTTGGATGGATTTAATGATAAGAAGTAAACGACTGTAAAGAAAATCGCACTAAAAACTAACATAGAATACCATTGATCTGGGAAAAGTGGTGCAATCCCGATTTCATAAGATACAGATCCAGTTCGTGGAATAACAAATAGTGGGCCGATTGAAAGATAAATAATGATAGCGAATACTGCTGCGAATTTTGGATGAACACGGCTCGCTAAAGTGTTAAAACTACCACCAGCAAGGGCAACAGCAACGATAGCAAGTAAAGATAAACCGACGTCTGTAATAATAAACCCTGTAATGGAAACCCACATATTTTCTCCGGAAGAAAGACCGAGAAGGGGCGGGAAAATCATATTACCAGCACCGAAGAAAACTGCGAATAGTAATAAACTAATCGAAAGTATTTGCGCTGGTTTTAAAGTTGTATGCATATAAAGAAAATCCTCCTAATGAGTGTTTTTGTCGAAAATTCAAATAATTTGTCGAGTAACTGTTATTATTTTAAAGGTCTGATGACTAGAAAGCAATAGGGAATTTTGAAAATATTAAAAAATAATGCATTAAATCGAATAAATATACTATTTATATGTTTAATAGGAAGGATTTAACTTTTAACATAAAAAAACACATATCGCTAGGATACGTGTTTTAAAAAAATATTTTTTTATCGCGTTCTTCTTTTAAAATTTCAACTGCTTCTCGGAAACGTTGTGAATGGACAATTTCTCGTTCACGTAAGAAGCGTAGGCTGTCATTTATATCTGGATCATCTGATAAGTTAATGAGCCATTGATATGTTGCGCGTGCTTTTTCTTCAGCTGCAATATCCTCGTATAAATCGGCAATTGGATCACCTTTAGCCTGTATATAGGTTGCAGTAAATGGAACACCAGCAGCGTTATGGTAATGAAGAGCACTGTCATGATCAGCGTAATGAGGGTCAAGACCAGCAGCTTTCATTTGTTCAGGGGTCGCATCTTTCGTCAGCTTATAAACCATTGTAGCAATCATTTCAAGGTGAGCAAATTCTTCTGTACCAATATCAGTAAGTAGGCCAATGACTTTATCAGGAATTGTATAACGTTGATTTAAGTAACGTAGTGCAGCAGCTAATTCTCCATCTGCACCACCGTATTGCTCGATTAATAATTTTGCAAGTGCGGGATTGCAAGTTCCCACTTTAACTGGGTATTGTAATTTCTTTTCATAAATCCACATAGTTTCTCTCCTTTATATTTGCCATGGCCAAGGACCTTTGCTCCATTCCCAAGGGGCATTAGAATAGCTATTTCCAAACTGTTGGAGTGGTCCGTATTTTTCTTCCATCTTTTGTTTTAATACTCTCCGTTTATAGGAAAAATCATTAAATTGATTAATCGCAGCGGTGTCATCTGGATGTGTATCTAAATAAAGAGTGAGTTCAACTAGTACAAAGTCTAATTCTTGAAGCTCCAGTAAAAGCTGATAGTATTCTTCTGGTAGCGATTGATTCACGTCAGTAGTCACCGCCCTTTTTTATAAGGATTTTCATAATAGTCATAAAAAACAGGCCATAAAGTCCCTTTTTGTAGTGCTTCTTTTGGTGTGAATTGCGGCAAGTTTGGCGGTTGAAAGCCTAAAAATAAATTAGGAGGAGTAGAATAATATTTTTTTCCGATAGGAGGACAAGGATCGAGAGGGCTATGATAGGGCACGAATGATCTCATATATTTATTCACGAATAAACCTCCTTACATGTTCATTACTACGTATTGTATTCAGACATAATGAGCATTTATGACACATATAAAAAAGTAATAGGTACGGGGGGAATGAATGTGGAGACTGTGAAACAATTCATTGTATTGGAAGTAAAGAACTTAAAGGAAACTCTGTATTTTTATGAAGGGATTTTAGGGATAACACCTAGTTCAGAAAGGCCGCAATTAGATATTACAGGGGTTTGGTATGATACTGATTCAACGAGAATTAGTTTTGTGATGAATCGCAGTTTGGGCGGGCGTGAGAAGAGTGTTACGGACTCAGTTGATGTTCTAACCTTTTCAATTTCTAACATAGGGAATGTAAAGAAGAGGTTAGTATTTTATAAAATCGCATATACAGAAAACAAAAGTGAGAAGAGTATTGTGGTACAAGACCCGGATGGATATAAACTTCAAGTGATAGAGAAGGATGAATAGACGGAGGGGATTTAGTGGAGAGAAATTATGAAGAAAGTGCGTTGTTTGAGCATCAATTTTGGTTAAAGGTACTTACTGATCATGCACAATTTTTACTGGATGCATTAGCTCCGAAGGAAAAAGAGGATATAAAAAAAGCTACTTACTTTGTTGAAACATTTACGAATTTGTTAAATAAAGTTCGGAATGTGAATCTGATGGCATTTTCAAAAGAGGCAGAACAAGCCGCTAAGGAGATTCGGGCGTTTAAATTAAATATTATACAGAAACAGCTGGAAGGGAAAATTACTATTCATTTTACGCCAACTTTTATTAATCATATGGTAAACGAAGTGGAAGAGTATATAACAGTTTTAGAGTTTTTGAAGAAAGGGGAAGTTCCGCCTGTTTTTCATGAATTACATTATCATCTCGTTTGGTTAACGGATGCGGCTGGTCATGCAGGCTCTATTTCTGGTGGATTAGATCTTGTTGAAAAAAGATTGAAAGAGAAAAGCGAAGAATTTACGAAGCATTTTGAACAATTTTACTTAAAGGCAGTTGAAATGACAGGGTATTTACGGACAGAGCTGCATCATTTTCCTGCATTAAAGAAGTTTACGAAAGATGTTTCACTTGAATTGAAATTATTTTCGCATTTTTTACATGAAGTGGAAGAGCTCGAGTTATCTCATGAAGTATTAAGTGCATTATCAGCTAGAATGGCAGATCATATGGCAAGAGAAGAATGTTACTACTTATTAAAACTAGCTCAATCGTCTGGACTTGAAATGCCGAAATGTAATCCGCTTTAAAGAAAAAGAGGTCAATTTTATTTGGCCTCTTTTTCTGTTTTATTGTCTTTTTTTATTTTTGCTTGTTCAATGCTTGCCTGTAATGTCTCCATAATATTAATGATGTTCGGAGCTGGAGAGATTGTTTCGGTTTTTTCCTGCTGTTCAATTTTGTTTTCGATTAGTTCGGTAAGGGCTTCTTTATACTCATCTGTATACATCTCTTGTTCAAAAGGATTTGTAAGATGGTGGATTAAATTGATTGCTGCTGTGAGTTCTTGTTTTTGAATCGGATAATTTTCGTTACTTGGTAAGTTAGGTGTATTTGTTATAGCGCGAATTTCATTAGGGTAGTGAATAGTTTGCAACATAAGACCATCCTCAAAGTTACGGATAATAGCTAAATGTTGTTTTTTTCTAATAGAAATATGAATAAGCCCAAGTTTATTTGTACGTTCAAGAGCTTCTTTTAATAATAAATACGATTTTTCATGTCCTGGGGTAGGACCTATAAAATAAGAGCGATCATAAAGAACAGAATCGATTTCGTTATTTTGGACAAAAGATATAATACGAATGGATCGTGGTTCATGAGCTTGTTGTAATTCAGCTAATTCTTTTTCATCCATAATAATATATTTATGAGGTGCGTATTCATAGGCTTTTACAATATCGTTATCATCAATTTCTTCATCCGTACAATCAGGAGCAAATTTTTTATATTTAATAGGTGTTAAACATTCTTTATGGAGGCTTAAAAATTTTATATCGTTTTCTTCTACGGCACTGTATAGTTTAATTCCTATATTTAATAGTCCAAGTGAAAGTGCACCTTTCCAGACGGTATGCAAATGAAACATCTCCTTTCGTTCAAAAATGATTATGTATATTATGAGATAGTAAGAAATTTCCTATACGTTTTTTGTTTTTTACGAAAGGGATTGGGATATAAAATATATTGACAAGCCCTCTGAAATATTTTAATGTGAGTGTATAAAATTGTGTATAAAGGGGAGTAACTTATTACAGTAAAGTCGTCATTACAGGGAGAAACCCTCGGCTTTATTGGCAACGTTTCGTTGTTAGTGAGACCTTTACCAGCAATGGTAAAGGCCCCTTTCTGTCTTTTTGAGGACCCTTACCATATTTGGTAGGGTCCTTTTCGTATACAAAGAGAGGAGATATAAAAATGAAAAAACTTATTAGTAGATTAAGAGTTGTATTTCATGTTCGCCGATTTGTTCCATTCCTATTTGACTTTTTTACTTCAAAAGAGGTTTCAATAAAGAAGAAAATTTTATCTGTTGCTTTTTTAGTTGGTTATGTTGCGATGCCGCTTGATTTAATTCCAGACTTCCTACCGTTTATCGGTATTTTAGATGATATTGGAATTGTGTTATTTATTTTGAACCGAATTGTAAAAATGGCGCCAGTTCAATTACAAGAAAAGCATAACGTAAACGTAGGATAGGAGTTAAAATATGGAGCAAATGATTTTAGATATAATCGAGTTTTTAAAGCAGTTTTCTTATTTTGGAGTTGTATTGGCTTTAACGTTCGAATTTATTCCGGCAGAAGTTGTTTTGCCTATGGTTGGGTATTGGGTATACGAGGGAGATATGAATTTTTGGCTAGCTGTATTAGCTGGAACACTTGGCGGAACGACAGGACCGTTAACGTTATACGCACTTGGTTATTATGGTGGTCGTCCGCTATTAATAAAATACGGAAAATACTTCTTTATTAAAGAAGAACAAATTCAAAAAGCAGATGATTTCTTTGAGAAATATGGACCAGTTGTAGCATTTGTTGGACGCTTTGTACCAGGGGTTCGAACGCTTATTTCTGTTCCGTGTGGTATGGCGAAAATGAACATATGGAAATTTAGTATATATACATTTGTAGCAATGTTCCCGTTAACGACTTTGTATGTTTATTTTGGAATGAAATTAGGTCCGCATTGGGAAAAAGCAGCGGATGTTGTTGGACAATATATGCTACCGATATTAGGAGGCGTTATTCTTATTGTTGCTAGTATCTTTGTCTATAAATATATGAAGAAAAGAAACAAAACGGAATCTATCTAGTCATTTGAATATTTTTTGAAAATAGATGAATAGTACAGGCAAAAGACTCTGAGGGACATACACATATAGGGAATATAAAAGAGAGAGGGGAAACAACTATGTCTTGTGAGTGCTCAGGGTCAGCATTAACTTGTTGTCCAGATAAAAATTATGTGCAAGATAAAGTGTGTAGTCCGTGGTCTGCTACTGTAGTTGCAACAGCAATTGATAATGTTCTCTATACAAATAATATTAACCAAAACGTAGTTGGTACTGGTTTTGTTAAATATGATGTTGGACCAGGCCCAATTACTGTAGAAGCGCTTGATTCTGCTGGGGGTACAATTGATACACAAACATTAAACCCAGGAACGAGTATTGCTTTTACGTATCGTCGCTTTGATAGTATACAAGTTGTGTTACCTGCAACACCTGCTGGAACGTATCAGGGAGAATTTTGTATTACAACACGTTATCCACTTTCATAGCAGAATAGGAGAGGATCGAAATGGGAATGAGAAGTTCCAGTTTGTCTTGTTGTTCTAATAAAACACTTGTGCAAGACCAAGTATGTACAGACTGGTCTATTACAGGTGCTGGTACTCAAATTGTATATACAAATAATATCACGCAAGAAGTATATGGTTCAGGTTACGTGAAATATGATGTAGGTGCGAACCCGATTACAGTTGATTTTTTAGTTGGAGCTACAGTAATTGATACAATTACTGTACAACCGCAAAGTAGTGGTACTTTCACTGTCCGATATTTTACGACTGTTCGAATTACTACGACAGGAACAACTGTTAATCAAGGAGAGTTTTGTATTACTGTACGTTATCCGATTTCATAAAAAAGCATACCGTAAATGGTATGCTTTTTTATTGAGAAAGCAATGAAATTGGTATTCTATAAGCAACATGTAAATTCGCAACAGTACTTACCTTCTAAATATAGTGAAGGGTTACTTTGTATATTGATAATACTGACTGACTCTAAGTCTTTTCCTGTGTAAGATATTGTATTACCAGGAAACACAGTGAAAACATTAGTTACTGCTCCAACAATTTGAATCATAATTGCTTCCGTGCTGCTAGTACTATTGTAAACCGAGACAGTACCTGATATAAGTAGTATCCCATCACTTTGCCACAGTATCATTAATTGTGATCCATCTTTGACAGAGGGGATGGTGTTATTCGTTATGAGGAAATTTCCTGCAAATTCATTTGTTACTCGTTCACAATTTGGATTTGGAGGAGGGGGCGGTGGACAAGGGTCTGGATAAATGATAGATAAAGGAGCGAAACAGCCAATATTTTTTTTGTTCTTCAATACAACCCCTCCTTTTAAGTTGTCTTTTATTACTATTAAATGTAAAAGCATGGCCGATGTGTTAAAAAAGAAGGAAATATTAAAAATTAAGATTGTCTAATAGGCTTAAACCTTAACTTATCATTAGTGTTATAGAAAAGATTATATGTAAATGGTCATAGGAAAAGAATGATTAGACTCTTTTAGACAAAAGGTGGTTGTATACCATAGTACGAGGAATGTTGGACTTAATTTCTAATTAACTGTATATTTACAAAAATCTAATAAAGTTCATTTGTTATTTAAACGACATTAACATATATTAGATAAAATAGCCCTTGTAATGAATCAATTATTATGAGGAGGATTCACGTGGACAGAAATGCTTTAAGAAAAGTAAAAGGCCTTATTGGATTATTAATGGTTTTTGTATTAGCATTCGTATCATTTCCGTGGAGTACATCAGTCAAGGCGGAAGAGAAAAAGCAAGAAAAGGCATCAAGTGAGAAGAAGATAGTTTTTCCAGTTGTAAGTGATGTGCATATTAAAAATAGTGGAACGGATGATACGTTTCGCTGGAAAAGAGCGATTGAACAGTTTAATACATTAGCACCAAAGCAAGATGCGTTTGTTATTGTAGGTGATTTCACAGATACAGGATCAGTGCAGCAATATGATCGTTTCATGCAAGTGTATAATGAAAATGCAAATAAAGATGCAGTGCGAATGAATTCTCTCGGTAACCATGATTATTGGAACGGTTTATCCGTAGAGGGTGCACAGAAGCGTTTCTTAGAAAAAACAGGTATGGAATCAATTTATTATCATAAGGTGGTAAAAGGTTATCACTTCCTTGTTATGTCTCCAGAGAATGGAACAACACATGGTTATTATTCGGACAAGCAAATTAATTGGTTAAAAGAAGAAATGGCAAAAGCACAAAAAGATGATCCAGAAAAACCGATTTTTGTATTTTTACATCAACATATTAAAGATACAGTGTACGGTAGTCAGGAATGGGGAACACAAGATAGCGCAAAAATTAATGCAGTGTTAAAAGAATATCCACAAGTTATTACGTTTTCAGGTCATTCACATTATCCGTTAGATGATCCGAGATCGATACATCAAAAAGACTTTACATCAGTTGGTACATCTTCAGTAAGTTATATGGAAGTTGAAGGTGGTAAAGTACAAGGGAATATCCCGCCAGGAGCTAGTACGTTAAGCCAAGGCTTATTAGTAGAAGTAGATGAAGAAGAAGTGACGATTAATCGCCGTGATTTCCATACGAATTCTTGGACAGGCGAGCCTTGGAAAATTAAATTACCAGCAAAGAAAGAAACATTTACACATGTAGAAGATCGTGATAAAGAAAAGCCTTACTTTGCTAAAGATGCAAAGCTTGCTGTATCAAATGTAACAGAAAATGCGGCAACAGTAACATTCCCGCAAGCATTGGACAACCTCCTTGTTCACTCTTACCGTGTGCAGGCTAGAGATAAGCAAACGGGTGAAATAAAAAATAAATTGTTAGCATTCTCAGAGTTTTATCGTGATCCAGTGCCGAAAGATCTTACGTTTACGCTTGCAGGGTTAGATGGCGGGAAAGCATATACACTTGAAGTAGTTGCGATTGATTCATTTGGCAATGAAACCGCACAGCCGTTAACTGCGGAAATTACTACGAAAAAAGATAATATTGACCCGAATGTGAAAGTACCAAAAGCTGATGTTTTCGATGTAAACTTTGCAGATGGTACATTTAAAGACAATTCACCATTTGGTACAAAAGGTGATGTGAAGGGCAATGTGACTATTGAATATGATAAAGCATTGAAGAAGAATGTTATGAAGTTAAACGGAAAAGCAAATACATTTGGATACCTTCCATTTTCAGCAGCACAAAAAGAGAAAATAGTAAATACGTTTACATTAGAAACTGTATTTTCAATGAATGAAATTCGCGGACAAGGTATTTTGCAAAATACAGAGAGCGGCGGAATTGGATTTGAGTCTACAGGAAGTGGATATGTTGAATTATGGGCTCACATTGGAGGTAGCTATAAACGTGTTGGTGTTCAATTAGAAGCGAACAAAACGTATCATTTAACAGGAACGTATAACGGAAGCGAATTGGCAATTTACGTAGATGGTAAAAAAGTAAATAGTCAGCCAGCTCAAGGAAAAGTTTATAACCCGAACGTACCATTTGCATTTGGAGCGGATCCTGATAGTAACGGAAATGGTGGTATTCCGTTAAATGGACAAATCGCGTTAGCAAAATTATATAGTAAAGCTTTAAGTTCTTCAGAAGTATTAGCATCATACAATGAGTTTTCTAACCGTACGAAGTTAGAGCAAGTAAATGCGTTATTTGAAGAGCTTGGAAAAGTAAAAGAAGTGTTAGTTAGTACGTATGAATTTGGTGATAAGCCAGGTCAATATTCAAAGGAAGCCTTTCAAGAATTAGAGAAAAGCTATAACATTGCACAGCAAGCATTTGAAAATGTAGGAAGTACTGGGGAACAAATTATTCAAACATATACCGAATTAAAATCAGCTAATGTAACATTCGTACAATCAAAAGTGGCAGAAGAACAACCAAAAACAACGAAAGAAAAATTACAGATCAATATTGAATCTGCAAAAGCAGTAGTGAAGAAAGCGCAAGCTGTAAATGTAACAGATGGTTCAGTGAAATCATTGCAACAAAAAATTACAGTTGCAGAAGCTGTATTACAAGATGTGCAAGTAAAAGATGCACAGGTAGAAACGATGAATCGTACATTAGAGTATGCGATTTCACTTGTTGAAAAAAGTATGAACAAATAAGAGAGAAGAAAAGAAGCTTATCATGATAGGCTTCTTTTTTGTTATACTAAAAGTAGCATAGAAAGAAGGAGCGAATAATTTGGAACAGAAAAAGCTAAAAAGAATTCTTGAATATGTATGGATCGCGGTTGTGCTCCTTGTAGGATATTATTTATTAAAAGATAAAAGTATTTGGGTTTTATTCTTAATGACGTTTTTATTAGCAGGATTAGGAACGTTATTTATTAACTTCTTCTTTGATAGTTTGAATGCCTGGAAGAAGAAAAAGAAGGGGACGAAGTAAAGGAGGGAATATATGCAAAAGTGGAAGCTCATATATCAGGTGATTATTTTCTTAGTGCTTGTGGGTATTGGAATGATCAAATACTCGACACCAATAGGAAATTGGGCATGGTTTACAGCTTGCATCGGCATATTTTTCATTTTACAATCGTTAACGAAAAAATATAATAGTACAGAAAGATAGCTCGCCGTTTTATCGGCGAGCTATTTTGTTATGCTTTTTTCTGTTCATCATTTGTTTTTTCAATAGCTAAATGACTATGCTTTCTAGAGTAGAAGAAATAGAAGCATAAGCCGACTATAAGCCAAACTGCAAAGCTAATCCATGTTGTTTTAGACAAATTGATCATTAAATATAAGCAGCAAAGAATCGCAACAACTGGTAATACAGGTACGAAAGGTGTACGGAATCCGCGTTTTAAATCAGGGTGTGTTTTTCGTAAAATAAGTACTGCGCAGCAAACGAATGTAAAGGCTGTTAATGTGCCGATGTTTACTAAATTCGCTAGCAAATGTAAGTCTAAAAGGCCTGCTAATAAAGCAGCAACAACGCCAGTAATCCACGTATTTAATAAAGGGATTTTTACTCTTTTATTTACACGTGCTAACGCTTTTGGAAGTAGACCGTCACGGCTCATTGCATACGAAACGCGAACTTGTCCATACATAACGACTAAGAGGACGGTTGTCATTCCAGTCATCGCTCCAACAGCGAGTAGTCCTGCAATTGTATCCTCACCAACGAAATGCAATGCAAATGCAACTGGATCAGAAACGTCTAATTGCGTATAAGGAACCATACCTGTTAAAACGAAAGATACAATCATATATAAAACAGTACAAATAAGAAGAGAACCGATAATACCAATTGGTAAATCACGCTGCGGTTTTTTCGTTTCTTCTGCAGCGGTTGCGATTGCATCAAATCCTAAGAAGGCGAAGAACACAGTGGCAGCGCCAGTAATAATACCGTCGTATCCGAATGGAATGAACGGTGTCCAGTTTTCAGGTTTTACATATTTTGCGCCTGCTACGATAAAAGCGATAATAACTGCTAGCTTGATAAGAACCATAATATTATTAATGCGAGCGCTTTCGCGTATACCGAAGCTTAAAAGACCGGTAATGATTAGTAAAATACAAACAGCGGGTAAATCGATGAGGCCACCTTTTCCTACGCCAGGGGCCGAGGCGATTATGGCGGGCAGGTGTATATTGAAACCTTGTAGTAATGATTGTAAATAACCAGACCAACCGACAGCTACTGCTGCAACGGCAAGTAAATATTCGAGCATTAAACACCATCCGACGATGAAGGCGACGACTTCTCCGACTGTCATATATGCGTAAGTATACACACTTCCTGAGACAGGAATAGAAGAAGCAAATTCAGCGTAACAAAAGGCTACACAAGCACAAGTAAATGCAGCAATAAGGAATGATAGCATAATACCAGGACCAGAATGTTTTGCTGCAACAATACCTGTTAATACAAAGATCCCTGTCCCAATTACGGCGCCGATTCCTAAAAACGTTAAATCGAGTGCAGTTAATGTTCTATCTAGCTGCTTTGGTGATTCAGTACTAAGCGCTTTTTTTCGTAATAATGACTTCACTTTGGACTCTCCCCCCGTTTTTTCATTTCCATAACTGCGACTATAGTATGAGCCCATTAAAAAAGAGTAAGTAAGGAAGTGGAGGTGCAGTTATGGTATGTAGTTTTTTAAAATTGCTGGATTAATCTTAATATAATTCAGAATATTTTGTCAAATAAAAATATGACAAATAAAATGCGGATCAATAGGGGAAACTACTTGCAGAAATGGACGAGGGTTAACGACCCACTGATTAAAGTTAAAGTAGGAGCAGATGCTATGTTATTTTATTTTGAACTTGTCGTCATTTTACTTTGTACGAAATTAGCTGGTGACATTAGTGTGAGACTTGGTCAGCCTTCTGTACTTGGTAAGTTAATTGTCGGTATTATTATCGGTCCGGCTGTACTCGGTATTATTAATAGTTCTGAACTGATTGATGAACTGAGTGAGATTGGTGTTTTGTTACTTATGTTTATGGCGGGACTTGAAACGGATTTAGAAGAGTTAAATCGGAATTTGAAATCGTCATTTGCAGTAGCGGCTGGTGGAATTATTTTTCCTTTCATCGGTGGTTATGTAACAGGATTGCTGTTTGGATTAATACAATCCCATGCCATTTTTTTAGGGTTATTACTTTGCGCGACATCGGTTAGTATTACGGTGCAGACGCTACGTGATCTAGGAAAAATGAATACGAGAGAAAGTACAACAATTTTAGGTGCTGCCGTATTTGATGATGTCATTGTCGTTATTTTATTAGCATTTGTAATGAGTTTTTTAGGAACACAAGATGTGAATATAACACTTGTCATTGTAAAGAAAATTATTTTCTTTGTAAGTATTGTTTTTATTGCTTGGAAAGTCGTTCCTTGGATTATGAAAATGCTTGTCCCGCTTCGTGTAACAGAAGCGTTAATTAGCGCGGCTCTTATTATTTGCTTCTCTTTTTCTTATTACAGTGAAATGATGGGAATTGCAGGCATTATTGGAGCATTTGCAGCAGGAATTGCTATTTCTCAAACAGAGTATAAGCATGAGGTGGAACATAAAATTGAACCGATTGCTTATGCAATATTTGTTCCAGTATTCTTCGTAAGTATCGGAATGGAAATTACATTTCAAGGCATTGGAAGCCAGCTTTGGTTCATTATTATTATGACTCTCATTGCAATTTTCACAAAGTTAATCGGATCAGGTTTAGGAGCGAGACTGACAGGATTTAATCTCCAATCTTCTATTAGTATTGGCGCGGGGATGGTATCACGTGGTGAAGTAGCGCTTATCATCGCTGCAAATGGACTTACGGCGAATTTATTAGCGAAAGAAAATTTCACAGCGATTGTTATTGTTGTTATATTGACGACGATTATTACACCGCCACTTTTGAAGAAATATTTTGTATAGAGAGGAAGGGCTTATCTGATGTAGGTAAGCTCTTTTTTTATTCCCAAAAGCAATGATCATATAGCATGAAGGGTTTGTAATTATGGTAAAATCTATGTATGTGATATGACAAGGAGAGGGAAGTGTGAAGATTACGAAGGAGAAGGTTATCGGTGTAATCGTACTTATTGCAGTATGTATACCATTTACGGCATGGAAAGAATCAAAAGTGAAAGATTTTCCGGTTTCTATTTTTTCTGAAGAAGCAGATGGTGAGTACGGTCAGAAGCTGAAATATACTGCTTTTTTACCTGATGTTGCGATTTGGATGAACGGTTGGGAAAAGAAGTGGACAGAAGGGGAAAGAACTGTTTATCAAAAAGGGAATCGCATTGTAAATGTGTTTCATCCTCCTGGCGATGATGGTTATTACCTTCTTGAAGCAAGAGAAAATAAGTGAACGCAACCGTAAGAAGTGGAGGTTAAATAGTGAAAGCTTCAACATTACTATTTAAAATTGAAAGTAATATGGATCAATTTTCACCAGCTGAGAAGAAGGTTGCCATGTACATAATGGAGAATGCAGAGATTGTTCCGAACTTAACGACGAAAGAAGTGTCAACGAATGCAGGCGCAAGTGAGGCGAGTGTCGTTCGTTTTTGTAAGTCGATTGGGATTGGGAGCTTTAAAGCATTTAAGATAGCACTCGTTCGTGAATTAACGATTGCTGATTATAATATTAACGATTTTTCAGTGATGAATACAGAAGATGGACCGTACGATTTATTTAATAAAGTTACTTATGTGAATAAAGCTGCAATTGAGGCGAGCGTGACGGCGATAGATAAAAAAGAACTTGAAAAAGCTGCAGATCGTATTGTAAATGCCGATAAAATTATCTTTTATGGAGTAGGCGGATCAGCTACTCCGGCGATGGACGGAGCTTATAAATTTACAAGGCTCGGATTTACAGCGATGATGCTATCTGATTTTCATATGATGCTGCCGCTTGTGACGAATTTAAAAGAAGGCGATATATTTGTTGCGATTTCAACATCTGGTCGAACGAAAGATGTGCTTGAAATGGCGCAGTATGCAAAGAGACAAGGTGCAACTGTTATTGGAATTACGAAACTAGATCAATCATCACCGTTATATAAAGAAGCGGATATTCGCCTTTGTATGCCAGATGTAGAACAAGATCATCGTATTGCGAGTATTGCTTCGAGAATGACGCAATTGAATATGATCGATGCTTTATATGTGATTACTTTCAATCGAATTGGTAATAAAGTATTGAATCAATTTATGGAGACACGAGAAGAAGCGTTGCGGTTACGGAAGTTAAAGTAGAAGAAAAGATGAGGAGACTCATCTTTTTTTATCCCGCTATTTGCCGTGCAGTAAGACCCTCACTTCAAAATTCAGCGGAAGCAAAGAAAGTTAGGTGGGGATCAACTGCCCGTTAATGCCCGATTGGTGCGGGCTAATAATCAGTGGGGATGAACAAAACCCCCACTGATTAAAGTTTCACTTTATGATCTTTGACAAAAATATGTCATGTTGTGAAATTTTATTTCATAAAATAAGAAAGAGTCATTGATTTTTAGTTTCTTAAAGTTATAATAAAAGTGTGAAATATAATTTCAAAGAGGGTGGCAATATGTTAGAAAATTTATCGACAGAACATCGTAATGAGAAAACAATGAATTTGGATGAGATGAGCATAAAAGAAGTGTTGCAAAGTATGAATGAAGAAGATCGAACTGTTGCGTTAGCAGTTGAAAAAGAGATAGAACAAATTGAAAAGGTTGTACAGACTGTTATTAAATCTTTTGAAGAAGAGGGACGTTTAATTTACATTGGTGCTGGTACGAGTGGTCGTTTAGGTATTCTAGATGCAGTGGAATGTCCGCCGACATTTGGCACGGATGATAAAATGGTGCAAGGATTTATAGCCGGTGGATTAAAAGCGTTTACTAAAGCGGTGGAAGGTGCTGAAGATCGCGAAGAGTTAGCAGAAGAAGATTTAAAAAGTATTGGATTAAATGAGAAAGATACAGTGATTGGAATTGCTGCAAGTGGTAGAACTCCTTACGTAATTGGCGGCTTGAAATACGCACAGAGCGTAGGAGCGAGTACAGCGAGTATTTCTTGTAATAAAAATGCTGAAATAAGTAAATATGCAAAGTTAAATGTGGAAGTAGAGACAGGTGCAGAAATATTAACAGGATCAACACGTTTAAAAGCTGGTACAGCACAAAAATTAGTGTTGAATATGATTTCAACAGCTTCGATGATTGGTGTAGGAAAAGTATATAAAAACTTAATGGTAGATGTTCAATCCACAAATGAAAAGTTAGTAGAACGGTCAAAACGAATTATTGTGGAAGCAACAGGCGCTAGTTATGAAGTAGCGGCAGAGTATTATGAAAAGGCAGAACGTAACGTAAAAGCTGCCATTGTTATGGTGTTGTTGCAGTGCGAATATGGGGAAGCACTGGAGAAACTAAAATGCGCAAAAGGGTTTGTGAAGAAAGCACTATAAAATAATAGGGAGGGGGATTCTATTATGAAGAAAGAAGAGAGAATGGCCAAGGAAATTTCGGAGCAACTTGGAGGAATAAAAAATATTCGTAGTATTGCTCATTGTATGACGAGACTACGATTAACGCTTCATGATGAAAGTAAAGTAAACATGGACCTTTTGAAAAAGGTTGAAGGTGTTATGGGTGTTATAGAAGATGAGACGCTTCAAGTTGTCGTTGGTCCAGGAACAGTAAATAAAGTAGCAGCTGAAATGGAAGGCTTAACAGGACTACGAATTGGTGAGGTAGCAGATCATCACCTTGAAGATATTGGGCAAGAGATGAAATCAGAGATTAAGAAGAAAAATAATACACCGGTGAAAAACTTTTTACGAAAAATAGGAAGTATTTTCATTCCGTTAATTCCAGGACTTGTTGCGTCAGGAATTATAAACGGGGTTGCTAACTTTGCGAAAAATGCTGGTGCTGATCCAAATGCAACGTGGTTACAAATGTTACTACTCATTGGCGGCGGTATCTTTACATTCTTAGGAATTTTAGTTGGTTGGAATACAGCGAAAGAGTTCGGTGGGACACCGGTTCTTGGGGCAATTGCTGGTATTTTAATTTTCAACCCGGCGATGGCAAACGTAAAATTGTTTGGTGAAGCATTAGTGCCTGGACGGGGCGGATTATTCGCAGTTATTTTTGCAGCATGGCTTATGGTTGTAGTGGAAAGACAAGTTCGAAAAGCAGTGCCAAATGCAGTTGATATTATTGTGACACCACTCATTACTGTATTAGTTGTAAGTATCGTAACGATGTTAGCCATTCAGCCATTAGCAGGTTTCTTATCAGATGGTATTACGAGCGGAATTAATGCGATTTTAAATATTGGCGGAGCATTTGCTGGCGCAGTACTTGCGGGAACATTTTTACCTCTCGTTATGGTCGGATTGCATCACGGTTTAACACCAATTCATATGGAATTTATTAATCAAACACACGTAACACCTTTATTACCAGTACTTGCAATGGCTGGTGCTGGCCAAGTGGGCGCAGCAATTGCGATTTATGTGAAAACAAAAAACAAACGACTTCGAAATGTAATTAAAGGTGGATTGCCAGTTGGCTTTTTAGGAATTGGTGAGCCGCTATTATACGGGGTTACATTACCACTTGGGAAACCGTTTATTACTGCTTGTTTAGGAGCGGCTGTCGGTGGTGCATTCCAAGCAGTTATGCAAACGGCTTCACTTGGAATTGGCGTATCAGGGCTATCTTTAATTCCGTTAATTGCTGACAATAAATATTTACTATATTTCTTAGGTTTAGTAATTGCATATGCTTTCGGATTTATCTTTACGTACTTCTTCGGATTTAAAGAAGAAATGGCAGAAAACATATAGAGAAAGGGATTCCTTTCTCTTTTTCTATTAATAGAAAGGGAGATTTATATGATCGGAGTTTCCATTTATCTTTCAAAAGAACGAGTAGAGAAACAAGAAGAGTGGTTAAAAGTAGCGAAGGAAAATGGGTTTACATCTATTTTTACATCACTGCACATTCCAGAAGATGATCCAAATACGTATAAAGAGTTAATTCAAATATTAGGGAGACAAGCTCTTGCACGTGAAATGGAGCTAATGGTTGATGTTTCTCCAAAATCGTTACACCATTTAGGGCTAACATATGAAAATGTGGAAGAGTTATTGAACTGGGGCATTACCGGTTTAAGAATGGATTACGGCATTGCGCCAAAAGAAATTGCAAGCGTATCTCATAAGATGAAAGTAGCTTTAAATGCGAGTACGATTACAAAATCATTTTGGAAAGAATTACTTGCAGAACATATAAGAGTAGAGAATGTAGAAGCATGGCATAATTTTTACCCGCGCCCAGAGACAGGACTAGCAAAGTCTTTCTTACAAAAACAAAATCAATATTTACAGAAGTGCGGAATAAAGACAATGGCATTTATTCCAGGAGATGCGGAAAAACGAGGGCCGTTATATGAAGGGTTACCAACGTTAGAAAAACATCGCAATATGCGCCCACTTGAAGCGTACTTAGAACTTGTTCAAGATTGTGGTGTTGATAAAGTATTGATTGGAGATATAAGCGCAAGTTTAAAAAGTATGCAAGAAGTAGCTAGTGCAAGTAGAGGGATTATTCCATTGCGTTACAAATCATTTATAACTGATAAAGAAGTATTAAAAGTGGTAGAGCAAGTGCATACAAATAGACTAGATCCGGCTCGTGATGTTATTCGATCTGTAGAATCAAGGGAAGGAAATAGAGTGGTGATAAAGCCGATGCATACAATTGTAAGAAAGAAAGGGAGTATTACAATTGATAATGAATTGTATGGTAGATATGCAGGGGAGATGCAAGTTGCCATAAATGATTTATCTGTAGATGAGAAAGTGAATGTTGTTGGAATGGTTGTGGAAGAGGACATTTTTTTGCTGCCTTATATTGGCGCTGGAAAAATGTTTCAACTTTTTCTATCCGATAGAATAAAAGCTTGAATTAGCGCTATTTCGTATGAAAACATTATCCGTAAAACGGATAATGTTTTTGTTTTCTTTAAAAAAGTATTTGACGAATGAAATAAAATACCGTATTGTTTTGACTTGTAAATAAAAGTTCACCATAACAAAACAAAAAGGAGAGTTCAAAATGAATCAATATATTGGGAATTTAATTATTCGTATCGTGTTAGGAGTTACGTTCTTTGCACATGGTTTAGCAAAGTTTCAATCAGGTATCGATAATGTAGCAGGGTGGTTTACAAGCATCGGTTTACCAGGTGGCCTTGCATACGGCGTAGCAACTGTAGAATTAGTTGGTGGTATATTATTAATTATCGGTTTAGGTGTACGATATGTAGGATTGTTATTCGCTCTTATTTTAGCTGGAGCTATCGTAAAGGTAAATGGAGCAGCAGGTTTATTAGGAGATGGAAAGAATCCAGGATATGAATTAGATCTTGCATTATTATCAATGGGTGCGTATTTATTCGTAGTAAAAGCAGAAGGATATGTAGATCGTTTCTTAAAAGAGAAAGTAATGAAAACGAAGTAAATTTTATTTATAAATTGTTGACTTGAAGAATTAATGTAACTATAATGATTACAGCTAATAGATTAAGAGTAAAACAATTTAAATGTTTTTTTACACAAGATGTAACCGTGATGGTTACGTCTTGTGTAAAAATAAATAAACGGGAGGAAGTAATATGCCTAAATCAAATTTAGAAATTATTAAAAGCACGTATGAAGGATCAGCTTCTTCGAATGCAAAGCATTTAGCAGAAGCCCTCTCTGAAAAAGTGGAATGGACAGAGGCAGAAGGTTTTCCGTACGGCGGAACATATAAAGGCGTAGAAGCTATAATGGAAAATGTATTTAGCCGTTTAGGATCAGAATGGGATGATTATAAAGCAAGTGTAAATACATATCATGAAGTAAACGGAAAAGATGTAATTATTGCTGAAGGTATGTATTCTGGAGTTTATAAAGAAACAGGAAAATCATTTGAAGCAGAATTTGTTCATGTATGGCAACTTGAGAACGGAAAAATCGTGAAGTTTAAGCAATATGTAGATAGTCATATTGTTAGGGAAGCGATGAAGAGATAATGCTTTTTAAATGGATCGTAGGTATATGCATTACAATTATAGTAATTTTCTCGTCTATAGTTGGCGGAAAGAAATTGCTTGCATATGTGGAAAAAGAAAATAAAAATATTCAAACCGAGCGAGCGGCAAACGAAAAAGAGAAAAAAGCTGCAGAAGAAGCTCCGCAAATTAGTGAAGGTGAAATTATTTCTACTATGCATAAAATGGTGCACCAAAAGGTAAAATCCTCTGAAAAATGGGGATTTGTAGAGATGACAAAAAAGGAAATTTCTAATGTAAAAAGAGATATTGAAAATAGTACAGGTTTTCAATATAAAATGAAGTTATTTTCTATTATAAATAGGTGGGAAAAAGGAGATTTTTCTCAAACTGTTGAGGAGCATAACTTTTTATGGAGCCTTCAAGGTGGAGATACTGGCAAGGCGACGGAACGTTTATCGCCAGAAGAGGAAAAGCAGTATATAAGAGAAATGAAGAGTAAATAAAAACATCGCCAACCTAGATGACGATGTTTTTTCATTAAGAATGTTTTCGTATTAAAGGTCTAGTTGGCTGAACGGCAACAGTTTTGAAATGAGAAAATAAATAACATCCTGTTACAACGACAACTGTCCCTAAAATTTGTATCCACGTTAATTCTTCTCCGAGGAATATGAATGCTAAAATGGCTGTGAAAATTGGATTGAAGTTTAGAAAAATACCTGATGTAGTTGCGCCTAATTTTTGTACGCCAATATTCCAAAATACCATACAAAGAACTGTCGAAATAAGCCCAGTATATAAAAGTGATGTGATGAAAGAAGTATTTATATTTGAAACAGTGAAGCTACCTATGTTGAACGGTAGTAATAAAATAACGCCGAAAATACCAGAGTACAACGTTGCCATAAGTGGTGTAGTTGTTTTTGTTGCCCATTTACTACAAACAGAATAGATTCCCCAAATACAAACTGCTGCAATCATCCATAAATCACCGCTATTAAAATGTAGTGAAAATAAAAGCGAGAAATCACCTTTTAATAGGACGAGGATGACCCCGAAGAATGAAAGAATCATGGATAGGATTTGAAGTGTATTTATTTTTTCTTTTAGAAATAATACTGAAAATAATGCGATTGAAATTGCATTCAATGTAGAGATAAGACCTACATTCGTAGCGGATGTTTTTTCTAATGCTAAAAATTGAAAGATGTTAAAAAGAGCGACTCCTGAAATTCCCATGAATATTAACGGAAGTATCGCGGTACGTGGTGGAAGGATTTTCTTTTCTTTAAACCATACCATTGGTAATAAACAAACAATCGCAATCAGCCACCTTAAACTTGTCAGTGTCATCGGTGATGCATGATCGACGAGTGATTTTCCAACGACGAAATTTCCTCCCCATAATAAGCTCGTTAGTAATAGTAAAAAGACGTAAAAATAAGGCATGATAAAATCCCCTTTTTTGTAATCAATACTAATTGTAAATAATTTTAGCATTTTTCTTTATTATGTAATATATTCTTTTGTATAATGGTGAAAACTCGATAAAATATTTAGTTTAAAATGATATTTACAGAAAAATATTCAGTTTTATATAAATTATAAGTTGTTTTTTCGAATAATCATCGGTAAGAAAAAAGGAGGAATTGTAATGGAGTCGTCTGTTATTAAAGTGTTGGATGATTTGGATGTACAAATTTTAGATATATTGCAGAAGGATTCACAAGTAAGTAATGCAGAGCTGGCACGTCGCGTTAATTTATCACCGGCTGCGATGCATGCAAGAATAAAAAGGTTAGATGGGGAAGGTTTCATCGATAAGCAAGTTGCGATTTTAAATCAAGAAAAGCTTGGGTTTGATTTATTATGCTTTATTTTTATGAGTACGAATATTCATCAATTTGACAAGTTGGAAGTGTTGGAGAAAGAATTAGAATCAATGCCGGAAGTGTTAGAATGTCACTGTTTAACAGGAGAGTACGATTATTTATTAAAGGTTGCAAATCGTGATCGTAAAGAACTAGAGCAGTTTATTAGAAAGCTGAATAAGCTTGGTATTACACGTATACAGACGAGTTTGGCACTTCGTGAAATTAAATATTCAACAGTATTGCCGATACGAGATGAGGAACCGAGCATCGATTAGATTGCTTGGTTTTTTGTTTGTATAAAGTGATTGACGAGGAGAAAAGAGAGCTGTATTATTATATAAAATTATGAATTAAAATTCATTTAAAGTTATAAATATTAATATCGAGGGCAAGGGGATGTAATATGAAAATCTGTAATGCGGTGACGAGTGATGTGAAAGAAATTTATAGTCTTATTGAGGTTTATGCAAAAGAGGGAGTTGTTTTACCACGTTCTCTTTTGTCTCTTTATCAATATTTGCAATGTTTATATGTTATGAAAGAAGACGAGAGAATTGTTGGAGTTGCTGGATTGCATGTATTGGGGGAAGATCTTGCAGAAATACGATCGTTAGTAGTTTCGCATACATATGCAGGGAAAGGGATAGGGCGTATGCTCGTAAATCATGTAATGGAGGAAGCTACGAAAATAAATGTAAGAAGAGTAATTTCCTTAACATATGAAACAGTATTTTTTCAAAAGTGTGGATTTGATTTTGTAAATAAAGAAACGTTGCCAGAGAAAGTATGGATTGATTGTAGACATTGCCCAAAGGTGGATTATTGTGATGAAGTGGCGATGGTGCGGTATGTTGGATGAAAAATTTATAGGGAAAAAGTTCCCACTATTATTTACATATATAGTGGGAATATATATTTCCATAAGAAATGGACAGGTTATTAAGAATTTGAATTCTTTTGTCTTACGGCAAAATTATAAAGTGGATCTTTAAGTTCATAGTTATACGTTAAACCGTCAACAATTCCTACAACTTTATCATTATCATAAAGATCGAGCATAAATTGTGCCATTTGTTTTGCAGTGTGGAATTTCGGTACAACATTATCGTATTGGAATTCATCAATATCAAATGAACGCTTTGCAAATTCTGTTTCAGTTGCAGCAGGAGCTAAAACTTTTGCTTGCAGTTTTGCGCCTTGTTCTTTCAGTTCGTGAGACAACCCTTCTGTAAATGCACTTACATAGAATTTCGTAGCGCAATACGTAACAGCATCAGCAACAATTGTGTATCCGCCGCCCGATGAAACGTTAATAAGCTGTGTTCCATCAACCATTGAATAATCTCGAACGAAAAGAGAAGAGAGTATTGTTAGTGCTTCTATATTTACATGTAACATCGTTTCGATTTTATTTAAATTTTGTTCAGCAATTGAGGCGAAATTACCAAAACCTGCGTTGTTAATCCATGTTTCAATTTGAAAAGATTGTAGGCTTTCATAAAGTTTATAAACATCTGCAGTAACAGATAAATCAGTTTTTCGAATGACAACATCCAATTCTGGATGCATTTCGTTAATTTTCAATTTTAATTCGTTTAATTCTTCTTGTCTTCGAGCTACAAGTACTAAATTTTTTCCGCGAGATGCAAATGCTAAAGCTGCTTCATAACCAATTCCGGAACTTGCGCCAGTAATAACCGTGTATTTCATATAAAATCCCCCTAAATTCAAATTCATTTATGGTTAGATTGTATTTGTTAGAGTATACTCTAAGTCAAACGTTTTTTATAAATTTGATACGGTTATAAAATATATGAGGGTAAGCATGTGAAGGGAGTTTTAGTATGTACACAATTAGCGAGGTAGCAAAATTATTAGGCGTGAGCACACATACACTACGTTATTATGAAAAGGAAAATATATTAATTGCAAATCGTGATACAAATGGAAATCGACTTTACGAAGAGTCACATATAAAGTGGTTGCAGTTTGTAATGAAATTAAAACAAACGCAAATGCCAATAGCGAAAATAAGAGAATACGCTAGATTATATACAGAAGGGGAGCATACAACAGAAGCTCGTTTACAGCTCCTAGAAGATCATAGGAAATCTATTCAGATTCAAAGAGAAAACTTAGAAGTTACAGAGAAGATGCTTGAGAATAAAATTAGTGCATACAAAAACTCATTGGAAAATAAATAGATGGTTGTTATGTGATGAAAAATGGATTTGATCTATAAGTATTTCATCATAGTGTATGGATAAATAAAAAAGAGCAGCTAGCAAAAGCTAACTGCTCCATTCAAGGGATCTCTCCAAGGGGGAGTGGAGAAAATATTATGTTACTAGCATTATTGACAGATTATTAAAAAATATACAAATAGGATCAAAGAAATTTTAAATAAACTTTCGGCATTGACAATTTTTAAAATGTTCATGTACAATATATATGAATGACATTCAGTCATTTTTGTGTGACAGGATGCAGTTAGCTTAGAAATGGAACAAATACAATGGTAAATGAGGATGATAGTTGTTTTTATATAGTATTGATGAAAGAGTATATTTTTTTAAAATAAAAATGACTGATAGTCAGTCATAAGAGGTGAGAGGTATGAAAAATAGAGCTTGGTTATATGTCATATTAACATGTATCTTTGAAATTTTTTGGGTGTTTGGTTTTAATACGGCTAATACTTGGTGGCATTGGATTATTATTTTAGGAGTTATCGCTGTTGATTTTCACTTCCTTTCTAAAGCGTGTGAACATCTTGCAACAGGAACTGTATATGCTATTTTCGCTGGAGCTGGTACGGTAGGTACTTTCTTAATGGATGTATTTCTTTTCGGTGGAAGTTTCAGCGCAGGCAAACTATTCTTCATTCTTATGGTAGTAGCCGGCGTTATCGGTTTAAAGTTAGCTGACAATAAAGAAGAAACTGTGGAAGGAGTTGCTTAAAAATGGGTTGGTTTTTCGTATTTTGTGCTGCAATTAGTGAAATAGTCGGTGTGATAGGACTTAAAATGTATAGTAAAGATAAGACATTAGCCAATGGTGCGATTTATATAGGTGGGTTTGCTACATCCTTCGCATTTTTGTATACTTCCTTCTTATTTTTACAAGTAAGTGTCGCGTATGCGGTTTGGATTGGTATCGGAACAGCAGGTGCAGTTTTGTTAAACATGTTCTTGTTTGGTGAGTCGAAAAGTAAAGCGCGTATCATTAGTGTGTTTCTTATTGTATGTGGAGTGACAGGATTAAAGGCACTTTCTTAAAGATATATTGTATTTTTATCTCCTAATTGTTTATTAGGAGATTTTATTATAAAAAAATGATTTCCTCTTAGAGTTCACTATCATTGACAGTACAATCGATTATCTTATAAAATGAGTGACAGTCATTCAATATGCGTGTGAAAGGGTTTAGATGATGAATAAAAAAGAGAAAATTGTCTATGCAGCTATTGAAGTGTTTCAGGAAAAGGGCGTCGAAAAAACGAAGATTTCTGATATCGTGAAATTAGCTGGCATTGCGCAAGGAACTTTCTATTTATATTTTCCTTCTAAGTTATCTGTTATGCCTGCAATAGCAGAAGTGATGGTTGAAAAGATGATACTTGCAGTGAAAGAAGAAGTGCAAAACGATGCGCCTTTCTCAAGTAAAGTGACGCAAGTAATAGATGCGGTGTTTCACTTTATAGCTGAATATCGTGAAATACAAGCTTTAATGTATGCTGGTCTTGCATCTACAGAACATATAAAAGAATGGGAAGCTGTGTATGAGCCTCTTTATATGTGGCTAAGTGAATTTTTAAATGAGGCAAAAGAAGCCGGTGAAATTCGTGATTCGGTTCACGCAGAGCGAACAGCGAAGTTATTTATCGCTCTAGTTGAATCAGCAGCGGAACAAGTGTATTTATATGATCATAAAGATGATGAGCAAGTCGATTTGCAAAAGGCAGAAGTACTAGATTTTTTAACACATGCACTACATATAAAGAAATAGTGAGATGAACCTGTCTGAAAAGGTAGGTTCATTTTTGAGGAAAACTGAATGATAGTCATTCACCTGATGCGTATGTATGTGTGGAAGGATAGTGTGAAATTCTAACGAGTAGGGGGCATCTCTACTCATAAATAGAAGGATAAAGAAAAAGCCTCTTGGGCATTATTTTTTGAGAGGAACTTACGGGAAGAGGTGTTAAAAAGTGAAGAAACCGATAAAAGAACAAAAGATGGTATTGGTCATTCTTTTGAGTAATATATTTATCGCTTTTCTAGGGATTGGATTAATCATTCCGGTTATGCCGTCCTTTATGAATGATATGCATTTAACAGGGAAGACGATGGGATATCTCGTTGCAGTGTTTGCAATGGCACAGCTCATTACTTCACCTATTACAGGCCGGTGGGTTGATCTTTACGGTAGAAAGAAAATGATAATCATTGGATTATTTATTTTTGGTGTTTCAGAGCTTCTTTTTGGATTAGGAAAAGATGTATGGATGCTTTATGTAGCAAGGGTATTAGGCGGAATTAGTGCTGCTTTTATTATGCCTGGTGTTACGGCATATGTTGCGGATATTACATCTATTCAGGAACGTCCAAAGGCGATGGGATACTTATCTGCGGCTATTAGTACTGGATTCATTATAGGTCCTGGAATCGGCGGATTTATTGCAGAATACGGTATACGTGTGCCGTTTTTCGTTGCAGCAGTAATTGCTTTTATAGCATGTGTGATTTCGATCTTTATTTTAAAAGAACCGTTAACGAAAGAAGAACTTGCAGAGATTTCTTCTAATACGAAGGAATCAAGTTTTATTGGTGATTTAAAGAAATCATTACATCCAATGTATGCAATTGCATTTATTATCGTATTTGTACTCGCATTCGGATTATCAGCGTATGAAACAGTGTTTAGCTTGTTCTCTGATCATAAATTTGGCTTCTCGCCGAAAGATATCGCAGCAATTATTACAATTAGTTCAATCTTTGGGGTAGTTGTGCAAGTATTTATGTTTGGCAAATTGGTAGACATGTTCGGTGAGAAAGTATTAATTCAAATATGTTTAATTGTAGGTGCAGTATTAGCATTCGTCTCAACTGTAGTCTTTAATTATTGGATTGTACTTCTCGTTACTTGCTTCATTTTCTTAGCATTTGATTTACTTCGTCCAGCTTTAACGACATTTTTATCAAAAGCAGCCGGAAAAGAGCAAGGATTCGTCGCTGGTATGAACTCGACTTATACGAGTTTAGGAAATATCGCAGGACCAGCGATGGGCGGAATATTATTTGATATGAATATTCATTATCCATATGCATTTTCAGGCGTTGTTTTAATAGTTGGTCTCGCTATTACATTTATGTGGAGAGAGAAACAGTTGGCTGAAAGTTTTGCGAAGTAATAAAACCCCTTACGACGTGAGGTAAAGTGACCCCCGACAACGGGACACATATCAAAACACCTAAACCATCTGTTCCCTAAATTCTTTAGGGGATAGGTGGTTTGGTTTTTATTGAATTTTCACATAATTGTAGTGATGAATGTATTCTAGCGCAATCTTTCGAACAGTTTGGATACTTTTGTTATCTTTTGTGAATCGAAAGCTTCACTTTTTAAATGGCGAAAGAAGCTTTCCATGACGGCATTATCATGGCAATTTCTTTTACGGGACATGCTGGTGATGATGCCGTTTTGTTTGGCATACGCTTGAAATTCCTTCGCAGTATAAATACTTCCTTGATATGAGTGAAGGATGATATTTTTTACTTTTCACCCTCTCATTGCTTGTTTCAATGTCTTCGTCGCTAATGTCAGTGTTTGTAATTCGTTGATGACACAACTAATAATTTCGCGATTAAGGGCATCCATGATCGTTGATAAATATAAGGTACGCTCTCCTAATAAGAGATACGTCACATCCGTAAACCTGGATGTATTGAATTGACACTCCAATCGATCAGGGGCTACCATTGGTTCCGCACCATTGATATATTTCTTTTTTTCGACGTCCTTTACTTTCTCTTCTAAATGGGATACCACCCGCATTTTAACGAAAGTATACGCTAAGCAAATTTTGACATAAAAAAAGCCGATTTTTCTACTCTAAGAAATTTTCGATTCTAATTCGTTATAGGTTAGTTGTTACTTTGTGTGCTTCATATTCTTTCACTATTTTATAAAAGTATTTTTCTTCAGTTTTAATAGTTTCATAAACTTAACTCCTATTATTTTACTATTTTTCTACCTTGGATAAATTTCTTGTGTGAATATTTTACATATAAAATTATCTCTTTACATTTTCTACCATAATTATACCTCTACAAACTAATATTGATTTCCCAATAATCTGTTTTAATATTTAAATCTTAAAAGTAATTAATCTTTTATAGGAAGATATTTTTAAGCACATTTATTTTGCTTAAAGGTATCTTTAAATAGCATAAGTGAACAAGGCTTGCTGGAAGTAATGAAATAAGAGCAATATTTAAAATAAGATTGCAAAATGCAGAGAGTTTAAAAATTTAATGAAAATTTTATATTTGCCCTACATTTTATTTAATTAATTTTCTCTATCTTATACATGTTGGAATTCATATAATACCTTTCTGTTAAAGAAGGAATTGTACTGAGCTACGCATTAGATAAAAAAGTGATAATGAAAGGTAAATGTATAATGAAAAAAATAAAAAAGTTAATTGTTCCAATTAGCTTTAGTTTATTGCTAATTGGATGTAGCGGTAAAGAATTGAATGGGAATTGGAGATTAGCGGATAATGACACTACTTGTCCTGTTTCTTACCAGTTTGATAAGAAAATCGAAGTTAATCCAGAAAATAAAAAAAAGAAAACTATATGGTTAATAGAGATGCATACTCAAAAAATAGCAAATGAATATAAAAATGCAGGGACATACACTTGGCTTGATAATGAATGGATAAATATTGATTATGGAAACAATTTTACTCAAAAACAAAAAATGGTACAAGATAAAGACAAATTAACAATTTATTTTCCATGGGTAGAAAAAGTATGTACGTATAAAAAAACAAAGTAGGATGCCTTCAAAATTATAGAAGAAACTATGGATTGATAAAGGAACTTTAGATGTATGGCTAAAAAGCAATCTAGATATTATATATATTTGATATGTATGTAATGGAATACAAGCTGGTTTTGCTTGTTATCTAGTCAATGATACTTTATTCCAAACTTGGCTGTATGCGATAAGTTCTATTCATAATGGAGCTACATTTTTAATGAGGGAAAATATTAGAATGATGCTAGTAAGGTATTTAAAAATATGCTTTATTAGAGACATTCTGCACTTTCCTTCTGAAAATGATAAGATTTCAATGTAGAAACGTGGAATTTTATAGCCATTCAAAAAATACTAAAAGAATTTGTCTTTTTAAGGGAATGATAGGAATTCAAACTATTTTCAAAAAGAATGAATTACACATTAGTAATTTTGCAGATGAAATTAATAGAGTAATCAATTTTTTATTTGAATATAAGGAAGAAAAAGAAGAGGTAGGATAAAATGAAGCCGATTACAATTCTAATAGCTGATGATGACTTGAAGATTGCTGAATTAATTGAAATACATTTAAAAAAAGAAGGATACCAGGTTGTAAAAGCAACTGATGGAGAAGCCGCAATTGAAATTATTCAATCGCAGGCAATTGATTTAGTGGTTTTAGACATCATGATGCCAAAAATGGATGGTTATGAGGTGACGCGTCAAATCCGTACTAAACAAAATATGCCAATTATTTTCTTAAGTGCGAAAACATCTGATTTTGATAAAGTGACGGGTCTTGTACTAGGTGCAGATGATTATATGACGAAACCTTTTACACCAATTGAATTAGTTGCACGTGTGAATGCTCAACTTCGCCGATTTCTTACGTTAAATCAACCGAAAGTAGAAGAAACATCTGTTTTAGAGGCTGGAGGCGTTGTCATTGATTTTGAGAAAAGAACGGTACATGTATACGGAGAACGAATTGATTTGACACCAAAAGAGTTTGATATTTTATATTTATTGGCAAGTCATCCGAAAAAAGTATATAGCCTTGAAAATATTTTTCAGCAGATATGGACAAATGATTATTATGATGATAACAATAATACAGTTACGGTGCATATTCGTACTTTACGAAAGAAACTTGGAGAAGATAAAAGGAAGAACAAGTTAATAAAAACGATATGGGGAGTAGGTTATACTTTCAATGGCTAAAATAGTAAAAAGTTTTAGGTTTAAAATGATTGCCTTGTTTGCACTAAGTATGATGTTAGCAGCTTTCGGAACATATATAATTTATAAAACATTAGGGTTCTCTTTTAGAATGATGGTTAGTCATGAAGACTATGTAGCAAATAGAGTGGTTGGGGGAAGTATTTATTTCTCTTTCCTTTCCTTCACTTTGCTATCTATTTTATTCTTTTTCTTTTTAACGAAACCTTATTTAAGGTATTTTGATGAAATTTCTAATGGCATTCATCATCTCTCTAAAGGAGATTTCACACATAAAGTTTATATTTCATCAAATGATGAATTCAGCGATATTGCACGCGCAATTAATATTGCAAGTGAAAAATTAAAAGAGGCGGTTGAACGAGGAGACTTTGCAGAAAGTAGTAAAGATCAACTTGTTGTTAACTTAGCTCATGATTTAAGAACACCATTAACATCTGTCCTAGGTTATTTAGATTTAATTCTCAATGAGAAAAACTTAACTGCGGAACAAATTAAATATTATTCTACAATTGCATTCGCAAAATCACAACGACTTGAAAGTTTAATTGATGAGTTATTTGAAATTACACGAATGAACTATGGTGTACAACAAATAGATAAAAAAAACATTAATATAAGTGAATTGCTCGTGCAATTAGATTTGGAATTATATCCATTATTAGAGAAAAATCAATTAGAGGCTAGATTACATGTTGCACCAAATTTAACTATCAACGGTGACGGGAATTTGTTAGCACGAGTATTTGAAAATCTTCTAACAAATGCGGTTCGATATGGAAATAATGGGAAGTTTGTTGATATGAATGGATACATTGAAGATGGAGACGTTGTTGTACAGATTATTAATTATGGAGAAAGTATACCAGAAGAAGAGTTACCTTATCTTTTTGATATGTTTTATACAGGTGATAAAGCAAGAACAGTACAGAAAAATAGTACGGGTCTTGGATTATTTATTGCTAAAAATATTGTTGAGAAACATAATGGGAAGATTTCTGCAGAAAGTAATGTAGTGAGAACAATTTTTGAAGTGAGATTACCAAAAGAAGAGAATTGAAAAATTTAATAAATATTTAATTATTACCCCACTTTTTATTTAATTAATTTCTTCTATCCTATTTATAGGTTAGGCCAAAGAGAAATTACTAATAAAAGGTGGGGCTTTTTATATTGCGAAAAGTATACGCCTAGATTTTTATCACAATTTGATTTTAAAAGAGATATGTTAATACTTTGAAATCTAATTTATATATAATTTCTAAAAATGTTAACTAATTATACAAACGGAAATAATGGTCTCCAAAAATAAAGTACAAGAAATAGTGAGGATAATATGAAGACAGTAAATAAGGTAGTCATTGTTGGTGTATTAACAGTTGGTATAGGAGCTGGGGCTTATATGAATTTTGCCGGAAGTTCTGAACCAGTTATGACCTATAAAACATCTGAAGTACTAGAAAAACAAATCGAAAATAAGCAAAAGTTTGCTGGTGAAGTGATTCCAAATGGAATGGAGATCATTTCATTTGATCCAACAAAAGGTACGAATGAACTAGCTGTTAAAAAAGGCGATGAAGTAAAGAAAGGACAGCTTCTGTTTAAATACAATGATCCAACTGTTAAACAAGGTGTAACAGAAGTGGAAATGCAAAAGAAAATTGCACAAAAAGAAGTAACATTACAACAAAAACAAATTGATGCAGCAAAACAAAAGCTACAAAAAGATAAAAATGCTGGTCTTCCTGCAGAAGCAGTAAAAGCGTCAGAGATTGAAATTCAACAATTAGAATCGCAGCTTGAAATGAAGAAGTTTGAAGTAGAAAAAGCGGATGAAATGATTAAAGTAGCAAAAGAGAAAGTAAACACACTTTCTGTTATGAGTCCTGCTGACGGTGTAATTGATGATATTATTACAGCTTCTAATGAAAGAAACGGTATGAGCGGAATTACACTTCGCCATGCAGGTCCATTTAAAGTAGCAGGTCAAATGTCTGAATTTGAACTTGCTAATGTAAAAATTGGACAAGAAATAACAGTTTCATCAAAAACTGTAGCGGGTAAAACATGGACAGGAAAAGTAACAGAAATTGGTTCTACACCATTAAAAAGTATGGATGCAAACAAAACAGTTTCTAGTTATCCATTTACTGTGACGTTAGACAATAGTGAAGGCTTACAAAATGGTTTCCACGTATACGTAGAAACTAAATCAGGCGAAGCAAAGGGTACAGTCATTCCAAAGACCAGTATTTTAAAAAAAGGTGATAAAAACGTTGTCTTTGTTGTAAAAGACGGAAAAGCAAAAGAACAAGTTGTTACGGTTGAATTTGAAACAAGTAATGAAGCAAAAATTTCCGGAGTGAAAAAAGGAGAAAAAATTATCTCTAGACCTACTGTAAATCTAAAAGATGGTATGGAGGTTGCCGCGCAATGATTAATTTACAAGGCATTACAAAATCTTTTCAAAATGGTGAAGAATCCATTCAAATATTGCACGGAATTGATGTAACGCTAAATCAGGGAGATTTCACTTCTATCATGGGGCCTTCTGGTTCTGGTAAATCAACATTAATGAATATTATTGGGTGTTTAGATAAGCCTACGACAGGTTCCTATGAATTAGCTGGACAAAATATTTCAAACATGTCTGAAACCGAGCTTGCGCATGTTCGTAATAAAGAGATTGGATTCGTATTTCAAAACTTCATGTTACTGCCACGACTTACAGCGTTGCAAAACATTGAATTACCACTTATTTATGCGGGAGTCGATAAAAAGGAAAGACAAGAGCGTTCATTAGCAGCCTTAACAAAAGTTGGTTTAGCTGATCGCGCTACCCACTTTCCAAATGAATTGTCAGGTGGACAAAAACAACGCGTTGCAGTTGCACGCGCAATTGTAAATAACCCGAAATTTATTTTGGCAGATGAACCAACAGGTGCACTAGATACGAAAACAAGTGAACAAATTGTAAATCTATTTTATGAATTAAACAAGCAAGGTTCAACGATTATTATGATTACTCACGATCGTGAAATCGGGGAAGCCGCAGCACGTCAAATCGTTATTCGTGACGGAAATATTGTTCAGGATTGGAGAGAATAAAATTGAATATACATGAAAATATACGTATGGCTATCTCTTCTATCTTTGCCCATAAAATGAGATCTATTTTAACGATGCTGGGAATTATTATTGGAATCAGTGCGATTATTACAATTCTCGCAACGGGGGATGGAAATACTGCAAAGATGCAAAAAGAGATTGAAGAGAGCCGCCATATGGATGAAATTAATATAGAGTATATCAACCCAGATTTTCCGCTGGAAATAGCGAAGATTACACCAGATATGGTAAAGCAATTAGAAGTAATACCAGGTGTAAAGGATGTGTACCCACATGTGAATATGGACGTAAAAGCATATGTAGGTTCAAAAGAAGCTTCTCTTAATTTAAATGTGGGAACAGGTAATTTTATGCAGGATCACAAACTACGAATGATACATGGGCGTGAGTTAACAGAGACTGAGCTGGAAAAACCAATTCCTGTTTTGATTATCAGTGAAGCTCTATTTAAAAAACTATATGATACATGGGAAGATGATTTATATATAGATATAAAAGGAAAACCATATAATATTGTCGGGGTGTACAAATATGATAATATATGGCAATCAAATGTGTATGCAGGATATACCTCGGTTGACAATGCACCGTTGATCTCAGGTGTTGAGGAATATAATGCAGTGACCATTAAGTTATCTTCTTCTAGCGAGCGAGAAATTGTAGGGAAACAAGCTGTATCTGTATTAAATGGATTGAAACCACCAGAATTTGAGCATCTATTTACAGTAGAGGATGAGACAAAAAACGATTTGGTCGTAGAAGAATCATTAGATACGATGAAAATGGTATTCACTGGTGTTGCTGGAATCTCTTTAATCGTAGGTGGTATTGGTGTGATGAATATCATGCTTGTATCTGTTACAGAGCGTACACGTGAAATAGGTGTTCGAAAAGCACTTGGTGCAACGAGAAGGGAAATATTAATGCAATTTCTTATTGAAGCTTGTATTTTAACAGCATTAGGTGGAGTAATTGGTTTTGTGTTAGGTATTTTCTTTGCTTGGGTATCGGCAATCGTAGGTGGATGGCCACTTGTTATTTCAGTAAATCTAGGTCTACTATCTGTTGGAATATCTATATTGATTGGCATTGTCTCTGGTATACTTCCAGCAAATAAAGCAGCTAAACTAGACCCAATTGATTGTCTACGATATGAATAATAGTTGTAGGTGAAAGATAAGATATTCTAGAAAAGAGTAAATACCCATATGGGTATTTACTCTTTTTGAAAATAAGGATTTTCATGGTATAAGCAAAAATCTAAACAATCTTAACTCTAATTTTATATAGATTTCTTGGCTGTAAATACTAAGAGGAGAGAGGAATATAAAATGAAAACAGTGCTAGAAGCAAAAAATATTAAAAAAGTATATGACACAGGTGGAAATACATTTGAAGCGTTGAAAGGGATTAACTTACAAGTAAAAGAAGGAGAATTTGTTGGAATTATGGGCCCTTCTGGTTCAGGTAAGACAACTCTATTAAATGTTCTTTCGACAATTGATCATGTGACGAGTGGTGAGATTTTAATAGAGGGAAAAGATATTGTAAAAATGAGTGATGATACGTTGGCATTATTTCGGCGCAATCATTTAGGTTTTATTTTTCAAGATTATAACTTATTAGATACGTTAACGGTCAAAGAAAATATCGCATTGCCTCTCGCTTTATCAAAGGTGAAGGTTAGTGAAATTGATCGGCTTGTTCTTGAAATCTCTAAGAAGTTTGGCATGGATCATATCTTAAGTCAATACCCATATCAAGTATCTGGGGGACAGAAACAACGCTGCGCAGCATCACGTGCCATGGTTACGAATCCGAGTATGATTTTTGGGGATGAGCCAACTGGGGCGCTTGACTCTAAATCAGCAACGGATTTATTAGAAAGTATGAAGTCATTAAATGAATATGATAACTCAACCATATTAATGGTAACGCATGATGCGTTTGCGGCAAGTTATTGTAAACGAGTGATTATGATTAAAGATGGTGAATTATATAAAGAATTACACCGTGGAGAATTAACACGTAAGCAATTCTTCCAACAAGTCATTGATGTAATGTCTTCCATTTCTGAAGATAAGGCTGATGATCTTATCTAATATGGCCATTTATAACATAATGTGTGATTAAAATAATGTATATTTTGTAGAAATAGTTTTTAGGAGGTTAAAATAAATGACTTTAATTGAAATCGTTCAACGAAATATAAGGCGAAATTTTAAGGAGTATATACTTTATTTTATATCTTTAGCTTCGAGTATGCTGATTTATTTTATATTTGCGTCACTTCGATATAGTACGCAAATAAAAAAAGAAATGCTTAATAATGTAATGATTAATAGTGTTCTTCAGTCTTCAAAAGTGATACTCATTATTTTTATAGCCATATTTATTATTTACTCTACTAATTTTTTTATAAGAAAACGTAAAAAAGAGATAGGGTTATATTCTTTACTAGGTATTACTAAAAAACAAATTGGTACGATGTTATTTTGTGAAACATTAATAATGGGGGGCGTAGCTTTAATAGTTGGGATATTGATTGGCAGTATAAGTTTTAAGTTATTTTTAGAACTTCTAATGAGTTTGATGAAATTAAATGTGCCAATTACGTTCGAGTTATCTATAAAGGCCATAATAGACACAATTATTGTTTTTTTATCGATTCTATTATATACAGCTTGGAAAAAATCGCGCTTAATTTATCAATTTCCATTAATTGAAATGTTCCAAGCGAATCATAAAGGAGAGAGTATGCCAAAAGGATCTAAATATTTGGCATATATAGGTCTTATTTTAATTGGCTTTGGTTATGTTTTAGCATTCTTTTTTCGCGAAGTCGTAAAATTTGTGCAGAACCCTGAGGACCCTATGCGTCCGCTAATGGATCCTAAAATAATCCCGTTATGTATTTTGATTGCGATTGTTCTTGCAACCTACTGTCTATTCACGTCTTATACAGTTATTGTATTAAAGAAAATTAAAAGTAAGAGCAATATCTATTTTAACGGTATGAATATACTAAATATTTCACAGTTGTTATATCGAGTAAAAGGAAATGCCAAATTACTTGCGACTATTGCTATCTTAAGTGCCACAGCTTTAACGGCAGTTAGTACAGTTGTATCAGGATATTATGTAGGGCAATCTGAAACAAATGAAGATTTTATGCAACTGTATGGAGTTACATTATTTATTGGAAGCTTTTTAGGAATTATATTTGTACTAGCAACTGGTTCTATTATTTATTATAAACAACTATCTGAAGCACATGCTAATCAGAAATACTATGAGGTTCTTCGTAAGATAGGTGTTACGAAAAAAGAAGTAAGAAAGTCAATTTCTAACCAAGTTAGCTTTAGTTTTATTTCACCTATAATAGTCGGACTTACTCATAGCTTATTTGCTTTACCAATAATAAATAACATGCCTATATACAGTATTATGATTCCTATTTCCATTAGTTCTATTGCATATTGCATAATCTATTTTGGATATTATATATTAACTGTTAATTCGTATTTTAGAATTGTGTATAAATAATAAATTCTTTTGATATTGCGTAATAAAATTAGGAAATACAACCTATCAAGTTCTAAATAATAAAGAATAATGAAATGAACAAAAGCCGATACCCTTAACGTGTAGGGAAGCGGTTTTTTCTATATGGGGTACCGCCACATCGCTATCAAGCTAAGAAAACAAAATTCTCCCTAAAATGAAAAAATGCGCTATTCTTTTTGTAGAATCATAGGAAAGGGTGGTGTTTTTTAAATTTTATAGATACTTTGTGGTAACCTCAAGTAGGAGGATTTAGCACAGTCAAATAATAATATCTTTTGTCTAGAAAGGAGAATGTTTTTTGAAATATAAATTAAGAAAAAAATTAAGTGTGTTTTTTATAGGATTATTAGTACTAGTACTAATCGCTTCTATTTTCGTTTATTATAAGTTTTTAACACCTTCAGCAGATATTCAACAATACAAGGCATATTATGCTCCAAAAACAACACAAAAAGTATTGAATCACGGTGAGGTAAAGGTCACATTCTTAGGAACATCATCTTTACTATTTGATGATGGAAATACGCAATTAATGATTGATGGTTTTATTTCTAGGCCATCCTTACCCAAAATATTGTTCAGCAATATAAAAACAGATGAAGATACTGTGGATAAAATTTTTAATCAAATAGGGGTTGATAATAATAAACTTAAGGGATTATTTATTGCACATACACATTATGATCATGCGTTGGATTTAGCTTACATAGCTAAACGAACTGGAACACATGTATATGGTTCAGAATCAGCAACTAACATAGGTATTGGTGGTGATATAAATAAGAACCAGATGTCTGTATATGAAGTAAATAAGGGTATGAAGTTTGGTGATTTTACTGTTACTGTCCTTCCAGCGAAACATTCACCAACCTTTGATGAAGGAGAAAAAATAAAAAAGCCACTTAAACAACCAGCTAAAGCCCTAGATTATCATGAAGACTCTTCATATGATTACTTGATTACGTATAATAATAAAACTTTCCTTGTTAAACCAAGTGCTAACTATATAGAAGGTGTATTAGATGATATTCGAGCTGATGTCTTGTTTTTAGGAATAGGGGTATTAGGAAAGCAGGAAAGTACTTTCCAAAATACGTATTACGAGCAAACTGTACGAAAAGTACAACCGAAGCTTGTTATTCCAATACATTGGGACGATTTCACCAAACCATTGACAGATACTCTTGAAGCAATGCCTAAATATGCGGACAATACTAAAAATGGATTAGATTTTATAATTCAAAGGACAAAAGCAGATAAAATTGATCTTCAAATACTACAAGGTGTTAGAAGTATTTACTTCTAAAAAAGGATCCACCACACCTCTATCAAGTTAAGAAACATAAAAAAACGATAATAATGAAATTCCGTGCTAAAAAAGCTACAAAATTTTCGTTTAGGGGCAATCTGTTCTGTTAGCTTGATGGCGATGTGTCTGTACCCCTATATCATCTTTCAGATCTTCCGTTCGTTGTAATGAGCGATAAAATATGGAACGGGGTAACTCTAATACGTTACGCAATTCTTTTACTGTTATTTTTGTTTGTACATTTTTCCATAAAGTAACTACAGTTTCTGATTTCAGCCCCTTTCGATTTCCAGATACTTTCCCCATACAAGTAATTTTGTTTTAGGTGTTTATTTTCTATACGTAGCTATTCTAATTCACTGAGCTCTTTTGGTCTTTTTCCATAAGAATATTGTTTTCCTACAGGTTGTGGAAACCGATACGTTTGATCTGTACGATATCATTTCATTTCATCTATGTCTTAATTTGGGAAACATTTTTAATTCCGAGTTTCTCCATAATGGTCCGATTGGAATACCCATCCTTTTTCATTTCAATCACTTTCCACTTTACTTCTTCTGGGTAATGAACTCTTATTTTTTTCATGTACCACTATTCGGGTTCACTTCAACGGTAAGTTTTTTTTGTTTTATAAGCTTAACCCAAACCGTTTTAATTCAATAAAAATCCCCTCTAATTGCTTTCCTTTATCCGTTAATGTGTACTCTACACGAGGCGGAACTTCTGGATATACTTTTCTCGTTATAATGCCTTGAGACTCTAATTCTTTTAATCGAAGCGATAATGTTTTTGGACTAATACCATCCATTGATTTTTGTAAATCACTAAAGCGTAATGTTCCTTCGATAAGAAGATCACGAATGATTAAAAACGTCCATTTTGTACTAATTACATCAAGCGTTTTAGCGATAGGACAAGGTATGCCCGGTAAACCTTTCGTTAATTCAACTGGATTTATATCGTTCATGGAACTAGCCTCCATAAAATTTTTTTGGATGAATTTGCTTTATAGTATCACAAAACTATACTTTTGGTAACTATATGAAAAAAATATCACTACTTCCATAAAGGAAGTTAGTGCATATACAATAGCAATACGAAACAAAAAGGATTTATATAAGGAGGTGGTGATTTCCATGGGGATAAAAAAGTTATTTGGATTTCTTAGTTTGTTTGTTATTTGTATTGTGCTTGTAGCATGTGGTGTGGAACAAAAAACTGAAGTTCAGTTATTAAAAGAAATGCCAAAGCCAAAAGCAATGACAATTGATCCCTCACTAAGTAAAAAAGAAGCGACAGAAATGGTTCATGCGGCGCAGCGTTTTTATGCATTTTGGGATACAGGTAAGGAGGAACTTATTCCGCAGACTGTTACTAAAGATTTCTTCGATAATACATTGCCGAAAGGGCGACCACAAGGCATTGAAGGATTAAAGTTTGCAGCGCAAAATTTTCGTAAAGTTGTGCCTGATATACATTGCGAGATTGAAGACTTATTAGTTGTTGGTGATAAAGTAACAGCCCGTCTTTCTTTTACAGGAACGCATAATGGTAAGAAAATTAATTTTTTTGCAATTGATATTTTACATGTGAAAGACGGAAAGATAACGGAAGATTGGCATTTAGAAGATAATCTTACACTACAGCAGCAACTCGGCTTAATAGCTGAAGAGTAGATCATATAGGGGAGAGAAAAATGATGAAAAATATATTTATTATAAATGGACATGAAAAATACGGTACAAAGGAAGGACGATTAAATAAAACGTTAGTAGATTATATGGTTACTGTATTAGGCGAGAATCATCATGTGAAAACAACAACGATTCAAGATGGTTACAATATTAAAGAAGAACAAGATAAATTTTTATGGGCCGATGTTGTGATTTATCAAACGCCAATTTACTGGTTTAGTGTTCCAGGCTTATTTAAAACGTATATGGATGAAGTATATGAATACGGTTTGTTCTTTAAAGGTGCAGATGAATATGGAACAGGTGGTTTATTAAAAGAGAAAGAGTATATGTTCTCTACAACTTGGAATGCACCTGAAAAAGCATTTGGAGATAAGACGAAGTTCTTTGAAGGAGAAAGTTTAGAATCAGCGCTTAGTCATTTACACCGCGTGCAAAAGTTTCTCAGTATGAGTCCGTTAAAGAGTTTTGCTTGTTATGATGTGGTGAAGAATCCGGATATAGAGAAGTATTTATTGAACTTGAAAGATCACTTAGATGGAGTAATTAAATAATAGTATGTGAAGAAGGTACTGCTAAGGATGTAGTACCTTCTCCTTTTATAATGACTCATATTTTAAGACATGGATGGCTGTATCCATAACTTCGCAAAATTTGCCCAACCGAATGAATCAATTGTTACGTTTTTTAAAGAAGAAGGGTATGTTTTTCTTTTTAGAACGTGATAGTTAAATAAAATGATGTGTTCTGCTTGTAAAAACTCTTCAATCTCATACATGAGTTCATAGCGCTTTTCTTTATTTTCTTCTAGTAAAAATGTATCTAGTAAACAGTTAATTTGTTTTTCGTAGTGCGGGTCCATGAACCGATTTACGAAGCAACTTTTATTTTTAAATACATTTAAGAATGCAATTTCATGATTGGCAGCAAATACTTCTCCCATGAAAATAATATCAGCATGTTTATCAATAGAGCGATTCATATAATCTGAAACGGGAAATGGGTGAAGCTCTACTTGTATACCTAAACTTGCACATCGTTCTTTTAAGAAATATGCATCATTTGCACTATCTTTAAATGCGAAGAAGTAAATATGTATCGTTTCTCCATTATATGTACTCTTTTTCAAATACTCTTTTGCCTTTTCTAAAGAGTAGGATCTTCTTGTTGCAAGGCGGCTTCTATCAGGGAAAAAGCTTGATGCAGCAATTGTCCGTCTACCCTCTATGTTACGAAGTATCATTTCAACATCATATAGTTCTCTCCAAGCTTTTCGAAAGTAAATGTCGTGATGAGGACCAGGTTTTTTAAAGTTGAAGCTAGCATAAATACAACCTATTTCTTCTATTTGTATATCATGCCTTTCATTTTCCTCTTCGTTTGGTAGTTCATAATCAGCATCTATTTGCACATGGTCAGGAATACCCCAAAATTCAATACGGTCTAATAATGCGCGCTCTTTAAAATAATGGGTGAACGCTTCGAGTACGATATTATCTTCAGAGTAATGAGCAAGTTTGAAAGGTCCAGTACCTATATAATGATGATTTTGAATACTCGTATCACGCGGTAAAATTGCGAGCTGCATTGAACTTACATAGTGTAAGAAAAATAAATTTGGTTTTGCTAAATGGAATCGAATTTGCAGTGGTGATGGTGTTTCAATTTGAACAATTTCTTCTGTTAACCATTCGAAAGGGGATTGAACTTGCTTTAGTCTTTCAAATGAAAACTGTACATCTTTAGAAGTTAAAATTGATTCATTGTGAAAATATATATCTTTTCGTAAATAAAAGGTCCACGTAAGTCCATCTTCACTTAATTCCCATGTATGCGCAATGTGAGGCTCCATTTTTTCAGTAACATCGTTATAGACAACTAACGTATCAAAAATTTGACTTGTAAGATGACTCTCTGTAGTTACAGCCACAAAAGCCGGATCTAATGGGAATATCTTTCTCGATATAGGAATCTTTAATACGTCGTACATATCATTTGAAGGTTCGTATCCAAAATGATGATGTAGTTTATTTTCTATCTTTTTTTGAAGTGCAAGGGGTAGGGGTTCTTTTAAAAGAAGAAAGATATCTTTTAATTTTTCTTGTGCTAACAGTTCATCTGTATAGGACTCAATCGCTTCTACGAGATTATGTATAAATAGAATTTCCGTTTTATTTCCGCGGCCTCGCCCTGGAGTCCAGCTAATTAATTGCTCCTCGCTCATTTTCTTTAATAAAATCTTTACGTTTTTCGTACTGCAATATAAAACATCCGCTAATTCTTGTAAGCTATTTCGCATATGTTGTTGATCTTGTGCATGTAGTCTTAGTCTAATGTAATAGTCCATAATTTTCATATATACACTTCCTTCTATCATAAAAGGGGAAACTCTTTAGAATATTCTAACCTTTTTCTTCCTTTTTTTCAAAGTAAAATAAGTAAGCATAAGGAGGGGAAACAATGGGATTTTGGAGTATGCATCGAAATATAAAAATTAGAATTATAACATCGTTTTTAACACGTACTGTGTCCACGATGATTTTTCCATTTATGGCGATTTATTTTTCCGTAAAGTTAGGTAGCGCGATTGCTGGTGCGTTACTACTTATTAATGTCATAGCTTCATTAGTAATTGGTTTATACGGTGGATATGTTGGAGACCGGCTTGGGCGTAAAAAGGTTATGATTATCGGTCAAAGTATACAAGTCATTTCCATTGCTTGTATGGGAGTTGCGAATTCGGATTACGTTGACTCACCGTGGTTAACATTTATCTTTATGCTAGTGAATAGTTTAGGATCGGGACTTATGAATCCTGCGACAGAAGCGATGTTAATTGATGTGAGTACATCTGAAAATCGAAAAGTGATGTATAGCATTAATTACTGGGCTATTAATTTATCGATTGCGATTGGAGCGATATTTGGAGGATTACTATTTGAAAACTATAGACTACAATTGTTTATCGTATTAACGCTTGTTGCCATTATGACTTTATATGTGATGGCTGTGTATATGGAAGAAGTGTATGTAGCACGAAAAACGATGGAGAAGAAAAATGTATTAAAAGATATGGCAGATAGTTATAAAGTCGTGATGAAAGATAAAGCATTTTTAATTTTTTGTGCAGCGAGTATATGTACATTATCGTTAGAGTTTCAAATTAATAATTATTTAGGGGTACGTTTGCAGAAGGAATTTGAAACGGTGCACTTTTTATTCGGGAATGGTTTTACGTTTGATTTAACAGGTATTCGCATGCTAAGCTGGATTTCTGCAGAGAATACAATTTTAGTTGTGTTATGTTCAGCACTTCTTATTAAAATGCTGAAAAGCTTCAACGATTTGAAAATCTTATATGTAGGCTTATTTATTTACACGATTGGATTTACAATACTCGGAACGAGCAATAGCTTATGGATTTTATTAATTGCAGGGCTTTTCCAAACGGTAGGCGAGATGATGTATGTGCCAGTGCGTCAATCTATTATGGCAGATATGGTGCCAAATGAGGCGAGAGGTTCATATATGGCGATTAACGGAATGGTCTTTCAAGTTGCAAAAATGAACGGGGCATTAGGTGTTATGCTAGGTTCATTTATTGCATCTTGGGGCATGAGTGCTCTGTACTTTATCGTTGGTATGAGCAGTATTTTACTATTTATGAAGGCGATAGGGAGAGAGAAGTATGAGGGGGAGGTTTCTCAGATTGGATAAAACGATATGAAAAGCGATGCTAGAAATCGCTTTTCATATGGCTTTTAAAACGGATCAACTTCAGCTAAATCAGGATTGCTATTTGGGTTTGTTAATAAGACTTTCAGCTCACCTACTTCAGAGAGCGCAACGAGGATATAACCACTAATAAGGACGACGAGTCCGATGACCCTTAATGTTTGCAGCGTAATATCACGGCTATTGTTTTCGGAGTTGTCTTGGGGCGTTGAAGGTGGATTGTTATTCATAAATAGGGCTCCCATCTTTTGTATTTATATATGTGCGAAATCATTATTTAACTTATGGATAGGAATTATATAGTCATTTTCACTATATGAGAAATGCCTATGAAAAGTGATAAGGAATTTTTGGGCGAGAAAAGGGGGGAATCCAAAAGATTATTAAAACTGAACTTTTGGATTCCCCTCTTTTTATTTATCTTGCTATTTGTGGTGGTCGGATTTCCTGTAAACGACCAGTTGGTGAGGGCTAATGAATCAGTGGGGGGATGAATAAAACCCCGCTGATTCATTATTTTCATGTAAATAAAAGGAGGTTAGTTAACCAAAGTAGTTATCCTAATATACGCAACGATTCTTCAATAAACGCTGGGATGTCCTCTGGCTGTCTACTTGTTACTAGCTGATTTTGACATACGACAACCTCTTTGTCATGAAAGTTCCCGCCGGCATTTTTTAAATCGACTTCAATAGATTTATATCCAGTTACATCGCGTCCTTCAAGTGTTTGTGCAGTGATGAGTAGCTGAGGTCCGTGACAAATAGCGAAAACAGGTTTTTCCGCATCCATAAATGCTTTACTAAAGCGAACAAAACGTTCATCGGCACGAAGTATATCTGGAGAAAATCCACCCGGTATGAAGAGGGCATCAAAGTTCTCTGGAGAAACATCATCAATACTTTTATCAATCACGACTTCACTTTTTCCTTGCTTACCGTGTACCGTTTTCCCTTTTTCCATTTCAATAGTTGTGAATTCATATCCCTTTTGTTTAAAAGCTTCTACTGGCTCTGTGTATTCTGTATCCTCGAAATAATCCGTTATTAAAATAGCAATTTTTTTACTCATTCTAATCCGCTCCTTATATTATATTATCGGCTCCAGAATCTTCCTTGGGCAATGCCTTCTATAAATGATTCAATTGAAGTATTTGTTAAGTTGTAAACTCCTGCTCCATCCAGTTTAATCTTACTATGGTCCAAAGCATGAGGATTACTAAGGACATGAGCTATCGGTTTAAAATGTTTAAAAGTAGTTTCTGCAAATTCTAAAACAGGGGGTTGAATGACAGACTCACTACTAAACACTAATACTGCATCAAAAAGGGAGGAGTCTGTTGTTGTATAAGTGTCAGTTACTTTAATGGAATCATTGAACTGATAAATTTTATTATCTATGATACTATAGTTAATTCGGTGTTGTACAAAAGCTTGAATCCATTCGGACAGAAGTGAGACGCTTGGGTCACCATTTAATAGAATTGCAACATTTTTGGAATCAGATTTAAAAATAGTATTGGACATACTTAGTGCAGGTGATTTTGCATCTGAATTTACTTCGTGATTTTCCTTAGGTAAAGGAGCTCCAATAATGTTAGCGACTTCTTGTGCTAATTGACGATCGACGTGGTTTAAGAGAGCAATTACATTTGCCTTCACCATGTCTGATTTACACTTCCCAACTTCAAAGCAAAAAGCTTCTTTTATGTGCTGCTTTTCAATAGGGCTCATACTATTGTAGAAAAGTTTAGCCTGAGAATAAAAGTTAAGAAAGCTTTTACTGCGACCTCTAATTTTATGCCCATCAATCTTTTCTTGATAATGTTCATATCCTCCTTGTTCGGCTTGGACGGTTGCAGGTTGATTGTTATTTAATCCATTAGGATGATAGCTTGTTTGACCGCGATGAATCTGCATTTGATGCATACCATCACGTTGATTATTATGAAAAGGACATACAGGCTGATTAATAGGAATTTGATGGAAATTAGGGCCCCCTAAACGAGATAATTGTGTATCTGTATAGGAGAATAATCTTCCTTGCAGAAGAGGGTCATTTGAAAAATCAATACCTGGTACGACATGACCAGGGTGAAAAGCTACCTGCTCTGTTTCAGCAAAGAAGTTATCAACATTTTTGTTCAGTGTCATTTTACCAACTAATTTTACGGGAACTTCTTCTTCTGGCCATAATGTCGTTGGATCTAAAATATCAAAATCAAATTTATGTTCATCTTCTTCTGGAATTAGCTGTAATCCAAGCTCCCATTCAGGATAATCCCCTTTTTCAATTGCTTCGTATAAATCTTGACGATGAAAATCAGGATTTTTCCCGGCAATCTTTTGAGCTTCATCCCATACTAATGAATGAACCCCGAGGGTAGGTTTCCAGTGAAACTTTACGAAATGGGCTTTTCCTTCTGCGTTAATGAGTCGAAATGTGTGAACTCCAAAACCTTCCATCATTCGTAAACTACGCGGAATAGCTCGGTCGCTCATTTGCCACATGACCATATGAGTGGACTCAGGATTATGCGCAACAAAGTCCCAAAAGGTATCATGAGCGCTAGCTCCTTGAGGAATATCATTATGTGGTTCTGGTTTAACTGCATGGACAAAATCAGGAAATTTAATAGCATCTTGGATAAAGAATACTGGCATATTATTACCCACTAAATCATAGTTTCCTTCATCTGTATAAAATTTTGTGGCGAATCCGCGTACATCTCTTACTGTGTCGTTGGATCCTTTAGAACCTTGAACGGTTGAGAACCGTACAAATACAGGTGTTTTCTTTGAAGGATTAGTAAGAAAATCTGCTTTCGTATATGTTTCTAAAGATTCATAAAGCTGAAAATAACCATGAGCGCCAACCCCGCGTGCATGAACAATCCTTTCGGGAATTCGTTCGTGATCAAAATGGGTCATTTTCTCACGAAAGTGAAAATCCTCCATTAAGGTTGGGCCTCTTAAGCCCATCTTTAAAGAAAATTCATCTTCAGCTATTTTTACCCCTTGATTTGTTGTTAAAGCATGTTTGCATTGATTGTCAGTAACGTGATGCTTCAATTGTTCCGTTTTTTTATTCACAATATAGGCCCCTCCTTTACTCTGTTAATTAATAGATACCCTTTTTATTAGGTCGTAAACATGTATTATCGTTTTTGTATGTAAAATCATAAAATATCGGTTGTTTCAGTAATTCTTGTTTGAGGAAGCAAAATAAAAAAGCCAAGGAGAAAATTTATTTTCTCCTTGGCTTTTAAGATAATTCTTTTCGTTAAAATGCGGAAATTCTTTGCTTCGTTTTTGGTACAATAATAAATTTGATCCAGAGTAACCCGACAATCATAATGATAAGGCTATGTAAAAATTGACCTGTAGCAATGAGTATAACACTCGAAAATACAATGAGTTGAATACTTAGCAATATAAAGATTAAGCTAAGAAATTGTTTCATTCTTTCTTCAGTATGGATTGGATATAATGCTGCAATAATATTTCCCGAAAAATATTTCCATAGTGAACGAAGCTGCATAGAGATCATATATAGAACGATGTAAGTGATAGCACCTTTTACGTATATATTTGGTATGAAATATAAGGCGAAAGCACCGATCAATCCTAAGCGAATATATATACCGAAATAATCATTTCCACGTAAAAATGCTAGTGTATGTAAGTAGAAGAAAGTTGCTCGTTTTTTATGTAATAAAGGTTCAATCCAATTTGTAAGCCATTTTCTTTTATTTACTTGTTTATTCAGTTGCGGAACATCGGTGAAAATGCTAGCAAATTGATAAAAACGAACGTTCATTTTTTCTTCTTGCTCGATTATGTAATCCCACGGTATTCGTTTTGTAGGCTGTTTTTTCGTATATAGAAGTAGGAAAGCAAGTAGTAAGAGTAGTCCGCCCAATATGAGAACATTTGCGGAATAAAACAGCATGTAAATGATTAGGGCGTTACAAGTAATACGAATGATCAGCCATATATTTTTTTCGTGACTATCACGCCACATCCAATGTATGTACATGTTCCAGGCTTTCGTAATCATTAACACGATAAAGATTGTACATAAAAAAGGTACAGTTAATTGTAATGATTGCATAGCAAGTGGAACGAGAATAAGGAACGTAAATAACAATGGGAAAAGCTGCATGATGTAATTGTATAGAAGAGATTTTTTGAAATAGGATGTTAGTTTCTCTTCTAATACAAGCAAATAGACAGCATCAGGTTTTTGAATAAATGTACGGATAGGGCATCTCGTTATAATGAACGTAAGTACAATCGTTATAATTATTAAAGATATTCCTTTAGAAGGAGATGCTTTTAGAAACTGAGCATAATAATATGCACCAACGCATGAAATAAAGATAAAGCTATATAGTAAACCGTTAATCATACGTGCAAAGTATGTAATGATATTTTGAATATGTTGTTGGAAGCGACTGCTCCATAGCGATTCGATTGACATGTTTTTCACCTCTTTGTTCTATTATATATGTTTTACAAAAGAAAAAACGAGCAAATTGCGTTATGCAACTTGCCCGTTTTTCTTTTCGTTATTTTTTTTCTGATCACGATTCATTAATGGATAGAAAGCAAATCCAATTACGAATAAACCAATTCCGAGAAGGAACGTTTTTATATCGGATGCGCCAGTTTTAATAACCCATAGTGCGTAGCAAAGTGCGATAACTGCGACTATGCCATCTGTAATTCTTGCCCGCATTTCATTTTTATATGTTTCACCAGTTGCGACTAGTTTTAACTGGAAGATTGGTGAAACGAGATATGGAATGAGGTAGGCCAGTGTTGATACGGTAATAACGAATGTATAAGCTTCCGCAATGGTTCCTGATAATGTTGAGAATAGGAATACTTGCGACATAATGTTTGTTAATCGTAATGAGTAAATTGGACTTCCTTTTTTATTTGTTTTCGTGAAGAAGGAAGGGAAGAAACCTTCTTTTGCTGCTTGATAAGGTACTTCTGAGCTTAATAAAATCCAGCCTAAGATAGAACCGAACAGGGAAGTAAGAGCAAGTAATGCCATCAGTTTCCCGCCGCCGTGACCCATTGCAGCATTTAGTGCATCTGCTAATGGACGTTCAGAAGCTTGTAATTTATCAACGTGAAGTACACCCATTGTTAAAATTGTAATTCCTAAGTAAATCGCAACTGTAATAAGTAATCCCGCAACTGTTGCACGTTTTACCGTTTTTGGAGAAACAGCACGGTTTGATAAAAGAACGGCTGATTCAATTCCGATAAACGCCCAAAGCGTTGTAAGAGCAGCTAAATTTACTTGTGAAAGAAGACCATGTGATGCACCTGATTTATCAATCATCGGTGTGTACCATTGTCCAAACTTAGAAGCTTCGAATGCAAATAACGTAACGACGATGAATAAAAGGAATCCAGTTACTTTCGTTGTTGTTGCTAAGAAGTTTAGTTTTCCAGCTCCGCTTACACCATTTGTTAATATAATATGAGTTCCCCAAAGTAAGATGGAACAAATCGTAAATGTAATTAGTTTTCCGACTTCTACGTTAAACGAGCCGATTGAAAATAGTAGTCGCGTATCTTTCATAATTGGGAAGAAGAGTGATAAATATCCCGCAAATGATGTAATGATGGCAACGTTACTTGCCCAGTTTGCAACCCAATATCCCCATACCATACTGAAGCCAGCCATTTTTTTCTTTTTTGGTGTTGAGAATAAAGCATATGCATGACTTTGTGGCCCTGTCGTTAAATCAGGACGACGAATTGCTAAATTACCGAAAACAAGAGCTAGCATTAAAACACCAAACCCTGTGGTTAACCAAGCTAAAGTGACACCGAGTGGGCTTGCTGTTTGTGCCAACGTACTTGGTACCATGAAAATACCAGCGCCAACCATGTTACCGACAACGAAAGCTGTTAGTACCCAAAAGCCCCATTTTTTTTGTTGCATAGAAAAATACCTCCAAAGTTAGTATAACCAAGTCAAGCGAGGAGATATGTATGTCTTCCTGAATCAGGAAGAGAAGTCCCAAACAAAACAAAAAAAGCACGTAATTTGCCGCTACATGCTTTCTATCTTATAAGAAACCCACGACATACCTCTCGATAGCTCTCCACAAACGAAACGTTTGTGACAGTTCTGCACTTATTAAATGCAGACCCAGCAAGCGTGCATGGTGGACACGACTTACTTCGGCAACCATTCCTTTCTCATTCCTTCATCAATGCCACTACATCTCCTGAAATGATACTCTTAATGATTGCAACCTCTACCTCACCGAGATACGAATGAGGATTTAAATATTAAATTAACGTCTTTAAGAGTAACAAATGAATTTTTATACGTCAATGGATATAGTAATAATCAGATTATAGAGAACAGTTTGTGATTAAAAGTAAGAGGGATTGTTATGTGATATTTGAATTTTCGTAATATAATACATGTTATTAGCGCTAGATGATTGAAAAGGGGATGAAGTATATGTCTGTATGTCATAAACATTCAGTAATAGGTGTGCTAGATTCGGGTGTTGGGGGATTAACAGTTGCGAGCGAAATTATAAGACAATTGCCTAAAGAAAGCATTTATTATATTGGTGATAATAAGCGTTGTCCGTATGGGCCAAGAAGTGTAGAGGAGGTGCAATCTTTCGTATTTGAAATGGTTGAGTTCCTCAAACAGTTTCCATTAAAAGCGCTAGTCGTAGCATGTAATACTGCTGCAGCTGCTGCATTGAATGCGCTACAAGAAGCACTTTCCATTCCAGTTATTGGCGTTATACATCCAGGAGCAAGAGCGGCAATTAAAGTTACAAAGAAAGGGGAAATCGGGGTAATTGGAACTGTAGGTACGATAAAATCTAATATGTATGAAAAAGCATTACACGAGCTGGATACATATTTGGAAGTGCATAGCTATGCTTGCCCGACTTTAGCCACAGTTGTAGAAAATCAATTAGAAGATACAGCATATGTCACGCAGCAAGTGAAACAAGCTTTACTTCCATTAATGAAAGAAGATATAGATACGTTAATTCTTGGATGTACGCATTATCCACTTTTAGAGTCCTATATAAAAAAGGAACTAGGAGAAGACATAACGATTATTAGTTCTGCAGAAGAAACAGCGATAGAGTTAAGTACCATTTTACAGCACAAAGGAATTTTGTCTGACAATCTGAATCCGAAGCATCGCTTTTTTACAACGGGATCTGTTTTATCATTTGAACATATTGCTGAGCGATGGCTAGGGTATCAAATTTCTGTAGAATGTGTACATTTGCCTATGAAAAATGCGTGTATACATAATTAAGATTTAGTAAATTACTTTTTTAAATAAATGAGGTTCGTTTCATAAGAAGGAAAGAATAAGCTTTTAATTGAAGTGTTTAAGGGCAGTTCAATTAAAGGGGAGATTGGATTATGGAATTATTAAGATCTCAATTATTTGCTTTAGAGTATATTTCAAAATATGCAGAGAACGAAAAACGTGGGGCTAAAGCAACGATTAATCATATACTTAAAATGTCTAATATTACAGATGAAATATTTGAAGAAGCTGTCGCTAATTTAAAATCTCATGCAAGGATTGCTTTACACTTTCATCCAGACAGACTAGATTCGAATATGAAAAGTGTTGCTGAAGCACTGTTTGAGCAAGGAGTATATAAAAGTCAGTTTGAAACATTGCTATCTAATGGAAGCGTATCTGCTTATCCTGGTGGTGAACGTGACCTTTGGGAAAAGAGAATATTTGGAGGGGCATATCAATTAGAAGGCGTAACGAATGATCAACGGCCAAAATACGGAGCGCTAAATTTAATGTTACATCCAGATGGGCCGGCTCCGCGTTTTGGTTCATGTTATTTTCTCTTATCTCCAAAAGTTTCTTCGCGCTCTACATATACATATTTAGATTCGCATCAAGATCCGAAAGAAAAGGGGACTTATGAGGAGTTTGATATGATTTTAGCTGCTCTTTTGGAAGAGACATTCGTAAGAGATTTTGCAATTGGTGAAGGGAATTTGACTCCAACAAGACTCATTCATCATTTGCTGGATAACCTGGAAAGACCGTTTATAGATTTCGCAGATAAAGAGCCAGCCCGTAATCTTAATCATTATATCGAAGCGCAAATTCATGGAGAGATTTCTCTTAAAGAAGACGTAGAGGTGCTTGTTGCAGATCCTTCATTTAAGGGTACGGATGTAGGGAAAGTTTTAGAAGGAATTTGCCTGAAGTATGCGATTGATTTGTATTGGCACATCGGTTTTGTACTTATGGTAGACGAAGTTCCGATGGATTTTAGAGGTTCAAAAATGCCATCTTTAGCAAGACGCATTGCACGGAATCATTGCATCGATGCAAATATAATTGGCTCTGCTGTAGTGGATTTGAAACGCAATCCATTATCTTGGAGTGATCGTGGAACTTATGAAGAAGTGCTTCAGGAATTAAAATTATTATGGCATGTTTTAGTTCGATTTGGAAAACCAAATCGGAAGTAGAACGAAATACTCCGTTTTTCGGAAGTATTTATATAGAAAAGAAGCTGATCTATTTATAGATCAGCTTCTTTTTATAAGATTAAACTAAGTTTAATACAGTTACTTTTTCACGTGTCATAGACTCAAGGCTCTTACGAATACCTTGTGCGCCCATACCTGAACCTTTTACACCGATGAATGGGAAGTGGTCAGGGCCGCGCTCTGTGCGTCCGTTAATTTGTACAGAACCAGTTTCGATTTTGTTAGCAATTGCAAATGCTTTGTTAATGTCTTTAGTGAAGACACTTGCTTGCAGACCGAACTCTGATTTGTTAGCAATTTCAATTGCTTGTTCATCTGAAGAAACACGGATGATTGGAAGGATTGGGCCGAATGGCTCTTCCCAAGCAACTTTCATCTCTTCTGTTACGTGATCGATTAATGTTGGGTAAATTAAGTTACGCTCACGTTTGTTACCGATAACGATTGTAGCACCTTTTTCTACAGCGTCGTCAACTAAACCTTGAACGAAGTCAGCAGACTTGTCGTCAATTAATGGAACGATTGTGCTGTCTTGTTCTGGAGATCCAACTGATAGTTCAGCTACTTGCGCTTTTAATAAGCTAACAAGCTCGTCCGCTACGTTTTCGTGTACAAGTACACGTTTAATAGCTGTACAACGTTGACCAGAGTAAGAGAATGCACCGCTTACGATATGGTTTGCAGCATCTTGTAAGTCAGCATCTTCACGAACGATACCAGGATCTTTACCACCAAGTTCTAATACAAGTGGAATCATTGAAGCTTTTTTCGCTAAATGTTTACCTGTGTTTGTACCACCTGTGAACGATACCATATTGATGCCTTCGTGCTCTACTAAGTAGTCACCAATTACAGAACCGCGTCCTGTAGCTACGTTTACAAGACCTTTTGGAAGGCCAGCTTTGTGAAGTGCTTCAACCATTTTAATACCACTAATTGCACCTTGAGTTGCTGGTTTGAAAATAACAGCGTTACCCATAATTAATGCTGGTGCAAGTTTTGCAGCAGATAAGTTTACTGGGTAGTTAAATGGTGCGATTGCTAATACAACACCAAGTGGTGCGCGTTGGATAATCGCAAGTTTCGATTTTGTACCGCCCGGGAAGCTATCGCCCATCATGCTTTCTCCGTGCATATGTAAAGCTTCTTCGATCGTGTAACGAATGAAGTCAGCTGTACGAACAACTTCTTTCTTCGCATCTTTATATCCTTTACCGACTTCTTTCATAATGATATCGGCAATTTCATCCTGCATATTTACGAGCTCATCAGCCCATTTATATAAGTATTTTGCGCGATCTTGTAGGGAAGCTTCAGCCCATGATTTTTGAGCTTCTTTTGCAGATGCAATTGCTTCATCCACTTCTCCGCGAGTAATTGCTTGTACTTGTCCAATTACTTCGTGTAAGTATGGAGATGGAATTTCGATTGTTTCTCCTGAAGAGCTTTCTCTCCATTCTCCGTTTAAATAAAATTTGTACGTATTGCTAGTTGTCATGATTAGTCCTCCTAAAATAGCAACTTGTAAGAGTGAGTATAAGGTGATTGTAGGGGGTTTGATAACATTTTTCAAATGAAATGTTTGTGAAAACGATTTCTTATTCTTTTTTTATTTTGTATGCCCTTTCTTACAGAACATTCCCTTATTTCAAAATGGTGTATCATATATTTTTATTTGAAGTGTGAAAAAATAATTGACAGAATACTCAATAAAGTTGTAAGATTATAAATGGAAAATAAATGAAGGGGGTGTGCGTAATGATTGTAATCGTAAATGTAATGGGCTTAGCTCTGTTAAATGGCAGAAAACATTCATATCATTACGCAACCCGTACGGATATATAGGGCATCTTTGTCTTATAAAAAGCGTACGTTGCGTATATCGTAACGTACGCTTTTTATGCATTCCTGTGCATATCGTCAAGCGGCGGTATGCTTTTTTTTGTTTATTTTCCCTTGTTTAGTTCCGATAAAAAACTTTGGAAGGTGGAAAAATGTGATGAGATTGTATGGGTTACGAAATGTAAATGTGATGGGTCTGGATAGTGGATAAAGAAATGAGAGGTAAACGAGAACGAGAAGGGAGAGGTTACATTGTTATCAGTATTACTAAAGTTAAAATGGTTTTTTAGGGAGCACTGGAAGAGATATAGTATTGCTATTGGAGCTCTTTTAATTGTGAATATAGTTGAAGTTATTCCCCCGAAAGTGTTAGGGGTTACGATAGATAATATAAAAACAGGAACGTTATCGAACGAAGCAATTATGCAATCTATTCTTATTTTAATAGGGGTTACAATCGTTGGGTATGGTCTTACTTTCGTATGGCAACATCAATTGTTTGGAGGTGCATTTGTACTTGAGAAAACGATGCGCTCTAAATTTATGGGGCATTTACTTAAGATGACGCCGACTTTTTATCAAAAAAATCGTACTGGCGACTTAATGGCGCGGGCAACGAATGATTTAAAAGCAATCGCTATGACAGCTGGTTTTGGTATATTAACGCTTGTGGATTCTAGTTTATACATGCTTACGATCGTTTTTATGATGGGATTTACAATTAGTTGGGAGCTTACATTTGCAGCGCTTATTCCGCTTCCAATTATGGCGTATGCGATGAATATATATGGAAAGAAATTGCATGAAAGATTTACCGTTGCGCAAGATGCGTTTGGTGATATGAACGATAAAGTGCTTGAATCAATCGCTGGTGTGCGTGTTATTCGTGCATACGTACAAGAGAATGCAGATGAGGAAAGATTTCATCACTTAGGAGATGACGTCTACGAAAAAAATATGAAAGTAGCGAGAATTGACGCATTATTCCAACCAACTGTGAAAATGCTTGTTGGCCTTAGTTATTTAATCGGTTTAGTGTACGGGGCATATCTTGTATTTCAATCAAAGGTAACACTTGGTGAACTTGTTTCATTTAACGTGTATTTAGGGATGATGATTTGGCCGATGTTTGCAATTGGTGAATTAATTAATGTTATGCAAAGAGGAAATGCTTCGCTTGACCGTGTGAATGAAACGTTAGCGTATGAACCAGATGTAAAGGATCCGAAACATCCAAAGCTTGTGCAAGAGCCGGATTATATTCAGTTTGATGACGTTACCTTTTCATATCCTTCATCAACTGAAACAAATTTAAAAAAGGTTTCGTTTACCTTAAAACAAGGGGAGACGCTTGGGGTTGTCGGAAAAACAGGAAGCGGGAAAACGACGCTTGTACGTCAGCTTCTTCGTCAATATCCACTTGGAGATGGAGATATTGCAGTTTCTGATGTGACATTAGATAAAATGACGAATGAAAATGTACTCGGCTGGATTGGTTATGTACCGCAGGAGCATATTTTGTTCTCAAAAACAGCGCGAGAAAATATTTTATTCGGAAATAGGGAAGCGACTGAAGAAGAACTAGAGAAAGCAATTGAAATTGCTGCGTTTAAAAAGGATTTAGAGTTTTTACCAGAAGGGTTAGAAACGCTCGTTGGAGAGAAAGGTGTTTCTTTATCAGGAGGGCAAAAACAAAGGATCTCGATTGCAAGAGCTGTTATTCAAAATCCAGAAATTTTAATTTTGGACGATTCTTTATCAGCTGTAGATGCTCGTACGGAAGCAGCGATCATTGAAAATATAAGAACGGAAAGAAGCGGAAAGACGACGATTATTACGACGCATCGTTTATCAGCAGTGCAACATGCGGATTGGATTCTCGTTATGGATGAAGGCGCAGTTATAGAAGAAGGTACGCATGCTCAGCTTATCCAAAAGGGAGGCTGGTATGCTGAACAGTTTGAAAGACAACAAGGTGAAAGTGAAAGTGCGGATAGTGGGGTGAAAATATGAGCGTTTCAAAACGATTGTTTCAATACGCGATGAAAGTGAAAGGGACGATTTTTGCTGCGATGTTAATGTTATTTATTTTCGTCATGGCAGAGCTTGCTGGTCCTTTCGTCGCTAAAACGATGATTGACGATCATATCGTCGGGATAGAGAAACCTTGGTATGAAACAGAACAGAGTGAAGATGCTGTTTCGTATAATGGGGCTTTTTATAAGCGAAGTGATCACTTTGAACAAGGCGAGAAAAAAGGAAAAGAAGTACGCGTGATGCAAGTCGGTTTTCAATATTATTTTGTACCGAATAAGGTAAATGTGGAAGGGTCACGTACTGTAAAAGGGGATATGATTACCGTTCAAAATGGTAAGGCGGTGCAAGTGTATAAAGCGAAAGCATTAACAAAGGAAGAAGTATTTGCATTTTATAAGCCAGAAATAAACCGTCTATTATTACTTGGTGGTGGCTATTTCGCTTTATTAGTAGTCGTGTCATTATTTGCATACGGAAAGCAGTTCTTCTTGCAAAAGGCAGCGAACAAAATTATTCAAATTATGAGGGAAGATGTGTTTTCTCATATTCAAACGTTGCCAATTCGTTACTTTGATCATTTACCGGCGGGGAAAATTGTTTCGCGTGTGACGAATGATACAGAGGCCATTCGTGATTTATATGTAACGGTGTTGGCAACATTCGTTTCTAGTATCATCTATATTATTGGGATATTTGCTGCGCTATTTTTATTAGATGTGAAGCTCGCTTCATTATGTTTATTAATTATCCCAATTTTAATTGTTTGGGCGATTCTTTATAGAAAATACGCGTCTGTATACAATCATAAAATGCGCTCTCGTTTATCTGATATTAACGGAACAGTAAATGAATCCATTCAAGGGATGCCAATTATTCAAGCGTTCCGTCAAGAGCGTGAAACGAAAAAAGAATTTGAAGAATTAAATGGCGATTATTTTAAGTATCAAAATAAAATTTTGAATTTAAATGCAGCAACTTCTCATAATTTAGTATCCGTATTAAGAAATATCGCTTTCACAGGTGTGATTTGGTATTTCGGTGGCGCTTCATTAAGTGCTACAGGCGTCATTTCTCTAGGGATACTGTATGCGTTCGTTGATTATTTAACACGATTGTTCTCACCGATTACAAATATGGTGAATCAGCTTGCTAACTTAGAACAATCGCGTGTTGCATCAGAGCGTGTTTTTGAATTGTTAGAGGAAAAAGGAGAAGCAGTAGAAGAAGAGCGTATGCCTCGCTTACAAGGAAATGTGAAGTTTGATAATGTATCGTTTTCTTATAATGGGAAAGATGAAGTGTTAAAAAATATTTCTTTTGAAGCGAAACAAGGGGAGACCGTGGCACTTGTCGGTCATACTGGATCAGGAAAAAGTTCTATTATGAACGTACTCTTTCAGTTTTACGAGTTTGAAAAAGGAAAGCTTACGATTGATGGTCATGATGTAAAAGAGATGCCGAAACAAGCAACTCGTGAACATATGGGAATTGTACTGCAAGATCCTTTTTTATTTAGCGGAACAGTAGCATCTAATGTAAGTTTAGAAAATGAAAAAATTTCAAAAGAGCGCATCGTAAAAGCATTGCGTGATGTTGGTGCTGAAAGATTTGCGAACAATATAAATGAAGAAATTACAGAAAAGGGAAGTACGCTTTCCACTGGAGAACGTCAGCTTATTTCGTTTGCTAGGGCGCTCGCTTTTGACCCAGCCATTTTAATTTTAGATGAAGCGACATCTAGTATCGATACAGAAACAGAGGCGATGATTCAACAAGCGCTAGAAGTTGTGAAAAAAGGAAGAACGACATTTATTATCGCTCACCGACTTTCAACAATTAAAAGCGCAGATCAAATTATTGTGCTTGATAGAGGAACCATTTTAGAAAAAGGGTCTCATGATGAGCTAATGAAAAAGCGCGGGCGTTATTATGATATGTACAAAACGCAAATGGAAGGGAATCAGAGCGCTTAATAGGTATGGGAGAGAACTTGTGATTTTCACAAGTTCTTTTTTTAGTGAATCAGGGCAGTTAAATAAGAAGTATTATTTTACCTTTCGTACAATAAATGCTATATTAAAAAATGTTACTTATTTTTTGTATGTAGCGTTATTTTTCCCTTTTGTTTGATTATGAAGAAAAAGGATAAACTAAATAAGAACATTTTCATTGAAAAATTGTTCAAGATTGCATACAATCAATATAGTTTTTAAATTCCTATCAGAATACTTGGAGGATTACTATCATGAAGAAATTATTTTCAGTGCTTGCAGTAACTACATTAGCGATCGGGATTGTAGCCGGCTGCGGTAAAGAAGAGAAAAAAGATACAGCTAGTCAAGACGCGTTACAAAAGATAAAACAAAGCGGTGAACTTGTAATTGGAACAGAAGGTACATACGCACCGTTCACATTCCATGATTCAAGCAATAAATTAACTGGATTTGACGTTGAACTATCAGAAGAAGTTGCAAAACGTTTAGGTGTAAAACCTGTATTTAAAGAAACACAATGGGATAGCTTACTTGCTGGCCTTGATGCAAAACGTTTCGATATGGTTGCAAACGAAGTTGGTATTCGTGAAGACCGTCAAAAGAAATATGATTTCTCTAAACCGTACGTTTCATCTTCAGCGGCATTAGTTATTGCAAAAGATAAAGATAAGCCTGCTACATTTGCTGATGTAAAAGGATTAAAAGGAGCACAATCTTTAACGAGTAACTATGCAGATATCGCTAAGAAAAATGGTGCGGAAATTATTGGTGTAGAAGGATTTAGCCAAGCGGCAGAATTATTAGCTTCAGGACGCGTTGATTTTACAATTAATGATAAGTTATCAGTATTAAATTATTTAGAAACGAAAAAAGATGCGAAAATTAAAATTGTAGATACTGAAAAAGAAGCTTCAGAAAGTGGATTCTTATTCCGTAAAGGTAGCGATAAGCTTGTACAAGAAGTAGATAAAGCGTTAGAAGATATGAAAAAAGACGGTACGTATGACAAAATAACGAAAAAATGGTTCGGTGAAAATGTATCTAAGTAGTGCATTGGTTTCAGATCGATTGTCTACTTGGATAGATATTATGCAGACTTCCTTCATGCCTATGCTGAAGGAAGCTGTTTTTACAACAATTCCATTAACGCTTATTACATTTATTATCGGGATTATACTGGCAACGTTAACAGCGCTCGCACGTATTTCTGGTAGTCGTATTTTACAATGGATTGCTCGTATCTATGTATCTATCATTCGCGGAACGCCACTTCTTGTACAATTATTTATTATTTTCTATGGTCTTCCAACTCTTAATATTGAAGTTGAGCCATATACAGCAGCAGTTGTTGGATTTTCATTAAATGTCGGTGCATATGCATCTGAAATTATTCGTGCTTCTATCCTTTCCATTCCGAAAGGGCAGTGGGAAGCAGCTTATACAATTGGGATGACATATCCACAAGCATTAAAACGTGTTATTTTACCACAAGCAACGCGCGTATCAATCCCGCCGCTTTCGAATACATTTATTAGCTTAGTGAAAGATACTTCGTTAGCATCGTTAATTTTAGTAACAGAAATGTTCCGAAAAGCGCAGGAAATTGCGGCGATGAACTACGAGTTTTTAATTGTTTATTTTGAAGCAGGTCTTATTTATTGGGTTATTTGTTTCTTATTATCAATCGTACAACAGATGTTAGAAAAGCGTTCAGAACGCTACACATTAAAATAATCCTTTTACAAAAGGAGTTTTTGTTTTTATGATTTCAATTCAGCACTTACAAAAAAGTTTCGGAGATAATACCGTACTAAAGCATATAGATTTAACAGTTGAGAAGGGGGAGGTTGTTGTTATTATTGGTCCGTCTGGATCTGGTAAAACGACATTCTTACGTTGTCTCAATGTATTAGAAACGCCAAACGCTGGTAATATTCGTATCGGTAATAAAGAGCTTAACTTCTCTCAAAAAGTAACGAAGAAAGATATTGTTAATCTTCGTACGCAAACAGGTATGGTATTCCAGCACCATAATTTATTCCCGCATTTAACAGCACTTCAAAATGTAATGGAAGGGCTCGTTACAGTGAAAAAGATGGGGAAAGAAGAAGCAAAGAAAAAAGCACACTATTTCCTTGAAAAAGTTGGTTTAGCAGATAAAGTGGATTTATATCCGTTCCAATTATCAGGCGGACAGCAACAGCGCGTTGGAATTGCGCGCGCGCTTGCGATGGAGCCGGAAGTGTTACTATTTGATGAGCCGACGTCAGCGCTTGATCCTGAACTCGTTCAAGAAGTTCTGAAAGTAATGAAAGAACTTGCTAAAGAAGGCATGACAATGGTTATTGTAACGCACGAAATGCGTTTTGCACATCAAATTGCGAACCGTGTTATTTTCATGGATGGTGGTGTCGTTGTCGAACAAGGTACACCAGAAGAAGTATTTACAAATCCAAAAGAAGAACGTACGAAGAAGTTTTTACAAATGTTGCAATAAATTAAGGAAGGTCTCAAGGCATATGCCTTGAGACCTTTTTGCCATATATATTTATTTGTGGAATCCGCCAAGGCTTTGCTCAGCCATTGCAACTAGACGTTTTGTGATTTCTCCACCAACTGAACCGTTAGCGCGAGCCGTAGAATCTGCTCCTAATTGTACACCAAATTCTTGAGCGATTTCGTACTTCATTTGATCGATTGCAGCTGTTGCACCTGGTACTACTAATTGATTTGAAGAATTTTGGTTTGCCATAGGAATATATCCTCCTTAGAGTTATAAAAGTTTTTTTGGTTGGACTAGCTGGAGTTGAACCAGATTATCGCCCCGATTGGCGCTAATCCATCGGTAATTAAGTTTGTACTCATAGTATGGATGTTACCTAGAAAGATATACAAAATAATAATTTGTAAATTTTGTCAAAAAAACTTATTGATTTCGTAAATTATGAAATAAGAGTAATCGTTGTATTTTTAAGAAAACAGGCCAAACTAAGGAGGATATTAAATATAATTTTCTCATTGTAGCCTGCTACTTGTAGGCTAATTATTAGCTTCTTATATAGGATTTATTGAAATAAAAATGAAATCGGTAGCAACTTTATAGTTCTATTTTTAAGTAGGGATGGAGTGGGCACTCCTATGTCTGGATAGGTTGCTCTCTTCACTCTAAAAAAGAGAGGCTTTAAACGATAACGTATGGAGGAATCATGATGGGGATTTGCCCGCTTTGCAACGCATTAGAATCACAAACATATTCTTGTCAAAATTGCCAAAGTATACTCCAAGATTATGGGAAGTCTGTAGATTACATAGACGATTATAGTGCCTATATGGATCAAGAATTATTAAGTGCAGTAGATGGTTTAACGCATAATAATTCAAATGAATATTGCAATCATATTTTTTATTGCGGAGTATGTAGCGTGGAAACTGAGGTTGTAGTAAAACTTGTGTAAATAGAAAACTTCCACCTTATTATCTAGGTGGAAGTTTTTGTTTTTGTATTTGTGAGTGAATCATAGGAGAAGGGATATGTTCGGTGTTTGATGAAGCCCCTGATTTTATTTGAGACATTTTTTCCTTTGTATCACGTAAAGAATGTTCAGTTAAGTAGACGGCATATTCGTAAAATAATTGGCGTGTCAGTTCACTTTGTTCTTTTAATTTGGCATCTTGGAATACAGTTCGCCCAGGTTTAGAGTTGGCTTCAAATAACCACGGATTTTCCTTTGTGTCTAAACCGATATCGAAACCAATCTCACCGATGTTTCCAGTTACTTGCTCGTCGAGTGCATAACTTATTTGCAGAGCTGTTTGTTTTAATTTATTTTCAATTTGAACTTGCTTCGTTGAATCTGGAAAAAGCTCTTGTAGCAATTTTGTATTACCGCCGCTATTTACATGCGTTGTTAAACTGCCTTTGCCGGCGATTTTGGCGACGATTGCACTAACTATCCAATTACCGAAATGATTTTTATTTGTATGAATGCGGAAATCAACAGGTTGACCATCAAAGCGAAGTAACGAAATACCTTGCTGTACGATAAACTTTTTTAAATCATGCCCTTTTAATACGTGGTTTAGAAGAGTTTCTAATGATTGATACTTTCTTAGTTTATTTTCTTCATTTTCGCGATAACGACAGTAGTAGCAATTCTCTGTTTGAGAATAAAATATTTGATGAATATTTCTACCGAAGCTCCCGTGTATTGGTTTCATGTACACAGATTTATACGTGCCAAGAAACCGTTCTACTTGTTCAAAATGCTGAAATGCTTCTGTGTTTGGTAATAAGGGTCTAATTGATTCGTCTTTCATAAGAAGTTGATGAACTTCCCATTTGTTGAAAAAACCTGGGTTAAACCATGGAATGGAGTAGTCTTGTTCTAACTTTCTTTTTGCTCTGACGATTGGTTTATAATTTTCCGCTTGTCGATTCGGTAATCGATCGTAAATGACGTTTGGTAAAGGGACCTTTTTCTTTATCCATTGTTTCTCTTGAAAGAAATATCCTTCAATCGTTTCTTCTTCCCAGTTTATATGTTGAACGCCAAAGACGAATACGAACGGTCGTAATGAGAATGGTGGTGTTAACAACTCACTGAGAGCAATTGAACGATTTCCTAAAGGATTAGAAGAATCATCGTTAAAGCCAGTTGTGAAAATGCCGATTAATGGTCCGAAAATAATTGTTTGGTTTTGTGTGAATGCATGAATAGTAGTTGATTGAGGTAGTAAAAGTTTATCGGCAATATGTTTTCCAATAATAATTTCGCGAGTAAAGGAATAATGAATTTTTACTTCTTCACTTGCTATATGACGTATGCCGAAGGAGAGGGATGTAATAGGTGGCGTAATAGAAAAAACGTAAGGTAAAGTAATACTATTTGGATGTTCATCTGAAATGTTTAATGTATATATATGTTCTTTCAAAATAGGTTTACCTCCTTTCATTATGGTGTAAAGCGACTGAATTTAAGTGGTCCGTGAAATATCTTTTCAGCTAATGAATCACTATGACGAATGTATTGTTCGTAAGGAGGGATCGTGTTGACATACATAAGCCAGATTGCACCTTTTTGATCCATAATTGTGGAAAGTTCTAGTTCAAATAACGAAGAATAAGACTGATCTAGTGTTTGGAATACTTCATTTATAATGTCGTGTAAAGCGTCGTGTAATAGTTGCACACCTGTACTAGATAGTACGTATTTAATTTTTGAAAATGAATGTAATGAATCATCGTCCGTTGTTGAGGGTAAAAGCTGATTAGGAAATGAGCTTTTTTGTATAAATTGACCGATAACATTCCAAGTTTGTTCTTTGTTTTTTTGCAAAATGGTTCGAATGTGCAGTGGATATGTTAATTGATTTGGTGGTTGTAGCATAGTGTGCGCTATGTAACGTGATGAACGTATGTTAGATTTACACCAAGATATAAATTCGTCTGTGCGTTTGATTGGAATAGAAGTATGGTATTTTTCATTTACCGTATCGATCTGAAACGTTTTATTTTTGTAAGCGACTCGATATAAGTTATCTTTAGAATGTATATTAGTGGGGCGTATAATAATATCTTTAGTTTTTAACAACAGTTTGAAAATGTTTTGTATCGTCGCAATTTCAAATTTTGGTATATAAGGAGACAGTTTTTTATTAGTGAGAAATAAATCATGTAGTTCACTTGAATTAATAAGTGTGTTATTTAAAAAGGTAGTGGAAGGACGATTGTGCAAAGAGTGAATAATTGATTTTACTTTTTCAAAGTCTGTTTCCTCTTGAAAAGAATAACGATCATATATATAAGAAGGAATAGGGAATGTTTGCTTTTTCCATTTTCCTGTATCTGTATCGTAAATAAGACCAGAAACAAGGTCTGTTTTAGGATCAATACAAAATGGCGTAAACTGGGCAACGACATTATGATAAAGCCGAGCGCGTTTAGCGATTTCGGTGTAATACGTTTGCTCATAATGAAGTTTAGAAGTTAAAAGGCCGAGAACCAACGAAATCACTCCTTTACTACTATTTGCATAATAGGCGAAGCTATATATTGCAAATACGTTTTTATACCATTATACTTTTGTCCGTATGATGATATGCTATAGTTTTGGAGTAGTGAAAGGTTGATTGTAATGAATATATGGTTAAATATGTTAACGACGACAGGACTCGGAGCAATTATTGGAGGATATACGAATCATTTAGCGATAAAAATGTTATTTCGTCCTCATCGTCCTATTTATATCGGAAAGTTTCAAGTTCCATTTACACCAGGGTTAATTCCGAAGCGGCGTGATGAACTTGCTGTTCAATTAGGAAAAATGGTTGTAGAACATTTGTTAACACCAGAAGGAATCGGAAAAAAGCTAACAAATGAAGAGTTTCAAAAAGGTTTAATTCACTGGGCGCAAGTGGAAGTGGATAAAGTAATTACGAATGAACAATCACTGCGATATATGTTAGAAAAATGGAATGTAGCACATGTAGAAGAAGAAGCAACTCGAAAAATCGAACATGTGATTACAGAAAAAATTCATGCATTTTTAGCAGAGTATTATACATATACATGGGAACAGGCTTTACCTCATTCTGTACATGAAAAGATAGAGAATGCGATTCCGAATGCCTCGGCGTTTATTTTAGAGCGAGGAATTAGCTTTTTTGAAAGTGAAGAAGGGAAAGCGCGTCTTTCAAAAATGATTGATGATTTCTTTGCTTCTCGTGGAACGCTACTTAACTTAGTTGGGATGTTTTTAGGAAATGTGAGTCTAGTGGATCGTGTGCAGCCAGAAGTTATTAAGTTTTTAGGGCAAGATGCTACAAAGCAGCTTTTAACTGACGTACTGCAAAAGGAGTGGGAAAAGTTAAAAGGAAGAGATGTAAAAGAATTAGAAGCATTTGTAGAGAAAGAAATGATTGTAAGCTCCGTGCTGTCAGCAGTTAAAGTAGAGGAAACAGTGAGTAAGTTTTTTAATCAATCGGTTCAGCAAGTATGTGAACCAGTTCGAGAAACAATTATTGAAAAAGTGGTTCCAAGTGCAGTAACGAAAGGCTTAAAGTGGGGAACAGAAAACGTAGAGAGTATACTAAACAATCTACACCTTGCGGAAATTGTCCAGCAAGAAGTGTCTACATTCTCAACAGAAAGATTAGAAGACTTAGTTCTGTCTATTACGAAAAACGAATTAAAAATGATTACGTATTTAGGAGCGTTATTAGGCGGAATGATCGGGCTCGTACAAGGATTGTTACTATTGTTTCTTAGATAATAAGGTGAGTACATAGAAATAAAAGTGAAATTTCTTCACATCTCTTGCATAGTTTGATATGGTAAGAAGAGGTGCGTATGTAAATGCACTGAAAAGGCAGTGCGTATGAAAAGCGCTAGCCTTCTAAAGGAGGAAAAATAAAATGACAAAGAACATTCATGATGTTGCATATGAATTACAAAAAGCAATCGCTGAAAACGATGACTTCAAAACTTTAAAAGAGAGCTACGCAGCAGTTCAAGCTGACACAGCTTCAAAGAACTTATTCGATGAGTTCCGTACAATGCAACTTAGCCTACAACAAAAAATGATGCAAGGCCAAGAAATCACTGAAGAAGACAACCAACAAGCACAAGAAGTTGTAGCTCGCATTCAACAAGATGCTAAAATTACAAAATTAATGGAAACTGAGCAACGCCTAAACGTTGTAATCGGTGACGTTAACAAAATTATCATGAAGCCACTTGAAGAATTATATAGCGCGCAACAACAAGCGTAATAGTGGAAGACGCTCCTAGTTTAGGAGCGTCTTTTTTGTTTAGGGAATTTAATAGTTATATCACAAAAACTCTCTTTCAAAATAGCCATTTCTTATTGATTATTTTGAAAGGGATATGTAACACATCGGTTAATTTTTTTTATTGCTGTTAATTGAAGTTTTAATATTTTTTTCGTTCAAAAACTTTTCAATCTCTTTTTGTTTCCTCCCATTTATTTTCTCAAGGCGTTTCGTAAAAGAAAAATTCGCCTTGAATAAGTTACCATCTTGGGCGAGTTTGTCTAACTCTTGATCTAGTTCTACTGAAAGTGCTGTAGACGATGAAATAAATTCATATATTTCTTTTGAAGGCTTTTTGTAATCATCAGGGATTGTATTGTTACTAATAAAATTATGGAAGTTTGCATCATTTTGCTTCGCTAACTCTATTAGTTTTTGTAATTTTTCTCGGTCAGATTCAGTGAAATTCTTATCAGAATTTGTTGAAGCGAGAGGAATTATATTTTCAGCTAACTCCCAACTATAATCTATATAATTTTTTATATTTTGTTTCATTTCGTCTTCACTAATAGTTTCATTTTTCTTTGAGGAACTAAATATATTTTCTGGAACTTTAATAGCAACATCTTTAATAGATTGTACATCATTTTTTTCCTTAGGCTGTACACTGTTTGAACAAGCTGATAGAAATAACATTGTAAGTAACATGAATGGGTATAAAATATAATTTTTCATCTTAATCTCCTTTTGCATTAGTGTCGTTGCAAAATAGCTACATTCCATTTCAAATACTTAACTAAAGCTACGTATAGATGTTTTATTATTTGATAACATATGACTGATATTAGTAAGCCGATGCAAAAAGCTATGAATACATTGTAAACATCGGAATAACTGATTTGGTGAAACCCTTTAAAGAATCCTAATCCTATTAATAAAATAGGCGAAATAATTAATACTGGCGTGGCAATGATAAGTGCTAGAAGAATCGGTAATAAAAAGAGTAGTACGAAAAAGGCGATAATGATACATATAAAGTTTAAAATACTTAAGCTCATAACAGAAAACAGTGCTGTCATAATATTTTTTAGGCTGCGCCTATTGTCAGCGTTACTTATTACATATGAAATATTAAGTTCTTTAGCGATAGTTTTAGGGTTTCCTAGCTTTTTAGAAATTTCCTCTTCAGATATTCCATCTTGTTTACCACTAATAAAATGAGTTTCGTACTCCGAGATAATATCCTCTTTTTCTAAATTAGGCATATTCCGTAGGGAAGAACTAAGTTGCTCTAAAAATTCATTTTTGTTCATAACAATCACTTTCCTTTATAAAATGATGAATTATGGCTGAAAATCCTATCTTTTTTCTAAACAGCACACTCAATCTATATCTACTTTTTGAAAGGAGATATACTAATTGTGAATAAAATTCCAAATGATGGGTATTCCATTATTTACAAATATATCACTTACTATTATTCTTTGCAAGGTACTATAAATTTGTTAATAATGTGAATAGGTGGAAGTATTTTTGTACATTTTTAGAAGAGATATAAAAATGTTATTTTAAGATAAACAAAAGGTTGTAAGCGTATTCTTTAAATCTTGTCAAAATAATGTCGAATTCATATTGTTGGAAAAATAATGCATTTGTAATATAATGATAAATGATACTTCACCAGCTTAATTAACTAGGTGAAATTAAAATCTTTATTACACACATTATGAAATAAAGGGATGATTAGTTTTGAGTACAGGTGTAAAAGCAAACGACGTGAAGACAAAAACAAAAGGAGCAGATCTTGTTGTTGATTGTTTAATTAAACAAGGTGTTACACATGTTTTCGGTATTCCAGGAGCAAAGATTGACTCTGTATTTGATGTATTGCAAGAAAGAGGACCAGAGTTAATCGTTTGTCGTCATGAACAAAATGCAGCATTTATGGCAGCTGCTATTGGTAGATTAACAGGGAAACCGGGCGTATGTCTTGTAACTTCAGGACCAGGGACATCAAATTTAGCGACAGGTCTTGTTACTGCGAATGCGGAGAGTGATCCCGTTGTTGCTTTAGCTGGTGCAGTACCGCGTACGGATCGATTAAAACGTACGCATCAATCTATGGATAATGCTGCACTATTCGAACCAATCACAAAATATAGCGTAGAAGTAGAGCATCCTGATAATGTGCCAGAAGCACTTAGTAATGCATTTCGAAGTGCGACTTCCACAAATCCGGGAGCTACTTTAGTAAGTCTTCCGCAAGACGTTATGACTGCGGAAACAACTGTAGAGTCTATCGGTGCGCTTTCTAAGCCACAGCTTGGAATCGCTCCCACACATGATATTACATATGTAGTAGAAAAAATAAAATCAGCGAAATTACCAGTTATTCTACTTGGTATGAGAGCGAGCACAAATGAAGTGACGAAAGCTGTTCGTAAATTAATTGCGGATACAGAACTTCCTGTTGTTGAAACATATCAAGCAGCTGGTGCGATTTCACGTGAGTTAGAAGATCATTTCTTCGGCCGCGTTGGATTATTCCGTAACCAACCAGGTGATATTTTACTAGAAGAAGCAGACCTTGTTATTTCTATCGGTTATGATCCAATCGAGTATGATCCAAAATTCTGGAATAAACTTGGCGACAGAACGATTATTCATCTTGACGACCATCAAGCAGATATCGACCATGATTACCAACCAGAGCGTGAATTAATTGGTGATATTGCCTTAACGGTAAATAGCATCGCGGAGAAATTACCGAAACTTGTATTAAGTACGAAATCAGAAGCGGTATTAGAACGATTACGCGCGAAATTATCAGAACAAGCAGAAGTTCCGAACCGTGCTTCGGAGGGTGTTACGCATCCACTTCAAGTGATTCGTACACTTCGTTCTTTAATTAGTGACGATACAACTGTTACATGTGACATCGGTTCCCATTCTATTTGGATGGCGAGATGTTTCCGTTCTTATGAACCACGTAGATTATTATTTAGTAACGGTATGCAGACGTTAGGTGTTGCACTTCCTTGGGCAATTGCTGCTACTTTAGTAGAACCAGGTAAAAAAGTAGTTTCCGTATCAGGTGACGGTGGTTTCTTATTCTCAGCGATGGAGTTAGAAACGGCGGTACGTTTAAATTCTCCAATCGTCCATCTTGTTTGGAGAGACGGCACATATGATATGGTTGCATTCCAACAAATGATGAAATACGGCAGAACATCAGCTACAGAGTTTGGTGATGTTGATCTTGTTAAATATGCGGAAAGTTTCGGGGCGTTAGGTCTTCGTGTTAACACGCCTGATGAATTAGAAGGGGTATTGAAAGAAGCACTAGCAGCAGACGGCCCTGTCATTATTGATATTCCAATTGACTATCGTGACAACATTAAATTAAGCGAAAAATTATTACCAAACCAATTAAACTAATGGAGGCAGATTTGAGATGACTGTTGCGCAATTAATTGATATTGATGCAAAAAAAACGAAAACGAGTAATGAAGTATATCAAACATCTACAATGCTTGCGCTATTAGATGGTATATATGATGGTGTAATTAGCTTTGAAGATTTGAAAAAACATGGTGATTTCGGCATCGGCACATTTGATCAATTAGACGGTGAAATGATTGCATTTGATAATGGATTTTATCATTTACGTTCAGACGGTTCAGCGGAAAAAGTAGAGCCAGAAGAAACAACGCCATTTGCAACTGTAACGTTTTTTGAAAAAGAAATGAGTTATACGGTAGAGCGTTCGATGAATCGTGAAGAAGTTGAAGCGTTATTACATGAATTAATGCCAAGTAAAAACTTATTTTACGCTATTCGAATGGACGGTACGTTCCGTGAAGTAAGAACGAGAACTGTTCCAAGACAAGAAAAACCGTATACACCACTCGTTGAAGTGACGAAATCGCAACCAATCTTTTCGTTTGAAAATACAGAAGGTACGCTTGCTGGATTTTGGACACCAGATTACGCACAAGGTATTGGGGTAGCTGGATTCCACTTACATTACATTGATGATGAAAGAAGCGGAGGCGGACATGTTTTCGACTATGTTGTAGAAAACTGCACGATCCAAATTTGTCAAAAAGCTCATATGCATTTAGCACTTCCAGAAACAGCAGATTTTATGGCGGCTGAATTATCAAGAGAAAACTTAGAGGATAATATTGCAACTGCGGAAGGTGCGGAGTAAAAGGAGAAGACTGTTCCACTTTGGAACAGTCTTCTTTTATTTGTCGGTAAGTCGATATCGTTTATTTCTTTGAAACAAACGGATGTCCCTCATAATAAAAACGCCACGGATAATGTACAGCTTCTTCTGCATAGTCGATATTAATACGAGGTCCTGCTGTTATTTTATATTGTAATGATATGTGTTCTTCTTTTGGAACTAATTCAATATGTAACGTATCACTTTGTAACGATACACCGCGTTCTTTTAAAGTGATGCCAAGTGCACGGCATAGTTTGCCAGGACCGTTCGTTAAATTTTTGTACTGCGCTTTTGTAATTTCTGTCTTATTGTAGCGCGCTAGTTTTATTTCTTCTATTCCATCTACCGGCTCAAGAGCTCGAATGAGAACACCTTGCGGGGTGCCCACTGGCGCTGTAATAACGTTAAAGCAATGATACATACCGTAAATTAAATATACGTAAGCATGCCCTGGTGCACCAAACATAACTTCTGTGCGATCTGTTCGTCTGCCTCCGTAACTATGTGCGGCCTTATCATCTGGGCCTTTATATGCTTCTACTTCTACAATGATTCCGCTTCGCTTTATTCCGTCTACAATATGAACAAGTTTTTGCCCGAGTAATTTTTTTGCGACTTCTAACGTATCGCCTTCATAAAAGGAAGGAGGTGCCTGCATTGTACTATCTCCTTTACTAAGTGTATATGTATATAGTAAACCAAATTTTCAGTAGTAATTCTAACTCGTTCTATTTATCGGGTTTATTTCATAAATTATGGATAGAGTACAACAGCGAAGAGGGGGAGTGCGACATGATTTATCGCTTACTAGCTCTTAATATAGATGGGACACTACTATACAACAATGGAAAAATTGCAAAAGGATTAAGAGAAACAATTGAATTTGTGAAAAGAAAAGATGTATACGTTACGTTATTTACGAGTCGTAATTTTCAATCCGCTCATAAAGTAGCAAAGGCGTTAAAATTAGATTCTATATTAGTGACACATGGTGGTGCTTTCGTTTCAGCAACGTTAGATAAGCCGTACGTTCAAAGAAGATTATCTGAAGAGAAGACTTTTAACATTGTGCAAGTGTTAGAGCACTTTGATTGTAACGTACGTATTTCTCATGAACGGTTTTCAATAGGAAATCGTGAGAGAAATACACCAAACTTAATTGCGCGCACTGTATTATCAAGCGCAGATCCGTTATTTTATCCAGTTCAATTTGTAGATTCGTTAGGTGACGCGCTTCGTGACCATCCGGTAGCAGCGCCAAAAATTGATGTTCTTTTCCAAAGTAAAGGTGAAAAAGAAAGAGGACTGAACACATTAAGAAAAGCATTTCAAGATGTAGAGTATGTTGAATGTGATTCAAAACGAATAGAAATTTTACCGCAAAATGTATCAAAGTTACGTGGATTACAATTGCTTGGAGAGCATTTAAATATTTCGCTAAATGAAATGGTTGCGATTGGAGATAGTATGGAAGATTTAGAGATTATTGAAAACGTGGGACTTGGGGTAGCAATGGGGAACTCGCCTGTAGAATTAAAGCAAGCAGCAGATTGGATTACACGTTCAAATAGCGAAAACGGTGTAGAGTATATGATTAAAGAGCATTTCCGTAAGCAATTCCCGCTTCCGTTTTTGAAGAATCATAAAAATACACCGAAACGATGACAGAAAAACGTAGCTTTTTGGCTACGTTTTTTTGTTTATCTTATTAAAAACAGTGAAAGCGTTTTAAAATATGAATTGTGTATGAAATCTATACAATTCACTTGAATCCTTTAGAAAACTAATGTAAAGTGAATGATGTTGCCAAAATAGTTACACCACATGAAATATTCTTCAGATTAATTTTATTGGGCTCCCATACGTAAAAGTATTTCCGCATGACAGTTTAGTTCAAGTATTATTTCAAAAATGAATTGTAGCAATCTTATTAAGTAGTTGTAGTGTTTCTTTGTTTTATTTAAATGGATTATTTTAAGTTAATGTGAGTAAGGTTTGGTACATATGATATGTACTTCTTTTTGTGGTTTTAGGAAGTTTAAAAGGGGGAATGAATTTCTTGAGGAAATCATTTAATCAAAAAATTAAAAAGTTAAGTAGTAGTTTAATAGTTGTATTACTAATATGTATGAATTTTTTAATCCACTTACCATTTAAAGCAGAGGCAGCTACAACAGAATTAAAAGGTTTAGGTGATGTATCTTATTACAATGCCATCATTTTTGGAGATCATAGTGCAACGAGTGCGGATATTGAAGGTGCGATGGCTGTTCAGAAAAATATGAACGCATCAAGTTATACAGTCGTAGCGGCTGCAACTGGAGCAAATAACTTAGCTGGAGCAACTTGGGTAGATGAAGGATATCCATCATTATTACTAGGCGGTCAATTTACGAAAGCGGGAGCAGGACAAGTAATTATTCAAGATGGAACAGTGGCGATGACAAAAGACGGTGACCCAGATGGCGCAATGAAAACATCATATGACCGTATCTCTTATAAAGAGCAAGCGGAGATTGATGCTAAGTTTAAAGAATTTAGAAAAGACGTTGATGGTGTAATCGGGGATGCAAGTAAACTACAGACTGATAAGCCAAAACCTAATATGAGCTTTGGCATCGGTGAAGATTTAAATAACCCTAATATTTATGTCTCTTCAGGCCAAACTGGAAAGAAAACATTTGATGTAAAAGACGTTTTTCTTCCGAATGTAGAGAATAAAGACTTTATTGTTATTTATTCAGATGCAGAAGAAGTGAGTTTTGGTGGCGGTGCAATTTTGTATGATACAAGAAATACTGGGATGGCGACGGATTTAATTAATACATCTCAAGCATACGATCCTAATTCATCTTTTACTGAGTTAGCTAGTAAGGTAATTTGGGTATTTCCTAATGCTACAAAGATAACAACTAAAGGTTATGGTGTAGTAGGTAGTGTGTTTGCACCTAATGCAGTTGTAGAAACAAAAGGTGGTTCTATTAATGGACAAGCCTATGTTGGAGGATTACACCAAAGAGATGGTTTTGAGGTTCATAACTTTAAATTTAACTGGCCAAAGTGGAATAAACCAGCAGTTGAAAAAGGACATCTACAAATTAAAAAAGTTGATGAAAAAGATGAAAATATTGTTTTAAAAGACGCAAAATTTGATGTTATAGACAAAGATAATAACGTTGTGGCTACTGTTACAACAAACGAAAAGGGTATTGCGGAAGTTAAAGATTTACCACTTGGTGACTATTTTGTAAAAGAAATAAATGCACCAGAAGGATATATAAAAGTTGATACACCAGTCAAAGTAACAATTGATAATACAAACGTAATTGAACTTGTTATGAAGAATACGAAAAAAGTAGAGAATGGCCAATTTAAATTATTGAAAAAAGATAGTGAATCTGGTCAACTTCTACCAGGTGCAAAATTTGATGTTATCGATAAAGATGGGAAAGTTGTGGAAACGATTGTTACAGATGATAAAGGTGAAGCCTTATCGAAACAACTTCCAGTTGGAAGCTATATATTAAAAGAAGTAGAAGCACCGAAAGGATATGAATTATCATCTAGTTCAGTTTCTGTTGATGTAGAGGCTAATAAAATAGTGACTGTAGATGTGGTGAATAAAAAGATCCCCGAAAAAGTAACGGGTCAATTTGAAATCGTGAAAGTAGATGCGGAAGATAAAACGAAAGTATTATCAGATGCAGAATTCGAAGTGTATAAAGATGGTAA
>NZ_KV827868.1:80486-89557 GCF_001836235.1 Bacillus sp. HMSC036E02 | reverse complement strand
AAAATTCTATGCAGTATTGACTACTGATAACGATAATTATGTAAATAAGCTGTCCACATGGGCAGTTTATTTTATTTTTGTCTTAGCTTGTTTTTCAAAATGTTAGTGGTATCTCTATACGGTTACTCATAATTTTCGCACTGTGTAACTCAAAAGAGAAAGTGAAATGAAATCAATGATATCAAGGGATTCAACGAAGAGTTCAGTTACACACAATATAAGATATGGGTAAGTCATAGAGAACTTGAAATAATATATTAATTACTTAGTGAAAATAGTATGGATTAAGAAGATAATGATTTCAAATCGTCAAAGTAGAGAAAAAGATACGAATGATTAAATTTAAATGTGGGTTATAAAATTATTAATATAAATATAACGATTTTAAAAATGGTCAATGACATTTTCCTCAAAAATGGAAAAGTTGATATAAAAGCACATAACCGTTTACAGCCCAAGACATATAGTGTCAGTGTAGTGATAAGCAAGTACAACATGACTGCAATGAAAAATTATTTTTCTGTTAGCTTGTTTTCATTACGAGTTAAATTAATAGAACTTCTGTTAGTTATTATGAAACGCATCTTTGTTATAGGATCGGGGGGGAATATCTTGGCTGCAGAAAAAGGATATAGAAGTGGTTGTGGTTATGGCGGAGGATTTGCATTACTAGTCGTATTGTTTATCTTGCTTATTATCGTTGGCGCTGCTTGTTTTTGCTAGTTTATGAACTTCATTTTTTTCTAGAGAGGAGGAGTGTATCTTGGCTGCAGAAAAAGGATATGGAAGTGGTTGTGGTGGTTATGGCGGAGGATTTGCATTACTAATCGTATTGTTTATCTTGCTTATTATCGTTGGTGCAAGCTGGTGCGGATATGGTGGTTTTTAAGTAACAACCTTCTTATATCACCAAGAATAAATAAAGGGTTGCTTCACGTAGTGTGAAGTAATCCTTCATTGATATAGTTTAATATATGTTTAGAATATATAATGTGTTCGTTATGAAAGGAGAAAAAAATGGGATCTAGCCCATATTTTAATAAAAATGTTTCGTATCAAACTTCATCTATTCCAATAACCGAAGTAACTCAGAAGAAAAGTCGAATAATAGCGGCCGAAGCTGTTACACTTTCCAAAACGAATAATGAAACAACCAATGAAGCAATCAATGGAACGACTGATGAAACATTAAAAAAACAGAAAAATAATTCATCTGATTATTCGCCATTCCAAATTAATATTCCTTATTTTAATATAAAAATAACTTCGACAGAGATATTAGGTGTTGCTAAATCCGTATTTATGCAAGCTCTTATTCAAAAGGTTCAAGATCCGGTATTTTTAATGAATCTTTTGAATAGTGAAGGTGGAAAGAAACTACTTAATTTAGCAGGTGATTTTTTTAAAGATACTGCTACGAAATCAGAAAATGATAAAGATGAAAACTAACATCAGCCTTTATTGATATACATCTCTTTGATAGCTCTAATTTCATAAATACTACAATCACAAAAGATAGGGATTAAAAATAATCCCTTCTTTTGTGAGCATAATTGCATTTTTCATTGTAATTATATGTAAATCAGATAATAAAAAGTGAAAGGGTTATGGCCGTTTTTTGGCAGGAAATGTGCCGGTCTTTTTGGAGTTAACGTGATATATTTGTATTGTGAGAAGTGGCGGAAAACACAACTCATAATATACCTTTATAATCTATAAAATCAATTAATGGATAATATGAGCCGTATGATGGCTACTTCCGCAAGCCAATTAGGAGGATTAAAGACCGTCATGAGTGGTGTATATGGAAGTATGTCAAACAGTAGACAAGCCATGACAAATAGTGTATCAAATCAAGTCATTAATAATTCTTTCGGATCATCTGGCGGTGGAGTTATTCCAATGCTTGGTGGAGATTTATTGAAGTACCCGTAAATTTAGAAGGAAGAGACGTGGCACGCGGTACTTATCGGCTATACAACCGAGTATCAAGAAAGAGAAGAAAAGAGAAACTCAGCCTTTTAGGTTTGGGTTTCTTTTATTTTATAAAAAAACGGAGTGTCAAAATGAGCTCTTTTACATTCAACAATCAACGAAAAGAATATATCCAACTAGAAAGAGGATGGAGCCCGCCAACATGGGAACCTCTAAAACGTAAATTCTTAAACACGCCTGGATATCCAGGCGCAAGATTATTAGGAATGGAAACAGATCCTCGTCGACTTTCTGTCCCTGTGGGAATTATCGTTCCAGATGGAACAGATTTAGAAACGTTAAAAGAAGAAATAGCGACATGGTTAATTACTGAACAAGCAACCGAGCTAACTTTTGATACAAAACTAGATAGAACATATATAGCTGTTATTGATGAAGATTTTAATGTTGATAATTTTATGAGTTTAGGAAAAGGCACCTTAAAATTCATTTGTCCAATGCCTTATAAACTAGGCCCAAGGAGAAAAATAGATTTCAAATTACAAGGAAGTAGATTAATTACAAATATATCGAATAATGAGAGTAAATATTCTGATCCTACGTTCATAGTTAAGGTAGAAACTCCCTCTACTTTTATTGATATTTCACGAAAAAAGGAAGAAGAAATTCAACATTTTCGTATGGGATACCCTGTTTCTGTGGAAGAACGAACAGTCGAGAAAGAACAGCTTGTTATGCACGATGAAATGAAAACAATGGTTGGTTGGAATCAAAATGGTCCAAACACTAACGAAGGTGAAAACACAGGAACTCTAAAGTCAGATAGTGAGCGCTTTGTTATAGATAACTTTGGTGCAGGTAGTACATGGCATGGCGGAGTGGCTAGGAAAAGTTTAAAAGAACCGCTACAGGATTTTACTGTTGAAGCAAACGAAGAAACAGGTGAGTATCTAACTTTTGAAAAGATTAACGGTGGGAAGTTATACGTCGCTGATGCAGATGCCTTACAACGTTGGACAGAAGATGGTTCACACAAATATGACATCTATAGTCCACAAACAGAAGATCAAAATATGTCAGCCGAAAGATTAAAACAACTAACGGAAGCGGAACTAAAGAAACGTATTAATAGCACTGTACAGTATGAAGTAACTCCAATTGCATTAGAAAAGATATTTGGTTTATCTCATGAAAAAGTAAATAAGGGCGATATTGTCCATTTCAAAGATACAAAATTTACGCCACCTTTGTTTTTAGAAGCACGTCTTATCGCAGCGGATGAATGTGATACAAATGCGGCAAATGATAAATATTATTTTGGTGATTTTAAAGAAGTAGAAGATACGAGAAGTCTGTTAGATCACATGTATGCCCAAGTTATGGGCAGTCTAGCTGGAAAAGCAAATAAAGGCTTGTTAGATAAGTTGGAAGAACTTGTGAAAGAGACAAATGAACAAGTTGATGTTGTGAAAAAGGAATCAGAAGCAGCAAAAAAGTTAGCAGAAAAAGTACAAGAAAACCTTAAAAATTATCAAACAAAAATTATTGAAAGCGCAAAACCACCGACAATCGGTTTAGAAAATGGAAAAACCTTATGGTTAGATATTTCAAACGGCAAGCCTGGCATCCTCAAATTATGGAAGAATGGCAATTGGGAGTCGGTTGTTCCTGATATGGACAAAGTAAAGGAAGATACCTTAGAGCAAGTCAACAAAGATATTGAAACCACAAAAACAGAGTTGAATAAAAAAGTTCAAGAAGCACAAAATCAAGCAACAGGACAATTTAATGAAGTGAATGAAAGATGTTGAAGATTACGTTGGTGGAATTGGTAACCAAACGGTTTTACACAATGTCTTGTAGAAGAACGACACGAAATATTGGCAATTAACTTCAAACGCAGTAAGAGATACACAAGTCACTTATAAGAGGTGCAATTCACTTAGTGTTATTACTACAGGTAATATGACTTATTCTTTATCCTGTTTCTTTCTTAGTTGTACCTAGCGCGTTTTTATAATTCTTTATTTAATTCCTAATTTAAAGAACAAACTATCCAAAATAACATGATTTATATGACTATGTATACTCTTTTTGAAAAATATTGTAATTAATTAACATTTGAAACTATAACGCAAATTATTTAAATAATATATCTAAATTTATCGTTATCACAATGGTGCTTGTCTTTAAATTTTCAGCAATCATTATTCCAGGAAATCTTTTATGCCTCCCTTCAATTAGGGTCAGTATTATTCTATGTTTTAGTAAAAAAACTGCTTGTTTATTAACCTATTATTATACTTTTATATGATAGAGAGCTTTCTACTAGATATAGAATTCATAAAAACTATGCTAATTTTTAAGGGAGAGTGGATAGAACTACTGATTATGAAATTAATCAACACACATTTATCAAAGAAAATATTCTAATTTAAAATAATTTCTTATTTTGGAGTATACTGTTTTGAATGTATATTTCAAAATTGAATAGGTAAAAGATTTTATGTAACAACAAATAAAACTTCAGTATATGTAAAGCGATTTTTTACGAATATATAGCTTGATAAAAATAAAAATCATCATTTGGTAACCATGTTCATATCGTGATATCCAAAATTAAATTCAAGATAACTCATGTAATAAAGACTTCATAATTTTACCGAATATGCGAGATACGTTGAAAACAGAATTTGTATTCCTCTAAAAATATTAATTTTCAGAATTTTCAATAAAAATGATTAGATTATACTAACTTAATGATAATGATTAAAAAGGCTACTATAGAACCCAAACATTAGTAGAAGAAAGACATATACAAGTATTATGAGTTTGAAAATTTCATAAACTCTAAAATCTTATAAAAAGAGGAGCATAAAACATGAGCGAACAATGTCCAATTAATGTACCATGTCAGGTAGCGGGACAAACCCAAACACCATTAAGTGATGAGACTGCAACACCAATTGTTACTCCAGGAGCACCTATTGTAAAGATTCCAGTTGTATTAGCTGAAAGAACGCTTCAAATTGTTGTAGAGTCCGATATTTCATTAGAGCCTCCAGCAGTCGAAATTAAACGCATCTTAAAAAACGTATTTTTAACACAATGTAAGTTAGTGCCTGTAGCATTCGTACCAGTACCAGGTACACCTTACCGACGAGTTACAAGAGCGAAATTATTTGTACAAGGCTATATTCGTAAAAATATTGAATATGCAAATGACGAGTGTAATGGAGTTCTATATGATCGTATTGCAAATGTTCCATTTTCTGGTTTTGCAGATCTGACAGAAGGTGATTTTCTATCATTAGCTTTAGTAGCTTCTTCTTCGGACACTACTTCTCATTTTATAAATCCTAAAAACGGTGATTTACCACGTCTAGACAAATATTTCTTTGAAAATGCAGTTTTTTATAACGAACAACCATATTGTGAATTAGTAAGCGCTCAATTTTTTGAATTAGACTTTTCACCTTGTCCTACAAACCTAAACGAACCATTTGATACGCTTCGTGAAAAAATTGTACTAGATCTTACTTTAAAAGTTTTACAAGTACAACAAGTACAAGTAGCACTATAAAAATAAAAAGAAATTGTCTTTGTTAAAAAGACAATTTCTTTTTTATTTTTATACAACATATATAATGATGAAATGGTCACATACAAAAAACAAATTTTTTGAATTTCATCAGACGGGGGGATGGTGATGAAAAATCCATGGATTGGTAAGGGGATATGGGATGAAATTTACAAGTATAAAAAACTGAATATACAAGATAATTCACACGAAAAAAGAGGGGGAAAAGAAGAAATACCACATGAATTAAAGGGAGAATATGTAGCATCAAAATTAGAGAAAGAAGGTAAAGCGTCTGGATCACAAATAGGGCCTTTAATACGCTCACTGGTGGTCAAAACTCCATTTTCTATTTTTTCAGAAGTAACTAGTTTTAAAATATTTCCAAAAATAAATGTTAAAAATCAAGAAGCATTTGTATTTAGGAATGAAAAAGGTGTAGAAGGGCGTGAATTAGATTGTAAGTTATTAACTACAGTGCAACAATATTATTCGGATAGTTATTGTAAATTAGTTTCTTTAAATCTTCATGAGAAGAGAATTCATTTTGAATTATATAACCAAAAAAATAAAGGGAATAAAGAAGAGAATAAGGTAGAGGCATCTTCATGGATTCCTATTCACAGTATAATATTAGAGAGTGAAAATGGGGGAGACGTAAATAATTTTATTACAGCGAAACTACCAATAGAAATAGGAAGATATAAAGGTGAAATTAGTTTACGAGAAAAGGTTGTATTTAAAGAAAAAGTCATAGGAATAAAAGAGGTTGAACAGGAGATTATTTTGACAAAAACCGAATTTTTAATACCAAAGGTAAAAAAGAATGAGCAAAATACACTTACAGTTGAAAAAGGGAGCTTATTGGTAGAAGGGTATATATATCAATGTATTGAATACATATCAGAACAAAGTAAACTTCATGATAATGAGCATCAGTTAATACAAAATATTGTATTGGAGTTAATCATTCAAGTAATACAAGAACAAGAAGTACAAGTGCGAATTAAATAAAAATAATTATATTCCCTCGATTAGCTGATTATTTTTATTCGTAGTGTATCGATGGGTATTCTTTTGTAAATCATTCAGTGCTGCAAACTATTTGTTAAATGGTTTATCCTTGATAAATTCAATTTTACATTGTTACTAAATTGTATGAATCTCCTCTGGTTTAAGTTTTAAAAAAGTGCTAACAAGTTTGCAAGCGATCTTGCTAACACTTATACAGAATAGACATAAATTATCGCTGATATGTCGTTTTTAAAAATAGTCTTAATCAGTTAAATCACACTTATACGAAATGCTTATAAAAACCGTCTTAGTATCAAGAATATAACATGTTAGGTCAAACAAACCTTGATATAACAATGTTTGTTTAACTTGAATTTGTAAAACATTTACATTTTATAAATGCAAGTTATCCAAATCAACGTAATTATAAACATAAACATGATTAACACCAATCGGTTTACGTGACATTCGTATATTTTAAGTCTTTGATAAATAATACAATTTAAATTTTGCAGATCAGTAGAATGAGGAAATATGCTTAGAGTATTAGCGAAACCCAACCCTAATCAATTCTTCATCATTTATTTCAATTACGAATCTATATTCTTTGTCTAATAGCCAGTAATAAAAACTGACTGCATCAACGTCAACTAGTGATTGGAATACTTTATCAAGATTTGTACTTACTACAGGGATTTCATAGTTATCCCATATTATAAAAATCTGTTCGTCAAAATCTAGTTGGTTTGCTCTAATAAGGGAAATTATTTGTTCTTTGTTCGAAGCTATGAATTGGTTATCTATCTGTTCCCAATCTATTCTTCCCGAGACAGTTATAGGAAATGAATTCATTAAAATAGTAGCAATCTGCTGGCTTTTTTCTTGGGAGAAAATGAGAGTTTCGTTTCCTAGGGATTCAAGGCATTCATTAAACAAAGGGTTTGTATCATTTCTGTTTTTTGTTTTCAGTGCTCTTAACTTTTGTCGCAATTTCCATTGTCTTGACGATCTATCATCCATTTTTAACATTCCTTATACAATTATTTAAGAATGAGTATAGCATATAAGGGAAGTCTTTATGAAAAGGAACTTTTTAAATATAAATTAAACAAAAGTGTTATTTGAAAAAAGGGCCTTTTACGGAAAGATAAGAGGCCATCAAAAAATATAACAACATAAAAATTTTATATTATGTATATACAATTTGAAAAGTTTACTGGAAATAATAAAATGTATAAAATTCTTATAAAAAAAGCCCTAGGATTAGGGGGGCTAGGGCTTACTTTGTTGGTATATCTCACAAGATATTATAAAAAGAAAAAGAACTTAATGAAGATAACACATGAATGTTTCGTAAATGTATCAAAAAAGTGAACAAAAGCGTTATTTTAAGGACCATGATATATTATCAAGGGCTGTATAAATATAACTATACATTAGGTAAAAGAGATATTTCGGATTGTATTTTTGTTTCCAGTTCATAATAATCACCTCTCATACAAATAGTTTAATTATATTATAAGGTTATTAAAGAGAATGTTAAGAAAACTTGATATGAATTAAGGTGAATTTAAACAAACTAGTAATTGTCATTAAAAAGCAGTTAGCTTTTGCTAGCTGTTTCACTCACTGGAAGTTTTTTTATGTAATTTAGATAAAGAAACTAGCCATTAAAAATATTGCTCCTATCAAAATTAGAGAATCAACTAAAATCAAGAACTGTTTTTTCTGTGGCTTTTGAAATTCCTTTATTAATCTAAAAACTGAACTTACTCCGAAACAAATGTATAACAAAATCATTATTATTTTTAGCATTACTAACACTTCTAATATATTAATTATGTATTGGAGAATATATCCATATAAGTTTTTAATAAAATTCTTATTTAAATAGAAAATGCCAGCTGAAATGTCAAGGGCGTATCAGCTGGTACTGAAATAGATATTAACTTTTAATATTAGGTTTTTTAGTTCCTACTTTTGCTCTTATTTTTAGAAGAGATTGTACCAAATATTGCTCCGGACATTGCTCCAATCAAAGTCATAAAAATTGCACTCCATGCTGCAAATGACATAATTACACCTCCTAATAATAAAATGCTACAACTATATTAATTATTATATATGAATTTAATAATTTAAAGTGGGGGAAAAGTTAGAAAATTATACAAAAGTGTTAATTCAATTAAAAAAAGAGCCCCACTATAATGGCTGCAAGGCTTCATAAGGTCGAGTTGTGTCGTACTCACAAGGGATTTTAACATGAATGTTGTGGTAAACATACTAAATGTATCTAATTTATTTAGAGCAGTTATTTTAAACAAAAACAATATTTGGTAAGTATATTATTTTTAACAAAAATTTAATTTTATGGAAATTAAAACCCTAGTTTCCTAGGGTAATGGTATAACAGCCAAATATATTTTATTCTTATATATCTTAACTTAATATTACGCTAAAAACATCAGGTAAGTGTAACCAATTGCAGAAAATAAAAGAGCAGCTAGCAAACGCTAACTGCTCGGTTCTCCAAGGGGGAACA
>NZ_KV827868.1:39643-80386 GCF_001836235.1 Bacillus sp. HMSC036E02 | reverse complement strand
GTTCTCCAAGGGGGAACAAGGAGAAAATCTAATGTCATATACAGTATTAACGGAATATTGAGTTTTATTCTATTTAAATCAAAAAAATGAATTTAATAATTACGATGCGATTAAAGATACTAAAAACACACTATTAATATTAAGTACAAAAGTAAGAACAATGTAAGTGTGATTGTAATTATACTTCTAATCGTTGTTTTCGCAGTAGTTGGCGTATTCATTCCTATAAGGCCACCAATAAAGGTCCAAGCTGTTAATATCAGTAAAAAAATTATTGGGTCGGTAGAACTCCAATTCATCGCTGTATTAATAGATTCATTTTCAAAGTATAGGATAAGTAAGTCAATACAAATAGTAGGAGTTTTTCCTTTGTTTGAAAGTTCAAAAAGATATATAATAATTTTCTGACTATTAATTTGTGGAGGGGTATTAATGAAAAATGAAACGTTACACACACAAGAAGACATTTTAAAAATGCTTGATTCATTATTAAGACCTGCAGAACCATTTTGGAATGAATTTTATGAGAATAGAGAAAAGGATGTTCCATTTTTTGAAAATGTTCCAGATGAGAATCTAGTTTCGTATATAAAAAAAGAGAGAGTTTCAAAAGGGAAAGTATTAGAACTTGGATGTGGTCCAGGTAGAAATGCCATTTATTTAGCGACTCAAGGATTTGATGTAACAGCAGTGGATTTATCTGTAGAAGGCATTAATTGGGCTAAAGAAAGGGCATTGGCAAAAGAGGTAGCAATTCATTTTATTTGTGATTCAATTTTTAATTTAGAGGTTCAAAACGAGTTTGATTTTGTATACGATTCGGGCTGTTTGCATCACATTCCACCGCATAGAAGAATAAATTATGTGGATTTAATTAAAAACTCATTAAAATCGGGTGGTTATTTCGGATTAACATGTTTTGCGGCAGGCGATTTAGATGAGCGAAATGGATCAGAAATAACAGATTGGGATGTATATAGAGGGTGGAGTCTACAAGGTGGTCTTGCATACTCGGAAGAAAAGTTAAGAGAGATATTTAAAGAATTTGAGGTAATTGAGATTAGAAGGATGAAACAAATGAAACAACCGAATGAAATGTTTGGAGAATCATTTCTTTGGACAGCATTATTTAAGAAGAAATAATAAAGTAGATAATTGACAAACTCATCGTTTTTATAGACAATATATTAAAAGGAACGTACGTTTGGTTTTGTTGACGTATGTTTTACATAAATACATAACAAGGGGCTGTCTCCATATGAGTAACACAAATCAAAAAATTACTACGTTTTTAATGTTTGAAGGCAAAGCTGAGGAAGCAATGAATTTTTATACGTCGCTATTTGATCAATCGGAAATTGTAAGTATTTCTCGCTACGATGAAAATGGACCTGGTAAAGAGGGAACTGTAATTCATGCAACTTTTACGCTAAATGGCCAAGAGTTTATGTGTATTGATAGTTATGTAAATCATAATTTTACATTCACTCCAGCTATGTCTCTTTATGTAACTTGTGAGACAGAAGAAGAAATTGATACGGTCTTTCATAAACTAGCGCAGGATGGAGCAATTCTTATGCCTTTAGGTTCCTATCCGTTTAGTAAAAAGTTTGGCTGGTTAAATGATAAGTATGGTGTATCTTGGCAGTTAACTCTTGCTGAATAAAAAAGAAAAAGCGTAGCTTATTTGTTTGTAAAAGATGTTCATCTTGTATGGAATGAAGTTTCTAGGGTTTTAAAGAATAAAGGTGTTCTTATTGCTGGATTTACAAATCCGTTACTATGGATTTTTGATGATAACCAAGAGCAAAAAGGTATTCTGGATGTTAAACATTCAATTCCTTCATCAACATTGGATTATTTACCACAGGATGAAGTTCAAGATTACATCGATTCAAATCAAACAATAGAATATGCGCATACTTTAGAAGACCAAATCCAAGGCCAAATTGATGCTGGTTTTGCTATAACAGGTTTTTATGAGGATGATTTTGGTGGAACAAGGATATTGGATAAGCATATTAAAACATTTATTGCGACAAAAGCTATAAAATTAAAGATGGATTAAGAATTTTTGCTTGTCGCACGGGGCGTTAGTCGAAGAAGGCTCTTAAAATAGAAAAGGATGGTACTTTCCATCCTTTTCCTTATGTATTTTGAGTGTCGAAACTATTCTCAAAACAAGTTTTACACTACTAGTTGTATAATTAGGTTATGCTTTTATATTAAGAATTTTGCTGACCGAATCTTTTCCCGAGTTTAGCTAACAATTCAGGTTGATCGCTTTGGCTCATTATAACTTCAATAAAGATAAGTTGATTCTTATTAAAAGTTATATTTGTTAAGACTTCTGCTAATTCTGCTTCATTTTCTACTTTAAATGTTAGACTTTTTTCTTCGGATCCAAATACCATTGATAGTTTATTGTAATCCCACATCTGTATGTCATTATAAAGTTGGTTTTGGCCGTGAATGGCACGTTCAACAGTGTATCCGTTGTTATTGATTAAAAATATAATCGGTTTTAAATTTTGACGTAGTATAGTTGATAACTCTTGGGCAGTTACTTGGAAAGAACCATCACCAATAATTAAAATGTTGCGCCGTGATAAATTGGCGAGCTGTGTACCAAGTAGAGCGGGCAGTGTATATCCGATAGATCCCCATAACGGTTGACCTACATATGCAGTGTTATTAGGTAGAGGGATAGCGGCACTACCAAAGAAAGGTGTTCCTTGCTCTACAACTAAGACGTCGTTTTCTTGTAAGAAATGGTACATTTGCTGCCAAAAACGTTTTTGTGTGACCATTTGTGCTTTTGGATTGAACTCTTCAGTAAAAGGTGATGATTCTAAAATAAATGGCTTAACGTCAAGGGTATCTTTATTACGATGCTCAATTGAATCACTTAAATGTTGTAAAACATCCTGCATTACAACTGGACCGTATTTTTTATCTATAATTTTCACAGTGTAGGGATGGATTTCTATAACTTGTTCTTTTGTAAAACCTTGTGTGAAGCCGCCTGTAATAGTATCAGTTAACTTCACACCAATACTAATAATACAATCAGATTCATCAATTCTTTTTCGCAAGTACGGCGAACTTACATCACCAGTATAAACACCTATAAATTGAGGGTGTTTTTCTGGGAATATTCCTTTTCCCATACTGAACGTCGCGATGGGAAACCCAGTTTTTTCTACGAATTGATGTAAACTTTCTTTAGCATGAAATCGATCTACTTCAAAATCAGCTAAAATAACAGGTTTTTTGGCACTATTTATTTTTGAAATGGCATGTAGAAGCATTTTATTTAATGCTTCTTTATTACTTAAAATAGGTTTATTTATAATAGGTTCTGTCGGTTTATTAATTGGTTTATTATACACATCAATCGGCAAATTAATATGAACAGGGCGTTTTTCATTCCAACATGCACGTAAAACACGGTCAATTTCCTCAGCAGCATGCTCAGGTGTTACATTTGTTTGTGCTATAGTGATTTCTCGATACATATTGGAAAAGTGATCGAACTTTCCATCTCCTAACGTATGATGGACGATTGCTCCATTTTCCATTACTTTTGTTGGTGGTGTACCTGTAATTTTTATAACTGGCACGTTTTCCGCATATGAGCCAGCAATACCGTTAATAGCGCTTAATTCTCCAACACCGAAAGTAGTAATAAGAGCGGCGATTCCTTTTATGCGAGCGTACCCATCTGCTGCATATGCAGCATTTAATTCATTACAATTGCCAATCCACTTTAAATTTTTATGTGCTACCACATCATCTAAAAAGGCAAGATTATAATCACCAGGAACCCCAAATATATGTTCAATTCCTAATTCGTGTAGTCTATCCAATAAATATGTACTTACAGTATATTGTTTTTTCAAATGAATCATCTCCTAATTATGCAATGAATGTTTCAATAGACTGAACAAGTTCTAATGCGTTGATTAAAATATTCATTACTAGATTGTGGTATAATTTACATACAGGGGGAAAGTAGATGACACAACATAAAGAAGAACAGATGAATGAGGCATTAGCATTATTTTATTTTGCATATAAAACATTTACTGAAAAGCCAGATGAAATTATAAAAGAATATGGCATTCAACGAGTACATCATCGAATTTTATTTTTTATCGCACGTTTTCCAGGGATAAGTGTAAATGAGTTATTATCACTATTAGAAATAAGTAAACAAGCTCTCCACGGGCCGCTACGTCAACTTGTGGAAAAGGGCTTAATTGAGAGTAATGAAGCTATGCATGATCGACGTGTGAAACAGTTGTCTTTAACAGAAAAAGGTACAGATTTAGAGAAAAAACTGAGTGATGTACAAAGACAACAAATGGGTGCTATTTTTTCAAAATTTGGTGAATCATGTGAGGACAATTGGCACCAAGTTATGAATGAAATGGCAAATAGCCGATCAGGTTTTGATGCTTGGATATCGAAACGGGAAATACCAGTCGATCAAAAATAATGAAAAAGCTTCTGTTTTTATCGTTTGAAAAAGAACAAATTTTATCCATACATTTGGCAACTATCGATTGGTCATAGAGTGAATGGATAAAAAGATACATTACTAGATACTTTATACGTGTACGTAATGGAACAATAAAATTCACATTTCCGAAAGGGGAATTATAATGATAAAACTTGTACTTATTCGTCACGGACAAAGTTTATGGAATCTTGAAAATCGCTTTACTGGATGGACAGATGTTGATCTATCAGAGAATGGATTAAGTGAAGCGAGAGAAGCAGGAGCAATATTAAAGAAAAACGGATATACTTTTGATGTGGCTTATACATCTGTATTAAAACGCGCAATTCGGACGTTATGGATTGTACTTCATGAGATGGATCTTACTTGGGTCCCAATACATAAATCTTGGAAGCTAAATGAAAGACATTATGGTGCATTGCAAGGGTTGAATAAAGATGAAACTGCTCAAAAATATGGTGAGGAGCAAGTTCATATTTGGAGAAGAAGTGTTGATGTAAGACCACCGGCTCTTACTGAAGACGATCCTCGATATGAAGCGACCGATCCAAGATATAAAACACTCAAAAAAGGTGAATTTCCATTAACTGAATGTTTAGAGGATACGGAGAAGAGAGTACTTGCTTATTGGCATTCAGAAATTGCGCCGACATTAAAAAGTGATAATAAAGTAATTATTTCATCACACGGTAACACAATTCGCTCGCTAGTAAAATATTTAGACAACCTTTCAAGTGATGGTGTAGTTTCATTAAATATTCCAACTAGCATTCCGCTTGTTTATGAATTAGACGAAAACTTACGTCCGATTCGTCATTATTATTTAAGTATGGATGGAGAAGTACCTGAAGGGGAAATTCCGAAACATATTTCTTTTTAATACGAAAATTTGAAATGAATGCTTGTCTACATATACAATATAGACTCATGGTAAAGTGGAATTTTAATCAGTGGGGTCTTACTGCCCACAAATAGCAGGATAAAAGACGTGGTACCTTCTAATATATATGCGATGTAGCTAATTTTAGAAGCTTGTCCACGTCTTTTGTCATAAAGAGAGCAGCTTGCGCATGTAATGATATCGTGAGTAGTTTTTGAATGGAGGGTGATGTGATTAATGATCTCTAACATTCGAATTGGCTTATTTGTTTTAGCGATTGTCTTTGTAGTCCTTGTTTTCTTTTATTGGAAAAATGAAGAGTTGTACGAGGAGAAAAAGCAACGTATTAGAAAGACTTGGTATGGTTTGTTTATCATATCTGTCACCGTGTATTTCATGATAAAAGGAATCGATTTAACCCTCTGGAAAAATCTTTTAATGTTTACTGCAATGGTTATTTTTGTAGATATTGCATTCATTTTAACGCCTAATATTTCAGAAATATGGGGTGCGAAATTTAGCGATATTGGCAAGACAGTTCAATCCATAAAACGATCATTAATTGCATCTAAAGCGAGAGGAGAAATATACACGACAATTATTCAAAATGTTAATCCAGCAGTATTCGGTACGATGGAATGGCATACGGAAGAGGAATATACAAAGAGCTTAAATGCATTTTTAGATTCATACGGGGAAAAGATTGGCGCGAAAATTGTTGTTTTTGAAGCCGCGAAAGAATTAAATACAAACTTTCGTGGTATTCGCTCGCAATTTAGTATTATCGTTCCGTTAGAACATATGGAGCAATTGAATGAGCAGAAAGCGGTGCAAGTAGAAAATGTCGGGGTTATACCAGCAAAAATAGTAAGTGACGTTTTCATTGTTATTGATGGAAAGAAAAATAACCTGCAAGATCGGGATTTTGAAAATGTATATAATTTAACAATACATCATAGTTATTTTAGTAAATAAGGACAGAATCTTTTTCTGTCCTTTTCTTCTATACATAAATTAAAAACAAAATCCGACAAAGTTGAATAAAATTGGACAATCATTCCTACACTAGCATGTAGAGGTGATTGTAGTGGTAAAAGATTATGACAATGATTTTTTTAAAGAAGATAACGAAGATACAACAGATTTCTCTTTAATAAAAGGGGATACGTTGCAGCAAGTAGAAGAATTAGAAGAAGAATTAAAAAGAAAATCATAAGTGTACACTCTTTTTACATTTGCTATATAATATAAATAAAAGGTTGTATCTTTTTGAAAAGGGGGAGAAGAGATGGCTGAAGTCAATGTACAAAAGTCTTCGTTTTTTAAAGAAAAAAAAGAAGAATCCAATACAGATTTCTCTCTTGTGAAAGGTGCATTAACGGAGAATATAAATCGGTTAGAGAAACTGATGAATAATAGTAGTTCAAAATATATACAGGTGAAAAAAACAAAAGAAAATGCATAGAGCATTTTCTTTTGTTTTTTTATTTAATAGTAAACTTATCTTTTACTTTTTCAGGTAAATCTGCTTTCTGAATCTCTTCATAGGACTTTACTTCAATTGATGATATTTCATTTTTGCTATTATCATCTTGATCTACATAAAGGCGTAAAAACGCGTCTTCATTTAATTTATGGTTGTTTTCTTTTTTTGTACTTCTAAATGTAATTTGTTTTTTGACACCATCTTCATCATATGCGGGCAGCGTATAGTTTCGTAAGTTTCTACCATCTACTTTTTCGATAGTTCCTTCGCCTTTTATCTGCATGTAATATACATCCTTACCAATTCTATTTAGTGACGCTCTCTCACAGCCAATAGTAAAACTAAAAAATAATAAACATAGTGTAATAATTGCTAAAAACTTTTTCATTTTCTTTATCTCCTTTAATGTGTTTCTTTAAAAAGTATACGACTATTATTAAATGAGAAAAATCGATATAGCTTACAACGCCCTTACAATATTGTAAGAGTGTTGTACATAAAATGAACAATAAAAGTTAAAAGAAAGGTAAAATAATGAATCATGGTATAATGATAAAAGACTTACATACTATTTTTTCATTTTGAGAGGAGCTTGAAAAATGTATTCTACTTTAGAACAATTAACAAAGCACCCTGTATTTTATCATTTTGCAGAAATTTCAAAGATTCCTAGAGGATCAGGTAATGAAAAGGAAATTAGTGATTATTTAGTGGGCTTTGCAAAAGAGCGTGACTTAGAAGTCATTCAAGATGAAGCATTAAATGTCATTATTAAAAAAGAAGCAACAGCTGGTTATGAAAATGTACCAGCTATTATTATTCAAGGTCATATGGATATGGTTTGCGAAAAAAATCAAGCAACAGTACATGATTTTGAAAAAGATCCAATTGAATTACGAATCATTGGGGACATGTTATATGCAAATCAAACAACTCTAGGTGCTGATAATGGTATTGCAGTTGCGTATGCATTAGCTTTATTAGATTCGAAAGAAATTCTGCATCCAGCACTTGAAGTCGTTATCACTACTGAAGAAGAAACGACAATGGGCGGGGCTTTTGCTATTGATCCAAATCATTTTGAAGGAAAGATATTTATAAATATTGATTCTGAAGAAGATCATAAATTACTTGTAAGTAGTGCAGGTGGTGCGAAAGCTGTTGAAACAATTCCCGTAATTTGGGATGAAGCGCCAGCGAATATGGATGCATACCGTCTATATGTTGGTGGTCTAAAAGGCGGACATTCTGGTATGGAGATTGATAAACAACGCGGTAATGCGAACAAAGTATTAGGACGAGTATTACGTGATTTATCAGCACGTACGGAGTTTTACATAAGTGAAGTTCACGGCGGATTAAAAACGAATGCAATTCCGCGTGAAAGTGTAGCTACAATTTTAATTCGTACAGAAGATGTAGGACAAGTAGAAGAAAAACTAGAATCATGGACACGTGTATTACAAGAAGAAATGCGTGCTGTTGATCCAGATGTTCATGTTACACTGACAAAATTGGATGAAACAGTTGAAAAAGTATTTGCTAAAGAGACACAAAAGCAGCTTATTTCATCATTATTCTTAATTCCGAATGGTATTCAAAGTATGAGCATGGATATTAAAGGTCTTGTAGAAAGCTCAACAAATTTAGGCGTTATTGAAACGTTGCAAGATGAAATTAAATTACGTAACGAAGTGCGAAGTTCTGTAAGTAGTTTAAAACAACATGTTGCAGAAGAAATCAAATATATTGCTGAATTAGTTGGTGCTACATTTGAAATAGAGTCAGAGTATCCAGAATGGCCATACAATCCAAACTCACAAATTCGTAATTTATTTGAAAAAGTACATCAAGAAAAATACAATAAAGAAATTGAAATCTTCGCTGTGCATGCGGGGATTGAGTGTAGCGCATTCGTTCAAAAGATGCCTGAATTAGATGCAATTTCATTTGGACCAGACATTTTCAACGTCCACACTCCAGATGAACATATCAGTATCTCTTCTGTAGTGAATAACTGGGGATTCTTCATTGATGTAATGAAGGGTACGAAAGAATTAGCTAAGTAATAACGACGAAATAAAAAGGAGCCTATAAAAATTTATAGGCTCCTTTTTTGTATTGGAATTTATCCCGCTATTTGCCGGGCAGCCCGATTGGTTCAACTAATAATCGTGGGGGATGAATAAAACCACTACTGATTAAAGTTTCACTTTATGAGAAGTCATTTTTCGTTAGTATGTAATATTAAGCTTGAACAATTAATAAGGATGAATTGTTGATGTTTTTTAGTACTAATGAAGGGGTGGAGAAATGAAGGAAAGAAAGCATTTTATTGTTTGTATGTTTTTATTGTTTTTCACATTTAGTTTTATTGGTGTTCAGAAAATAATAGCAGAAGAAGTTGAATTTTCAGGAACAACAGCTCCATTGAATGTAAATGTTAGAGAGGCAAAAAGTTTGAATGCAAATATTGTAGATGTGATTCCCGGAAATAAAAAAGTATCTTTTAAAGGATGGGAGTATGGTGAAGCGGTTAAAGATTACTGGACAGGAAATTTAGATAATCGTTGGTTTTATTATTTTAAAGATGGAAAAAAAGTATATGTAACGTCAGCGTATATTAATGGAAATCCCCCAAGTACACCAACAGACCGTAAATTATCTGTACCTAACATATTACAAGAAAGATCAAATTGGTGTTGGGCAGGCACTTCGGTTTCAGTTTTAAATTATTTTGGGAAAACTCCTTCACAAGATCAGTATGTTAGGTATGTTAAGGGTGGATCATATAATAATCCTGCAACTTCACGTGAAATACAATATGGATTATCGGGATATGGTGTTAGCTCAGCTATAAGTTCTGGAGCAAAATCTTATGATTGGTTCAAAAGTCAAATTAATAGTAATCAGCCGATGATTGCACTCATTATGTGGCAAAATGGAGCTAACATCGGACACTTTCTAGTACTTGATGGATTTTATAAAGGGACAAATGGAACAGATTATATAACATACATGGACCCTTGGTATGGTGATCATTATAATCATAATTTCAGTACGTTCCATAACAATAATAATTTTTGGTGGAGTGAAACTGTTTATAATATCCATGCAAACTAATAATATTAAAAGCGGGGGTTCATAAATGGGAAAACTACTTAAGCTTGTGATACTGTGCATGTGCTTAATGACCGTTATTATTTTCGCTAGTAAAATTAGTTATGCATCAAAAAATAAAAGTGAATCAGTACAATCGATCGCATTAAAAGATTATCAATATAGTAAGGGAAGTTCTTCTGAAAATTTAAGTTTTGAAAAAATAACAACATCTCCATTTTCGTTACCAATCTATGAAACAATTCCAGCACAGCAAATTTTAAATAGCTCTGAATTTAAGAATTTACTATTACCAACAAATGAAAAGCTGTGGTTTATTATGAAGGGTGAGCAGCCAGAAGGACTAATTGTTGCGAATGATACTGAACCGATTCGAACGGGCGGAGAAAATAGAAGTAAAGATTTATATGGATTATATAAAGCAATAAAAAATAATACAAATGAAACAAAAGATATTAGTTATTTCGAATTTGAAGGGCAAGGAATATTGGTAGTAAATCAAAATAATGATCAAGAAATATACCTTAGTAAAGGTGCCGCTGCCATATTAAAACTTCCTGCTGGTCAAAAAGTATTGAGCAGTGAAGTAATACAGAAAATGAAAGAGAGAATTGTAACTGGTTTTGAATAGTGGTAATATCTGATTTTTTTTGTTTATACAAGGTTGAATAGGGAACAGGATCAATGGTAGCATTAGGGCATCTTTACTGTTTGAAACCTAATAGTGTATATAAAAAGGTTAGAGAAGTTAATTCTCTAACCTTTTTATATTAATGTCTGAAATTTAAAAAGTGATGGAGTAAACCAAATAATAAAAGTTTGTCTGCTCTTCTATTTTTATTTGCAATTTAAACTCGTTATATTCCGCTATCTATTGTACAACCTTTTTACATAGCTGAATTTTTTTATTTGAAAATAAGGGTGCATCTATAAAACCATAATGATAAACTAAAATACCTAATTCCACTCTAGAATTAATATGCCATTTTTCTTTAATATGATTAATTATCGCTGAAATTCTTCGAGGGGTAACATATATTTTTTGGGAAATTTCTGCATCTGTATATCCTTTTGCTACATAAATAGCCACTTCTAACTCTCTTTCGGTCAACATTCTTTTCATAAAATACGCTCCTTCGAAATTATTTATATAAATATCAAAAGAAACTATTAAAAGAAATAAAGGTGAAAAATCATATTTATTTTAATCCGGCTATTTGCGGGTAGTAAGACTCCCACCTCAAAATCTAGATGTGGCAAAGAAGTCGGACTCCCTGTAAACGCCTGCCTGGGATGGACTAATAATCAGTGGGGGTGAATAAAACGCACATTGATTATTAGTGAACCATATTTTAATAATTTCTCGTATTGTGGTACAAGTTTGTAAAAGAAACTATAAATCCATATAATTAGTAATTGTAACTATATCAATTTTACATTACATTAAAAGTTGGAAAATATTCTTATACTCATAAAGTGTTACATTTGAGGGAGGAAAGATGGAATTCTACAATCTTGGTATTATTATTAAAGAACTTAGAAAGAAAAAAAACATGTCACAATCTGAATTATGTCATGGAATATGTTCACAAAGTCAAATTAGTAAGATAGAAAAAGGTATTATTTATCCATCTAGCATATTGTTGTATCAATTATCTGAAAGACTTGGTATTGATCCAAATTATATATTCGCACTAACCAAAAATAAAAAAATAAAATATATTGAAAATGTAAAATGTGTAATGAGAGATTGTGTAAAACAAAAACAATATAATGAGCTTTACGAAATAGTAAAAAAAGAGAAAAATGATGATAATTTCCAATCAAAAGAAGATAAACAATTTCTATTATGGCATGAAGCGATTGCTATATATTATGTAAATGGAGCAACAAGTAATGCTTTTGACATTTTAAATAGAGCACTAAAACAAACCTTAAGTAGTACTAACTTTTTATCAGAAAAAGAAATAAGCATAATGAATTCAATTGCTATAATACATGCAGAAAATGAAGAGTATGAGAAAAGTATAAATATATTAAAACAAAGTTTAATTAATTTTAATAAGATAGAATTTCCTAGAGAAAAAGAAATCAAATTAAGACTCATTCATACGTTAACAAAATGTTTACACCTTGCAAATCAATATGAAGAAGCAATAAAGTATAGTGAAATAGGCATAAAATTAGCCATAAATATGAATACTTTATACTTATTAGGTGAATTGTTTTTTGAAAAAGGTGCAATTTTATTGAAAGTTCAGCACTCTAATGAAGTTGGTTTAACAGACATAAAAAAAGCATTATTTATATTTGAACTAACTGAAAGAAAACAATATATAAAAATGATCAAGGAAAAATATATTAAAAATCAAGAATAAACAAGAAAGAATTTTAACATAAACTATTCCTAATTGTTATTTATTTCTAAAAAAAGTACTGTAATACGAACTATTCCTAATTGTTGTTTATTGCTAAAATGAATACCGTAATATTAGATAAATATAAAGGGTGGCATTTTATGAAATCAAGAGGAATTACTCGTAAAGCAGATAGTATGGGGCGTATTGTTATTCCAATGGAAATAAGACGGAGTTTAGGAATTGTAGAAAAAGATTCTCTTGAAATGTTTATAGAAGAGGATCAGATTATTTTACGAAAATATCAATCTCCAAGAGCTTGTGCACTTACAGGAGATATTTCAGACAGCAATATTTCGTTAGCGAATGGGAAGATTATTGTAAGTCCAAACGGGATGGAACTGTTAATAAAGAAGTTACAGCAATATCTTTTAAAGTAAAAGGTAAGTAAGAACTTTAAAATAGAATATACTTGGAAAAAGTCCTCTATCATTTAGGGGGCTTTTTTATTGTTATCAATAAAATTGAGGGGCCGTAGTTGGTTCAATGGAATACGAATTACCTTGTAAATAGTCTGACTATTTTTTATAAAAAAACTATTCATTTACATTTTTTGGTTTCGTGTTATATTTTTAGTGTTAACATAGTTGTATTGATAATTCTGATTTTAAAATCAGGAAAACTTTAGAAAATGAAATACTCTTACTTGAATTGAAAATCATATAAACATAGTTTGAAAGTAAAGTATGAAAATGAATCAGATTTTTAAATTAAATTTGTCAATTCAATAGAGGTTCGTGGGGGAAATGTAACTAAGAAGAAATCTCTTATACTCCATGTTTTTTATTTGTAAATCGGTAATTCTAATAGCTCTAACGAAAAGTAAAGGAGTAAAAAAGAAGTGGATAGTTTGTTTAATAGAAGATAGGGTGTAAAAAATAAAACAACGGAGGTTTTATAATGAATAAAGGAATACTGCAGATTACAGAAATTGAAGAAATTACTATTCCGAATCTATTGAAGGATAAAATGAAGAATCTGATAGAAAATGAATTAAAAACTCATAATCCTTATACTTGTGATCAAGAAATAGCAGCATATTTTTCAAAAGAGTGGCTTAATTGTTTGATTGACTATTCAAAGAAAACTCCGAATTCAGACATGAAAAATCTACTACATATGATAAAAATAGCGAATTGTGGTGGGAACGTACCGCCTATTCTTATTAAAAATACTCCATGTGATCCTATAGAAACACTATTACCTGGGGAAAATCGCAGAGGTTTTAATTATGGTGAAGACGAACACGATAGAATGAAAAAATATTTTTATGCAGAATGGGTCACCTGGCTTTTTGCCACACTTTTTAATTATGATGCTTTAATTCACCCATCCGAACATGCAGGGAAAAATAGATTTCATCTCATTTCCCCTTTAAATAACGATGAAGTTTTGCGAAATGTCGGTGCAAGCACCGGTGGCGGGAATTTTTATCAACATAACGATGCCACAGTGTATACAGGTATGAAAGACCAGTCAGATATTGAAGCGAGATTGAATACATTCAATACAAATTTAAAAATTGTATCAAATAGACTTAATAAATCCGTGGAACGAATAGTGTCTGAAATTACTTGTGGCAAATTTACTAGAGTTGATGCTCTTTTATTAAAAGGAGTGTTAAATTTAAAAACTCAAACTCATATTGGAACGCCAAAATTACTTCAAAAGCATCTTGAAGAAAATTTCTTCAGTAAAGATGACATATTGGCGATAAGTAAAATGCCTATTGCTCATATCGCAGGAATGGCTGATGGTGAAATATCGGGATTTGTAGGGGAAATAAACCAAATTATATTTTTAGATGATAATGGTGATATTATTGCAACTTGTTTAAATGGAGCAGAGAATAGATTGATTTATGTAGGAGAAAGTGAAGAAGAAAAATTGAAATTTGACATGTTTTTAGAACTCTTACGAACAACGCCTACTTATAAGGTTCCACTTACATCTGAAGATTTATTAATTATCCCAAATTCATACTATGGTAAACAAACAAATGTAACTCATGGTAGAGAAAGGTTATCTGAGGAAGAATATAAAATCCCGATTGGAAATAATAAATACGGAAGAAGAATTGTTTGCAGGCAATACGTTTCCAGCCGATTACGTGATCAGAAAGAAAGTTACTTTAAAGATTTAATTAACTAGTTTAAAGAGAGGAGGGAAGATGGGGAGGTTTGGGGTATAATAGCTCAAGCCTTCCCATATTCTTTGTATGGATTTTACTATTGAATTACTCATACTACTATTTTTAGTAGCTGTATTAGCAGGATGGATAGATACGATTGCTGGAGGCGGTGGTATGATAACTATCCCGATAATGTTATTAGTAGGTATGTCTCCTTCTGTAGCGATAGCAACTAATAAACTGCAAGGGAGTAGCGGAACTCTCATGGCAACAGTGTTTTTTATTAAGAAGAAAGAAATTAATCTTAAAGAAATGCGTTTGTCCATCTTAATGACCTTTTTTGGATCAGTTTTCGGTGGATGGCTTGTTTTACAGATACGAGCAGAATATCTAATTATGATATTACCTTTTTTACTTGTTTTTATTGGCATTTATTTTCTATTATCTCCAAATATAGCAAACGAAGATCGACCGAGAAAAATAAGTATGTTGTTGTTTGCGTTAACAGTGGCTCCGTTACTGGGATTTTATGATGGTTTCTTCGGCCCAGGAACAGGTAGTTTAATTGCTTTAGCATTCATTCTTTTATGTGGATATAGTGCTACACGGGCGACTGCAAATGCTAAGATTTTGAACTTTACAAGTAATTTCGCTGCTTTGTTGTATTTTATTATTTTTGGCCAAATCGATTGGACAATTGGATTGATTATGATGCTTGGTCAAATAATAGGATCATATATTGGGGCGAAGATGGTGCTTACAAAAGGGACGGCATTAATACGACCAATAGTGGTTATTGTTTGCTTTGTCATGGCAATTAAGATTTTTTTACAAAATATGAACTAAATGTAATCAATATATTATTTGTATCAAAGTTAGAGTGTTTTCATGTTCCTATTGCAGTATTACGCTGTTTAAGATGTGTTCAAAATTACACAATTTGACTAGTGTAATGTATTGCGTTATGCTTTTTTATAGTATAAAAGAAAGGCTTGAAGATAATGATTCGTCGTTTGAGAAAGCTAAAAAATGTAGCAGTCGTAGTAAGCTTCTAAGTAAATAGCAATATATATAATACTTAGAAGCGAGGAATAAAGTTATGAAGCATCCATTATTTAATCATTGGTCAGAAACAAAGTATATAAAAGATATAGTAACAAATCCACTCATTGAAGTAGGAGAGTACTCCTATTATTCAGGCTATTATAGTCATCAAAATTTTGAAGATGGCTGTGTAAGGTATTTGTGGGGAGATGCTAAGTCCCAAGCACTGTTCAATCCAATTGAACAGATGGGATGGCACCTTGACAAACTCATTATTGGGAATTATGTTTGCATAGCAAGCGGGGTAGTCATTTTAATGGGTGGTAATCATAATCATCACTCAGAATGGATTACAGTATATCCATTCGCTGAGCAAATTAAACAATCATATGAACCTAAGGGAGATACAGTCATTAAAAGTGATGCTTGGATTGGAATGAATGCTATAATAATGCCTGGCGTTACTATTGGTGAAGGTGCAATTGTTGCTGCAGGATCAGTCGTAAGTAAAGATGTTCCGCCGTATACAATAGTTGGTGGAAATCCTGCTAAGGAAATAAAGAAACGATTCACTGATACAGAAATAAACATGTTAATGGAAATGCGTTGGTTTGATTGGGATAGGAAATTGATTGAGAAGGCAATTCCGCTGTTATCTAGTCCATCCATCGAACCATTATTTGCTTTTTATAAAAATGAAGTGAAAAATAAATAAATCAGTTAGAAAAACTACATCCAGTATAGGGTGTAGTTTTTATTTTTTGTAAATGTGGAACAAATGTATTATTTAGATTGTCTATTAACTGTAATCCTAAAAAAATATGAAAGTGTGAATCATTTTGAAAAATATAAGGGGATTAAAAATAAGGATATGTGTGGGAATACAAAGTATTAGCGCACCTGAAAATGTCGGATGAGATGGTCTATATGAAAGCGATTCTAACGTTTTATATGTATATACAATTTGAGAACACTTTCTATTTTTTTGCGGGATTATGTTAGAATAACGCTTTTTTTAAGTACAAAGAAATTGGAGGTAACAGAAGTGAAAGGTATGTTTTGCAATAGAGTTATTGCAATAGTAACAGTGCTTACAATATTTTGTAGCATGGTCGTTACAATTGGAAAAGCAGCAGCGGAAACAGATCCTGCTATAGACGTTGAAGCAGGGTCAGCAATTTTAATAGAAGAAAATTCTGGAAAAATTTTATATGAAAAAAATGCAGATGAATCATTGGCAATTGCTAGTATGACAAAAATGATGAGCGAATACTTAGTTCATGAAGCGGTGGATAAAGGAAAACTTAAATGGGATCAAAAAGTTAAAATCTCTGAATATGCACATAAGATTTCGCAAGATCGTTCACTATCAAATGTTCCATTAGAAAATGGTGGCTCTTATACGGTAAAAGAGTTATATGAGGCAATGGCAATTTACTCTGCAAATGGTGCAACAATTGCTTTAGTTGAACAGATTGCTGGTAAAGAGGTCAATTTTGTAAAAATGATGAACGATAAGTCAAAAGAGTTTGGTATGAAAGACTATAAGTTTGTAAACTCTACCGGCTTAACAAATCAAGATTTAAAAGGATATCACCTAGAAGGGACAACTCTAGACGAGAAAAATAAAATGTCTGCAAGGGATTGTGCAATTTTAGCACAACGTCTTATTCAAGATTTTCCCCAAATATTAAATACAGCAAAAATTCCTAAAAAAACATTCCAAGAGGGTGGTAAATATCCAATTGATATGGCGAACTTTAACTGGATGTTAAAAGGTTTAATTAAGCAATATGAAGGTGTAGATGGTTTGAAAACAGGAACGACTCCAGAAGCGGGAGATTGTTTCACTGGTACAGTAGAAAGAAATGGTATGCGCCTAATTTCTGTAGTGATAAAAGCAAAATCTCATACGGCACGTTTTGATGAAACAAAGAAATTATACGATTATGGATTTGCGAATTTTGAAGTGAAGAATGTCTACGGAAAAGATTCAGTAATAAAAGGACATGAAACAGTTCGAGTGGCAAATGCAAAAGACAAAGATGTAGTAGTTCAAACGAAGCAAGCTGTTTCACTTCCAATGCCGAACGGCAATAAAGACATTTATAAAAAAGAATTTAAAGTATCGAATACGGAACAAGAAGCGCCTATTAAAAAAGGTGTAACAATTAGTAAAATGATTATCTCGTCTAAAGATAATACAGATCCTGGGTTCTTATCAGGTAATTCATTACAAATAGACCTTGTAACAAAATCTGATGTGGAACAAGCAAATTGGCTTACACGTTTTATACGTAAAACAGGATCTTTTTTTAGTGGTATGTGGGATCGTACGATTGATATAGTAAAAAGCTAATTTTATAGGATACAACTAAATATTAGTTTGAAACAAAAGGTTTCAAAGCACTATAGATTCTTATGTGGATAGCTTGGAATGTCAGGGTGTAATTTTTTCTTCTTACTTTGTGCATTGCAATGACACTACTTTTTTCTATAGTTTCGTATCATGTAATCGAAAAGAAATGTATCAACTGGGCAAAACAAAGAACAACAAATTTTTTGAAAAAAGTATAAGTCCTAGAGGGATTTTATTTCTTTAGTAAATATACGAATATGACCGATTCCTTAGTATACTTGGGAATCGGTCAATTTTGGATTCTAAATGTAAATATAGTAAAGTGGAATATAATTGAAATCGAAAACCACTTAGAAATAACAATTACGGTGTGAGCTATTGTATAGTATAGATATGTTTAAAAATAAAGGGGGAATACATATGTGGAAGCGATTTGTAGCAATTGGTGATAGTTTTACAGAGGGGATAGGGGATGAAGTTGAGGGAATTGCATTAAAAAGCTGGGTAGATCATTTTGTTCAACTGTGTGAAAAAGATATAGAATATGCCAATTTTGCAAAGCGTGGGTTAGTAACTGAAGAAATTCGCTTGCAGCAATTGGAAAAGGCGTTAACTTTTAATCCAGATTTGGTTAGTCTCATTGCAGGGGCAAACGATGTTTTAAAAGGACGTTGGAATCATGATGTATATAAGAACGATATGGAATTTATGATAGATACATTAAGTAAAGCAGGGGCTGATATTATTATAGCAAACCTTCCTGATTTTACAGTTAGGCTTCCTTTTGCTTCTGAAAAAAAACAAGAAATAAAAGAACAATTATTAGAGGCAAATGAAGTTATACATTCACTGAGCAGAGAGTATAAGCTTCATCATGTTGATTTTTGGAATCATCATTTAGTTAATGACAATACGCTTTGGTCTAAGGATTTAATTCATCCAAACTCAAAAGGATATGTAAAAGTTGCTGAATTGATTTTTAGTAGTTTGCCTGTACAGAAGACAAAATAATAGTTTGCAATGTAACGAATATGATATTAAGTGTATGAAGCTATGTTTTTTAGTAAATGGAAAGAACTAAACATTTAGCAAACAAAGCGTTTCTACGATATATTTCTACAGTAGTGCACAAATACAGAATCACAAAGAAAGATCACTTATGGAAATAGGTGGTCTTTAAATGTTTTTATAACTAAATTAGTATATACTGTATTACTAACAATTTCGTACTACATAAAAATTAAGTTCTCTTATAGAAAAACTGATTTTATATTATCTTAAAATATAATAACATGTTCAAATGATATTTTGGGTATGTATCCTAATTGTAAATGATGTGTAATTTTTTTTGAAGTATAAATATCCAATAAATAAAATAGGTAGTAGGTGCAGAAGTATTAATACTATATTATTCAATTCTTGTTATGAGTACATTAGTGATTGGTAATATTATATTTTTATTATCAACTTTAGTTATTGGAATTAATTTGCATAGAAAATATGTAGGATAAGAAAAAATAAATATACTTTATTGTATATTTATTTTTTTGTTTAGTAGGATTTATAGTCTCTATAAACTATTATGTTAATAAAATTAAAAAACTTAATTCTTGATATCCTTATGGCTAAAGCTATCTATAAAATGACAATATAACTAAATAATTGTTTGGTATGATTTGTGGATTTAGTTTTTTATCCGAATTTTCTGATTCAAATATTTCAACTTTATGAATATAGTAGGTGAAATATTTGTGTGATAGTATTTGAGATAGAAAAAAGCCAACTTTAAAAAGGATGTGAATTGAATGTGCAAACGACTGTAAAGGGTTATATTAAGGAAACGTTTAGCTGTTATTAGTGTAAGGTAAAGATATATTTTGTAACAGTTGATATAAAAATGAAGAAATAGGTACGCTTTCGTTTGTCTGACTATTTTAAATATATGAAAAACAAGAGTGGTTTGAGTTTTGACGAAGTTAAATTCTAGGTGAGATGTCAATAATGATTAATTAAGTTTAATAAAGAGGTACCTTATACGCAAAAGCGTTTATATTAGTAACCTAAGGAGCTTGCTTTTATGAAAACTACTGATTCAAAAGGCCTATTAGGAAATAGGGTTTATTTACAAGTTTTCTCTGCCTATTCATTGCTTATGCTTGGTGTTTTTATTGATATGTTAGCGATTATGACTATAGTTGGGTTTGAATGGGAAGTAGATCCTACTATGATTGGATTGATTCCTGTTGCATATGCACTTCCTGGAATTATTTTTGGCTCATGGGCAGGTGTTATTGCAGATCGTTTTAGAAAAATTCCAATTATGATGTTCTGTAATCTAATGGTTGGTTTAATAACAATTGCTCTTTTATTTGTACAAGATATCCACTGGCTCTTAGTGGCATTAATGATTCGTTCCATTTTTATTGTTTTCTATTATCCTGCACAGCAAACACTAACAAGACAGATTGTATCCCCGGACTTGCTTACTAAAGCAGTAAGTATCAACGGAATAGTAGAGCAGGGTACAAAGATAGTAGGCCCACTTATAGGGGGCATGTTGCTGAGTTGGTTTCAACCAGAGTTCTGCCTCATTATAAGAGCTATAAGTTGTTTATTAGCTACCTTAGTTCTCATACCCACAATAAAATTTAAAGAAACTATATCGAAAGAATTTGTTGAAAAGCAAAAACAAAGTACTTGGACCGCTTGGGTACAAGGGTGGGGTTATGTGTTATCTAATCGGATAATATTATCAACCATGATTTTCGTTACAATAGCCATGGCAGTATTACAATTAGTAGACTCACAATTCCCAACTTTATTTAAGAGCTTATTCCCACATGATAAAAGTAAAATGGGATATATCATTTCTATTATTGGTCTTGGCGGAATACTTGGTGCATTACTAACTCAGAAATTAAAACAATTTCAATATGGCTGGGTAGTATGTGGAGGTATGGTTTTAATGGGAATTGGTTTTGGGGGGATTGGTTTGATAACGCCCGGTACGGTCTTCGTTTTAGCCTATTTAATTAGTTTTATCGCTGGTATTGGAAGTGGGCTGATGCTTGTATCTAATCAAGTCATATTACAAATAGAATCCGATCAAGATCAAGTAGGAAGAGTATTTGGTATACAAAGCAGTTTAACAAACGCAGTTTTAATTATTTCCCCTGCTATGAGTGGCCCATTAGTGCATTTATTTGGAGTAACTCAACTCTATGTTTATGGAGGGATTGGGCTTGTTATTATTGGAGTAATTGGAGTTTCACTGCAGAAATATTTATGGGCTAAACATAAACACGAACCTATAAGAGCAAATAATTTTTGAAGGGAAGATTTTTATGACCAATGAGGAATGTTATCCATTAAGCCACCCGCAGCGAAGAATATGGTATACAGAAGTTGTTCATTCTGATAAAGGAATATGTAATTTAAGATTTTTATTTAAACTTCATCGAAAAATGAACTATTCAAATTTAAACCAAGTTGTGAATCGCGTTATCAGTGAAAATGACGGTCTGTGCATTAGGTTAAAAGAAAATGGGCATCAAGAACCGAAACAATATTTTACTAAACATGAAGAACAAGAATTTGAGTTTTTTGATTTCAGTAATGTGGAGAATACAAATTTGCTTGAGGAATGGATTGAGCAGAAAACAAAAGAAACGTTTACATTATTTAATTCAAATTTATACTATTTCGCTTTAATAAAATTAAACGATAATGAATGTGCAGTCTTTGGAAATGTTCATCATATTATTATGGATGGTTTATCAATTCAAATATTTACTGAGCAGATTGCAAAATATTATTATGACATGCATAACGAGAATGAGGAAGGCGAAATTAAAAATTCATATGTTCAATTTCTGACCAATGAACAAACATACTTGAATAGTAGTCGCTTTCAAAAAGATCAAAAATTTTGGCTAGAGGAATTTAAAACACTGCCATCTGTGACTGGATTGAAGCCTTATAATACGTACCAAGTTAGTACCAAAGCATCACGTGAGACGTTTATATTAACGGAGCATTTGAAGAGAAAGATAGAAAAATTTTCTGAAGATTACAAATTTAGTTTATACACCCTTTTTGTTGCTGCTTTCTCGTTGTCCATGTATCGGTGGACCTCATCGCTTGATATTGGTTTAGGAATGGCTTACGGCAACCGTATGACTAAAATGGAACGAAAATTGATTGGAATGATGGTGAGTACAGTTCCTTTAAGAATGGATATTGATTCAGAAGAAGAAGTACTTTCATTTATTAGTAGGGTGTCCAGAAAACAAAGTAAATCATTAAGACACCAGAAATATCCATTTGATTTGTTATTAAAGCAGATTAATAAAGAGAATAACAGTAATGTGAGACTTTTCGGAACTACGATTGATTATAGGGATCGTGATGAAAGTGGTGACTCACTATGGATTCCAAACCGTGAAGAAGTACAAGATTTTGCAGTGCATATTGAAAATCTAATTGATATAGACTCTTTACATGTACATATTGATTATCGTGAGGAGCTATTTTCTAAGGAAGAGATAGAACGATTCTTTAACGTTATGCTAGTGATACTGGAAAATATTTTTGAAAACCCAAAGCAGAAGGTGGCTGAAATAGAAATCATTTCTGAGGAGGATAAAAGAAAAAGTTTAGTTGAGTTCAACAATCCTAAACTGGATGTCCCGCCTCAAGTAACTATTCATGAAATGTTCGAACGGCAAGCGATGATTTATCCAAATGCTATTGCAGTTACGTATGAAAAAGAAAAAATTACTTATAAGGAACTTAATGAACGTGCAAACCAGTTAGCTCATTATCTGCAGAAAAAAGGAGTAGGACCTGATACTTTAGTTGGACTGTGCGTTGAACGTTCCCACGAGATGATTGTAGGTATTTTAGGGATTTTGAAGGCTGGTGGGGCTTATGTCCCACTTGATCCAACATATCCAGAGCAACGACTTCAATATATTTTAGAAGATGCTAGCATTCAGTTATTCGTAACGCAAGAAAGTTTAAAAGAATTGAACTGGTTACCAGAAAATGTTGAGTCGATTTGCCTGGATCGTGATCAAGATGAGATTGGGAAAGAAAGTAAGACTTTGCCGGTTTCTGGTGTCGGTCCCCAAAATCTGGCATATGTAATCTATACTTCGGGATCAACGGGAAATCCAAAGGGCGTTATGATAGAGCATCACAATGTCATTCGGTTATTTAAATCGACGGATTGTTGGTATCAGTTTAATGAAAAAGATACTTGGACGCTTTTTCATTCGTATGCATTTGATTTCTCAGTATGGGAAATTTGGGGAGCATTATTATATGGTGGAAAATTAGTTGTTGTTCCGTACTGGATTAGTCGATCACCTAAGGATTTTTATCAATTATTGGTGGAGGAAGAAGTCACAGTTCTAAATCAGACACCTTCCGCATTTCGACAATTAATACAAGTGTGTGAACAAGAAGATGAGAATAAAAATTTGCAGCTGCGTTATGTCATATTTGGCGGAGAAGCGTTAGAACCTACTAGCTTGTTACCGTGGTTTCAAAGGTATGGGGAGAAAAACCCACAGTTAATTAATATGTATGGAATTACAGAAACTACAGTTCATGTTACATATTATCCAATTACTTTAGATGATGTGCAGCAGGCTTCAAGAAGTAATATTGGAAAGCGGATTCCCGATTTAGAAGTGTATATACTAGACGCTTATCAACAACCTGTTCCTATAGGTGTTGATGGTGAACTTTATATTGGCGGGGCAGGGCTTGCACGTGGGTATTTAAATAGACCTGAATTAACAGCAGAGCGTTTTATATCTCATCCATTTAGTAGTGATCTGAAAGCAAGATTATACCGGACAGGAGACTTAGCGAGGTATTTGCCAGATGGGAATCTAGATTATCGTGGAAGAATTGATCATCAGGTTAAAATACGTGGTTTCCGAATTGAGATTGGGGAAATTGAGTCTACTTTACATACATATGCATATGTAAAAGAGGTAGTTGTAATTGTAAGAGAAGATCAGCCAGGCGATAAACGATTAGTAGCATATGTTGTAGGAGATGGAAATGTAGATGCGTGGAGAGAGTATCTTAAAGCGAAACTACCAAGTTATATGGTTCCTTCGGGATTTGTGGCGATGGAAGCTATTCCACTTACAGCTAACGGTAAAGTTGATCGTGAGGCCTTACCTATGCCGGAGGAAACGCAGATTAATAGTGAATGTGTTGGCCCTCGGAATAGTAACGAACAGATACTAACTACCATTTGGAAGAGAGTATTAGGTGTTAAAAAGGTGGGAATCTATGATAATTTCTTTGAAATTGGTGGCGACTCGATTCTCAGTATTCAAATCATATCTCAAGCAAGTCAAGTGGGGTTAAAACTTACTCCAAAGCAAATGTTTGAATGCCCAACTATCGCTGAGCTGGCACAAGTGGCTATAGAAACGCAGGGAGTACAAGCGGAGCAGGGAATTGTGATAGGTGATGTGCCTCTTACTCCAATTCAGCGCTGGTTCTTCGAGCAAGAACATCCACATACAGAGCATTGGAATCAATCAATGCTTTTAAGAGTAAAAGAAAGATTGGATGTGAAATTACTAGAGGGAGCGATATTAAATTTACTGAAACATCATGATGCTTTACGTTTCCGGTACGAACAGTTACCAAACGGAACGTGGAGGCAGAGAAATGAAGGGGCTGATGAGCTGTCAGTACTCCATGTTGTAAAACGGAATCAAGTTAATGAAAAAGAGTGGAATAAAATAATACAAGAAGAGATGAATATTCATCAAGCTAGTTTCAATTTAATTACTGGTCCGTTAATGAAAGTAGTGTACTTTGAAGATAACTTGACTGAAAATGATCGAATATTCTGGGTGATACATCATTTAGTAGTAGATGGAGTGTCATGGAGGATTCTATTGGAAGATTTACAGGTGGTATATAACCAGATGAAACAAGGTCAAGAAATTCGCTTACCTGCGAAAAGTACATCTTTTAAAGAATGGTCTGAACGACTTCAGACATACAGTGATTCGGGTATTTCAAAAGAAGTAAAGGATTATTGGAATGAACAAGTAGAAAAAGAAACGATGAAAATTCCAATGGACTATCCAATACAAGAAACGACAGAAGAATCGATTGATCAAGTGACGGGGACTTTAGGAATAGAAGAAACACAAGCATTGTTTCACGAAGTTCTAGTCACTCATAAGACAAGGATTGATGAGGTACTATTAACGGCATTAGGACAAGCTATCGTCGATTGTACAAATCAGCAAACCGTTTCTATTCATCTAGAAGGACACGGGAGAGAAGAGATGATTGAAGGTATTGATTTATCAAGGACAGTGGGCTGGTTCACGAGTATTTATCCCGTTCATCTCAATTTTCAAGGAACTCAGACACCTATTGAAGGGTTAAAGGCAGTCAAAGAGCAATTGCGTCGAATCCCAAATCGCGGAGTTGACTATGGTATTTTACGTTACTTGAATAAAGGATTACTTCCGTTTTATCAGCAAAAGCCTTCAATAAGCTTTAACTATTTGGGCCAATTTGATCAGGTGTTTTCAAGGGACTCTTTGTTTATGCAAGAGACAGGATTTACATTTTTAGATCATGCTCCAGATTCCAAACCATCTCATCTAATTGATGTTATCGGAATGGTGAAAGATGAAAAGTTACATTTTATTTGGATGTATAGTAGGGAACAGTTTTCTAAATTAAAAATTCAAGTGATAGCAGATGGTATGTTGAGGCATCTTCGTCAACTTATAAATAAACCAACAACAGAGTCTGCTTTTACGGTATCAGATTTTGCTGATGCAGAGGATCTTACGGAAGAAAGCTTGAGCAAAGTATTACTTAAATTAACAAAGAAGAGGGTGTAAAAATGGGAGACGTTATTGATATATATGGTTTATCACCTTTGCAAAAAGGAATACTGTTTCATACTTTATACGATCAAGATGATGAACATTCTTTTTCCTATATTGTACAAGTAGGTTTCTTGCTCGGGGGGCAATTGGATGTTGATACTTTTGAAAAGGCTTGGGAATATGTTATTAATCGACATGAGGTTTTACGTTCAGTATTTGTATGGGAGGAAGTAGAAAAGCCACTACAAGCGGTTTACCAACGTCTTCCTTTTACTATTCATCAAGAGGATTGGAGCACCTATCCACATGAGGAAAGGGTGAAGAAATTACAACAGTTTTTGAATGTAGATCGTAGAAAAGGATTTTTATTGGATGAAGCACCATTGATGAGAGTCACTGCGATTAAAGAAGCAAAAGAGGAAACGAGAATTATTTGGACACATCATCATATTTTGCTAGATGGATGGAGTGTGTCATTGGTCTTTAGTGAAGTGATGGAAGTTTATCTCAAGATGATAAAGGGAGAATTATTGACTCTTCCTAAATCTCTTCCTTATAAAAAATATATCCAGTGGATAAATAAACAAGATCAAAGTCAAGCAGAGGAATTTTGGAAAGAAGAATTAAAAGGGTTCTATGCACCTACGCCATTAGCAATGGAAAGAAAGGATCAAGGACAAGAGAAGGGCTATGGAGAGTGTGTTTATCAAGTATCTGAGAAACTTACTGAGAAGTTACAAGAGTGGGTACGAAATAGTCGATTAACGTTGAATACGTTAGTACAAGGTGCATGGGCTTATTTGATGAGTAGGTATAGCGGTGACAGTGACGTCGTATTTGGCGTAACTAGCGCTGGACGTCCTACTGATTTAATGGGAGCAGAGAATATGGTGGGGCTATTTATTAACACATTACCTACCAGAATTCGATTAACGGATAATACATCAGTAGTAGATTGGCTTCGTAAAATACAAATGAAAGAAATGGAACGAAGACAGTATGAGTATAATTCGTTGATAGATATTCAAGGCTGGAGTGAGGTTCCGCGAAATAGCTCCTTATTCCATACCTTGTATGTGTTTGAAAATTATCCAATTCAAGGTGAGAGAAATGATGATTTAAGATTACTAGATGTTACAAGCACGGAACAAACAAATTATCCTTTAACACTCATTGTAATGCCCGGTAAGAAAATTACTTTAAAGTTGATGTATGATCGAAGCTATTTTAATGAAGAAACAATAAATCTGATTCAGAATCACTTATTGCAAATATTAATTCAGATGACGAAGAGCCTAGATTCAAAACTATTTGAAATTACTCATTTAACAGAAGAAGAACAGATACAGTTACTAGAGGAATGGAATCATACTCAATTTAATTATTCGGCTGAAGGCATGATTCATACGATGTTTGAGGAGCAAGTTAAAAAAACACCGAAAGCAATCGCGGCTAGTTACGAAAATGAACAAATTACCTATAAAGAGTTGGAGAAGCGTGCAAATCAGCTAGCTCATTATCTACAAAAGCATGGTGTAGGCCCAGAGTCTCTAGTTGGGGTATATATGGAACGTTCATTACAAATGATGATAGCGTTATTAGGTATTCTAAAATCAGGAGCAGCGTATGTTCCACTTGACCCTACTTATCCAGAGAGTCGACTTCGATATATATTAGAGGATGCTGGAATCGAAGTACTAGTGACGGAAGAGAATTCTAAAAATTTGTTTGTATCTGAAAATATAGAAACGATTTGTATGAATAAAGATTACACTGCAATTGAAAAAGAAGAATCAACCCCATGTATAAGTGGTGTAACAGGAGAAAATTTAGCGTATGTTATGTATACTTCAGGATCTACAGGGAATCCAAAGGGAGTAATGATTGAGCATCATTCAGTAATTAATTATCTAGAATGGATGCAACATAAATATCCGCTTTCTGAAAAGGATGTGGTCTTGCAGAAAACGCCATTCTCATTTGATGTCTCTGTTTGGGAATTGTTTTGGGGCATTCACGTTGGTGCAAGTGTATCTTTCCTACCTCCAGGTGGAGAAAAAGATCCTTCTATTATAGCTGAAGTGATTAAACAACATCAGGTTACTATAGTTCAATTTGTACCTTCGATGTTATCTGTTTTCTTAGACCACTTCAATCATATTGAATTGAACATGAATTGTTCGTCCGTACGCCATGTATTTTCTGGTGGAGAAGAACTAAGTTCAGGGTTGGTTAGACGATTTCAACAGAAATGGAATTATAGTGGACAAGTGAAATTAACCAACTTTTATGGGCCAACTGAAGCCACTATTTATGTGAATGCATTTGATATTCAGCCTAATCAAGAATTTGTTTCTATTGGGCAGCCAATACAGAACACGCAATTATATGTATTAGACCAAAATCAACGCTTGCAATCAATAGGAATTGAGGGTGAGTTATATATTGGTGGTGCTGGTTTAGCACGTGGATACTTAAATCGTCCGAATCTTACTGCTGAAAAATTCGTTTCGCATCCATATCGATTTGGGGAACGACTATATCGAACAGGAGATTCAGTAAGATATTTAACTGATGGAAATTTAGAATTTATAGGTAGAATGGACCACCAAGTCAAAATGCGTGGTTTTAGGATTGAATTAGGAGAAATTGAAGCGACTTTAGAAAAATGTTCGTTTATTAAAGAGGCTGTCGTATTAGTTAGAGAAGATCGTCCAGGTGATCAACGATTGGTTGCATATGTAATAAGCGATGGAAATACCGAGGAGTGGAGAGAGTATTTACAAAAACAATTACCAAATCATATGATTCCAGCGCACTTTATAGAGTTAGAACACTTCCCGCTTACTCCAAATGGGAAAATTGACCGAAAGGCCTTGCCAGCACCTGATGAGCAAGCTATTGAAGATTTAAATGTGCTACCTCGGACGCCATCGGAAGAGCTTATTGCCTCGGTTTGGAGTCAAGTGTTAGGAACAGAAAATATTGGCATTCAGGATTCCTTCTTTGAACGTGGTGGGCACTCACTACTTGCTACTCAAATTGTCTCTAGATTGCAAGAAATGTTCCAAATTAAAATTCCATTACGTGAACTTTTCAAGCACGATACAGTGGAAGCATTGGCGAAACGAGTGGATCAGTTACGAAAAGAAGATAAAAAACGAGAGGTTGCTCCTCTTGTACCTATGAAACGAGAAGAAGTTATCCCACTTTCCTATGCGCAGAAACGTCTATGGTTTATGGATCAATTAATGCCAAATAGTGCTATGTACAATATTCATGCAGCGTGTCGCTTAACAGGTAAATGGTCAATTGAAGCATTGGAGGTCGGATGGAATCAATTGTTGGAGCGTCATGAATCATTAAGGACGACAATTCTAGAACAAGAGGGTGAACCTTTTCAACAGGTTCAATCTCATGTGTTCAGGCATATTCCTCAAACGAATCTAACAGATCTTTCTTTGGAAGATAGGGAAAGAGAAATGAAACGCCTTATTCAAAACGAGGCGGAGGAACCATTTCATTTTGGACAAGGTCCTCTAATTCGAACACGAATATTGAAAGTGGACAGGGAAGAATGGGTTCTCATTTGTACGATGCATCATATTATTTCAGATGGATGGTCAATGGGAATCTTACTTGAAGAATGGATGGCTTTTTATGAAGGAGCACTAACCGGAAAAACAGTGGAATTGAAGGAGTTATCTATCCAATATGCAGATTTTGTCATGTGGCAGAAGGAATGGCAAAAAGAGGAGAGTTTGAATCAGCATCTTCAATATTGGAAGGAAGAATTATCTGGGGAACTACCGGTTTTACAATTACCGATGGATCGTCCTCGACCTGCAGTTCAAACCCATCGTGGTGCAAGTCAGTCCTTAATAGTGGCGAATTCCTTACAGGAAAAGCTCAAAGATTTAAGTTTGCAAGAAGGATGCACTTTATTTATGACATTGATGGCAGCGTATCAAAGCTTCCTTTCTCGTTATACAGGACAGGACGACATTATAGTTGGAAGCCCAATCGCTAATCGAAATGTGAAAGAGATTGAGGGATTAATAGGATTCTTTGCAAATACGTTAGTTTATCGAGCTGATTTCAGTGGAAATCCGACGTTCCAAGAACTATTGTCGCAGGTAAGAAAAAAAGCGCTAAAAGCATTCGAGTATCAGGATATCCCATTTGAGAAAGTGGTAGAATCCGTAAAACCTGAACGGAATACAAGTCATTCACCAATATTCCAAACTATGTTTACTTTACAGAATACGAAACAAGAATTTCTTCAGCTATCTGAAAGACAAATGGAACTCATGAAAAGCCATGCTTCTGTTGCCAAATTTGATTTGAGTTTATTTGCTTCTGAGACGGAAGAAGGATTATCACTAACCTTTGAATATAATACTGATTTGTTTAATGATACAACCATTGAACGTATGGCAAGTCATTTTAAACATTGGTTAAATCAAATTGTCTCTCATCCAAGATGTATACTATCAGAACTGAATATGTTATCGAAAGTAGAATATAAGCAACTACTAGAGGAATGGAATGAATCAGCCGTTATAGATATAGAAGATAGTACGATTCATACAATGTTTGAAGAACAAGTGGAAAAAACACCAGAAGCAATTGCAGTAGTGTGCGAAGATGAAGAACTAACATATCGAGAGTTGGACGAACGCTCAAATCAGTTGGCACATTATTTACAAAAAAATGGTGTAACATGCGAATCATTAGTTGGGATTTGCGTTACACGTTCATCCGAGATGATTGTCGGTCTCTTAGGAATTATGAAGGCGGGAGGAGCATATGTCCCAATTGATCCAGCGTATCCGGAAAGTCGACTGCAGTACATTTTAGAAGATGCTCAAATAAAGGTACTGGTGACACAGGAAAAGTTACAACAAAAAATGGTTATACCTACATTCGTCAACGTGATTTGTATTGATCGTAATCGAGCAGAAATAGAACAAGAAGTAACTACGGTATGTACGAGTGAAGTGACGGGCGATAACTTAGCCTATATTATCTATACTTCAGGTTCCACTGGAAAACCAAAGGGAGTAATGATTGAGCACAGGAATACAGTAACAATGATTCATTGGGCGCATCACACGTATTCTCGAAAGGAATTAGCGGGAGTGTTAGCTTCAACTTCACTATCTTTTGATTTATCCGTTTTTGAAGTATTTGTTCCCTTAACGATGGGTGGTAAGGTGATTGTCGTTGAAAATGCTCTACATCTAGACAAGTTGTCTACCAAAGGTGTGACTTTGGTTAATACTGTGCCATCGGCAGCAAAGGAACTGGTTCGAGCAAACGCAATTCCTTCTTCAGTAAAGGTAATGAATTTGGCTGGAGAACCGTTACCATATCCGCTTGTTCAAGATTTATACGAGAGAAGTACGATTGAGAAGGTGTTCAACTTATATGGACCGTCTGAAGATACTACGTATTCCACGTATATGGAATTAGAAAAGGGTGTCATGTATAGGGTACCACCAATTGGTAAACCAATCTTCAATACAGAAGTATATGTATTGAGTGCTGAACAAAAAATGGTTCCAATTGGTGTAGTTGGTGAGCTGTACATTGGTGGATCAGGGTTAGCACGTGGATATTTAAAACGCCCTGACTTAACGAAAAATCGATTTATACCGCATCCGTTTAAAGAAGACGAGCGAGTATACCGGACTGGAGATCTAGTAAGGTATTTGCCGGATGGAAATTTGGAGTATGTTGGAAGAATTGATCATCAGGTGAAAATTCGTGGGTTCCGGATTGAACTAGGAGAAATCGAGGCGGTATTACAAAAGCATACATTAGTTAACGAAGCTATTGTGATGGTGCGGGAAGATTATCCTGGCGATCCACGTTTGATTGCCTATGTTGTAGGAGACGGGGATGCTCAAAAGTGGCGTGATTATCTCAAGGACCAACTACCAAATTATATGATTCCATCCTATTTTGTTGGATTAAATGCATTTCCACTCACTCCTAATGGGAAAATTGATAGGAAGGCTTTACCAGCACCAGAGAAGCAGGAGATAGCAAGTTGTTATATTGCTCCTCGTACGTCTACGGAAAAAACAATTGTTTCGATATGGCATGAAGTTTTAGGTATGGAAAACATCGGAATTCAGGATTCGTTTTTTGAAATTGGTGGACATTCATTACTTGCTACGCAAGCTGTTTCCAATCTTAAAGAGGCTTTTGGAATCGAGATACCATTGCATGATTTATTTATATTTCATACGGTGCAGCAATTGGCAGAACAGATTGATCAATTGCTCTATAACAAAAATCAAGAAATGCAGAATGATAGTAAGGAGAATGTAAGTCTTCAAGACTATATTCAAAAAGAAGCAGAAGTGAGTAATGATGAAGAATTATTAGAACTGCTTAAGCAATTAGAAGAGCTATCAGAGGAAGAAGCACATGGGATATTCGAGAGTAATTTGATTGAGGAAGGGGTAAAAAAATGAGAAGTGATTTACTTGCAAAGCTGAGTTCACTTTCTCCTGAGAAGAGAGCATGGCTTCAGAAGCAAATGCAAAAAAAGGAGAATAAAGAAGCACTCCCGTTGTCTTATGCACAACAACGTTTGTGGTTTATGGACAGATTTAACCCAAACAGTTCTTTATATAATATTCCAACAGTATGGCATCTAAAAGGAAATTGGATACCTGAAGCATTAGAGAAGGGATTCAATCGACTCATTGAACGTCATGAATCATTACGAACTGTTTTTAAAGAAATAGGAGAACAGCCTGTGCAACAAATTGTCGAATTCCTTCCTAGAGCATTACCTGTAAGGGATTACTCTCAACTTCCTCTAGAAGTAAAAGAAAAAGAGGTAGATAGTTTAATTGCGAGAGAAGCGCAAGAACCATTTGATTTAATGAATGGTCCTTTAATTCGTAATCAGCTTGTTCAATTAGAGAAGGATGAATGGTTATTACTGTGTACGATGCATCATATTATTTCTGATGCTTGGTCCATTGGTATATTCATGAATGAATGCCTTGCTTTCTATGAAGAAGAAACAGGCGGAAATCCTGCTAAATTAAGTTCATTATCTATTCAATATGCAGACTTTGCGAAGTGGCAAAAGGAGTGGTTGCAAGGTGATGTGCTAAATCGTCAGCTTACGTATTGGCAGGAAGAATTGTCTGGTGAGCTTCCTATTTTACAACTGCCAGTGGATCGACCTCGACCGGTTAAGCAGACTTACTCTGGGGCTGCGCATCACGTGATTTTTCCTTATAAATTGCTCAGTCAATTGAAGGATATAAGTCGACAAGAAGGGTCCACTTTATTTATGACTTTAATGGCCGCATACCAGAGCTTTCTCGCTCGTTATACGGGACAAAAAGATATTCTAGTTGGTAGCCCGATTGCAAATCGGAACCATAAGGGAGTAGAAGGATTAATTGGTTTCTTTGTTAATACGTTGGTTTATCGATCAGATTTGAGTGGCACCCCTACTTTTCGGGAGATTTTGAACCAAACAAAGAAAAAGGCGTTAAAAGCTTACGAATATCAAGATATACCATTTGAAAAAGTGGTAGAAGCTGTGCAACCTGAACGAAGCATGAGTCATTCCCCTATATTTCAGACCATGTTTACGCTACAGAATATAAAACAAGAACGACTAGATTTGCCTGATAGAAGTATTGAAATGGTAGAAAGTAATATGTCTATTGCTAAATTTGATTTGAGCTTAACTGCCTATGAAGTGGAAGAAGGTCTATTCGTCTCATTTGAATACAACACGGATTTATTTGATAGTAGTACCATTGCACGTATGGCAGGACATTTTGAGAACTGGCTAAATGAAATCACGTATCATCCAGATGAATCATATACAAAGCTGTTAATGTTATCGGATACTGAGCAAAAACAACTCCTAGAAGAATGGAATGATACGGACGTAGTTTATGGTCATGATTGTATGATTCATGAGCTATTTGAGCAACAAGTTGCACGGACACCTGATGCAGTGGCGGTAGTTTATGAGGGTGGAAAGCTAACGTATCAAGAACTAAATGAAAAATCGAATCAATTGGCACATTTTCTACAAAAACGAGGTATCGGACCTGAATCATTGGTTGGTATATGTATTGAACGTTCTCCTGATATGATTATCGGTCTCTTTGGGATTTTGAAGGCAGGTGGGGCTTATGTCCCACTGGACCCAAGTTATCCCGAAAACCGCCTGAGATACATTTTGGAGAATTCACAAATTCAAGTGCTGTTAACAAAAGAGGCACTACAGGACTGGTTACCTAAAGATATTCAAGCAATTTGTTTAGATCGGGATCAAGTAATGATTTCTAAAGAGAGTAATTTAGCTCCGGTGAGTGGAGTAACAGCAAATAACTTAGCCTATATTATATACACTTCGGGTTCGACAGGAAATCCAAAGGGGGTAATGATTGAACATCATTCTGTTATCAATCGCCTACAGTGGATGCAGAAAAAATACCCATTGTCTGAGGAGGATACAATCCTACAAAAGACACCGTTTTCGTTTGATGTTTCTGTCTGGGAATTATTTTGGTGGTCATTTGTAGGAGCACGTGTTTGTTTACTTCCACCAGGAGGAGAGAAAGATCCTGCGGTGATTGAGGAGTATATTGAACGATACCGTGTGTCCACCATGCATTTTGTTCCGTCGATGTTATCTACTTTCTTAGATTATATGGAATTATATAATTCGAAAAGGGATGTATCGTCTTTAATTCAAGTTTTTACTAGTGGAGAAGCGTTAAACACTGAACAGGTTCGCCGGTTTAAGGGGATCTTTTACAATGCTCAGCAAACAAAGTTAATTAACTTGTATGGTCCTACTGAAGCAACTGTGGATGTGACTTATTACGATTGTGATTTAGAAAAAGAACCAATGCTTATTCCGATTGGTCGTCCGATTGATAATACAGAGTTGTATGTGTTAGACCAATATCAACAAGTGGTCCCGATTGGTGTGGCAGGGGAACTTTACCTTGGAGGAGTAGGATTAGCACGTGGCTACTTCAATCGACCGGATTTAACTACTGAACGTTTTATTCCGCATCCCTTTAAGGACGGGGAACGATTATATCGAACGGGTGACTTGGTTAGATATATAAATGATCGTAACTTAGAATATATTGGAAGAATAGATAACCAAGTTAAAATTAGAGGATTCCGAATTGAATTGGGAGAAATAGAAGCAGCTTTACATGATCACTCATCTGTAAAAGAGGCAGTCGTGTTGGTGAAGGAAGATCGACCAGGAGATAAGCAGTTAGTAGCTTATGTAGTGGGTGAAGGGGATACTGGGGAGTGGCGTGAATATCTCAAGAAGCAATTACCACATTATATGGTTCCGGCATACTTTTTCCAAATTGAAGGTATGCCACTTACTCCAAATGGTAAAGTGAATCGGAAAGCATTATTGGAATTAGAAGAACAGTTCATAAGTGAAGATATTACTTCATCACGAACACCAGTGGAGGAGCTCATCGTTTCTGTTTGGAGCCAAGTGTTAGGAATAAAAAATATTAGTGTTCAGGATTCCTTTTTTGAAATCGGTGGTCATTCACTACTAGCTACTCAAGTAGTGTCACGTTTACAGGGAATTTTTCAAATCGAATTACCAGTACGTGAACTATTTGAATATACAACGGTGGAGTCACTGGCAAAGCGATTAGAACAGTTACGTAAAGGAGATAAAAAACGAGAGATTCCGCCACTAATACCAATGAAACGAGGAGAAGCTATTCCACTATCTTATGCCCAACAACGTTTATGGTTTATTGATCAATTTACACCTAATAGTGCCCTTTACAATATGCCAATGGTATGCCGTCTTACAGGGAATTGGCTACTTGAAGCATTGGAAACGGGATGGAATCAACTAATAGAACGTCATGAATCACTGCGGACGGTCTTTCAAGAAGTGAATGGTCAACCCGTACAGCAAATTGAACCGTATGCTTTTCAATCAATTCCGAAAACGGATTTAACTATGCTTGCTTCTGAAGATCAAGAAGAAGAAGTTAAACGTTTAATTCAACAAGAAACAGAAGTGCCATTTGATTTAACAGAGGGTCCATTAATCAGGACAAGTATTTTGCACGTGGGAGAGGAAGAATGGATACTCCTTTGTACTCTACATCATATCATTTCAGATGGATGGTCAATGGGAATCCTACTTGAAGAATGGATGGCATTTTATGAGAAAGCAACGAATGGAAAGGTAGCGGAACTTGAACCATTACCGGTTCAATATGCCGACTTTGCTCAGTGGCAAAAAGGATGGCTAAAGGAGGAGGTGCTTGATCAACAACTCCAATATTGGAGGGAAGAATTGTCTGGGGAGCTTCCTGTACTCCAACTTCCTGTGGATCGCCCGCGTCCCGCAATACAAACTCATCACGGGTCGACATACACTCTGGTTCTGCCAAGCACGCTACATGATAAATTGAATGAACTTAGTCGAAAAGAAGGGGCTACGCTCTTCATGACGCTTTTAGCTGCATATCAAAGTTTTCTATCTCGTTATACGGGACAAGAAGATATTCTGGTCGGAAGCCCAATTGCGAATCGGAATTATAGAGAAATTGAAGGACTAATTGGTTTCTTCGTTAACACGCTAGTTTATCGAGCTAATTTGAGTGGTAGACCGACATTTCAAGATGTACTGTATCAGGTTCGTCAAAAGGCATTGAAGGCGTATGAATATCAAGATATTCCATTTGAAAAAATTGTAGAAGTTGTGCAACCGGAGCGAAGTACAAGTCATTCGCCAATCTTCCAGACTATGTTCATCTTGCAAAATATGAAACAAGAGTTACCGGTGTTATCGAGTAGAAGTATTGAAATGATAGAAAGCCATAGTCCAATTGCAAAGTTTGATTTAAGTGTAATGGCAGTTGAGACGGAAGAGGGATTACTTTTTACTTTTGAGTACAATAAGGATTTATTCAATGCTACTACTATTGAACGGATGGCAGGACACTTTGAGAAATGGCTACATGAAGTTTCTCATCGCCCACAAAATCCGTTGCATGACCTGAGCATGCTATCAGAAACCGAGCGTACTTTGTTATTAGAAACATGGAATGACACTGTAATGGAAATGTCTCATCAGGGTCTTATTTGCGACAAAGTTGAGGAGCAAGTAGCAAGGCGTCCTGATGCGATTGCGATAGTTGATCAAACAAAACAGTGGACTTATGGTGAATTGGATACACAAGCAAATCAGTTGGCAAATGTTTTACAGCGAAAGGGAGTAGCCCCAGAGTCAGTGGTAGGGGTTTATCTTCCGAGGTCAGCTGAGCTGATGGTAAGTTTACTAGGCATTTTAAAAGCTGGTGGAGCTTATGTCGTTTTAGATCCGTTGTATCCAAAATCAAGGTTAGAATACATGATTGAAGATGCAGGAATTCAATTTGTAGTGACGGCGGAAGGACAAGAAGGACATTTCGCACACGTCGAAATGGTGAGGTTAGAAGAATTAACGGTGGAAAGCGTAATCGCACCTACACGTCAAATAAATCCAGAGAACTTAGCCTATATTGTTTATACCTCTGGTTCTACAGGAAAACCGAAGGGTGTCATGGTTGAATATCGCTCATTAATGAATATGGTTTCTTGGCATCAGGAAGTTTATCATATTTCAGCAGAGGATCGTGCGACTCAGATTGCAGGGGTTGCTTTTGATTCGGCTGTCCAGGAGATCTGGCCGTATCTAACTGCTGGCGCAGCACTCTACTTGTCAACAGAGGAACTGAGAATTAATCCAGAAGCACTAAGGGACTGGCTCATTGATTCACGAATAACAGCTAGCTTTGCACCTACGCCTATTCTGGAAAGACTCTTGAAATTATCTTGGCCAGATAAAACGGATCTTCGTTTTATCATTACTGGTGGGGATCAATTAACGCAGTATCCATCTAACGATATTCCTTTTGCGGTAATTAATCAGTATGGTCCATCGGAAAATACCGTTGTTACCACAGATTATTATGTACCTGTAGGAGTGACAACAGGTACGCCATCGATTGGTCGACCGATTGCGAATACAGAAGTTTATGTGTTAGATTCTCATCTTCAGCTAGTACCAATTGGTGTAATTGGAGATCTCTATATTGGAGGGAAGAGTCTTGCACGTGGATATGCTAATCGTCCGGATCTTACAAAGGAAAAATTTATTCCACATCCTTTCAAGTCAGGAGAACGTCTCTATTATACAGGAGACAAAGCAAGTTATCTTTCTGATGGTAATCTCCAGTTCCATGGACGTATAGATGACCAAGTGAAAATTCGTGGTTTCCGGATTGAATTGGGAGAAATAGAAGCTGTTTTGCAGGCGCATTCTTCTGTCAAAGAAGCTGTTGTATTGGTGCGAGAGGATAATCAAGGTGATAAGAGATTAGTAGCTTATGTAGTTGGTGAAGGAAGTGTCCATGAATGGCGAGAACATCTACAAACACATTTACCTAATTACATGGTTCCAACAAACTTTATTGAGATGGAATTTTTACCACTTACACCGAATGGAAAACTTGATTTGAAGGCATTGCCTATACTTAGTGAACAATCCACTGAAAATACTGTATACCCAAGAACTCCGCTGGAAGAACTTATTGCTTCAGTGTGGAGTCAAGTGCTAGGAATAAGAGACATTGATGTTCAGGATTCTTTCTTTGATCTCGGTGGTCACTCTCTACTTGCTACACAAGTGGTCTCACGCTTACAGGAAGTCTTTCAAATCAAATTGCCAGTACGTGAACTGTTCGAATATTCAACGGTCGAGGCATTATCGAAACGAATAGATCAGTTACGTAAGGGGAGCGAAAAACGAGAAATTCCACCATTGATGCCGATGGAACGAGGGGAAAATATTCCACTGTCTTATGCCCAACAGCGCTTATGGTTTATTGATCAATTTGCACCTAATAGTGCACTTTATAATATGCCAATGGTATGCCGGCTTACAGGGAATTGGTTACCTGAGGCCTTGGAGTTGGGATGGAATCAGTTGATAGAGCGTCATGAATCTTTGCGGACTGTATTTTATGAAGAGGATGGCCATCCTGTGCAGCAGATTCAACCGTACGTTTTCCGTCCGCTTCTGCAAATGGACTTAACTAAGCTTTCATTAGAGGAGCGAGAAAGAAAGTTGGAGCAATGGATTCAAACTGAAGTAGAATCTCCATTTGATTTAGAACAAGGGCCATTATTCCGTGGGAAACTCATAAGAATTTCAGAAGAAGAATGGGTTCTTCTGTGTAATATGCATCATATTATCTCGGATGGGTGGTCAATGGAAATCTTGCTTCAAGAATGGATGGCATTTTATGAGAATGCGATTGGTGAAAAACAAGCAGAGCTGGAACCACTACCAGTTCAATATGCCGATTTTGCTCAGTGGCAAAGAGACTGGTTGAAAGATGAAGTACTATATCAACAACTTGCATATTGGAAGGAAGAATTATCTGGTGAGTTACCAGTCTTAATGTTGCCAATAGATCGTCCGCGTCCGCCAGTGCAAACCCACCATGGATTAACTCATAATGTTTTGTTGTCACGCTCATTACTGGATAAATTAAACGAACTAAGTCGTCAAGAAGGGGCCACACTTTTCATGACCTTATTGGCATCGTATCAAAGTTTCCTTGCTCGTTATACGGGACAAACGGATATTATTGTTGGCAGCCCAATTGCAAATCGAAATTATCGAGAAATTGAGGGGCTGATTGGTTTCTTTGTCAACACCTTGGTTTATCGAGCTGATTTAAGTAATGCACCGGCATTTCAAGAGTTGTTATCTCAAGTACGGATAAAAGCATTGAAGGCGTATGAGTATCAAGATGTTCCGTTTGAGAAAATTGTAGAGGTTATCCAACCTGAACGAAATACAAGTCATTCTCCGATTTTCCAAACCATGTTTACTTTGCAAAATACGGGACAGAAGCTACCAGAACTACATGGAAGAAATATAGAAGTAATGGAAAGTAATGCTCCGATCGCTAAGTTTGATTTAAGTTTAACTGCTGCAGAAGTGGAAGAGGGTTTATTACTTACTTTTGTTTATAGAACTGATTTATTTGACAGCTTAACTATTGAATCCATGGCTGAACATTTTGGGAACTGGTTGAATGTAATCGTGGAGAATCCTGATAAATCATTAGCTAAGTTGCCTATATTATCAGGATTACAGCAAAAACAGTTGGAAGAGTGGAATAATGGTGCTGTAGCATATCCACAGGAAAGTACGATTCATCAGCTGTTTGAAGAGCAAGTAAATCGTACACCTGATGCGGTAGCAGTGGTAGATGAAAAACAGCAGTTAACATATCGAGAGCTGAATGAAAAAGCTAATCAATTGGCCCACTATCTTCAGCAATGTGGGATTGGGACTGAATCATTAGTTGGAATTTGCTTTGAGCGTTCAGTTGAGATGATTGTTAGTATTATGGGGATCTGGAAGGCTGGAGCAGCATATGTTCCATTGGACCCATCATATCCAGAAAGTCGCCTACGATATATTTTGGAGGACACTGAAATTCAAGTATTAGTTACGAATGAGTCATTGGAAGGTTGGATACCCAAAGAAGTCAAGGCAGTTTGTCTAGATAGGGATCAGGCAATGATTTCAAAAGAAAGCATTTTTTCACCAAAATGTGAAGTAACAGGAGAAAACCTAGCGTATGTTATCTATACTTCGGGATCGACGGGGAATCCAAAGGGTGTCTTGATACATCATCATTCTGTACTAAACTTGTCGCATGGTTTACAAAAAGAGGTTTTCGAACATGAGATACCATCTAACATGCATGTCGGTTTAAATGCGTCAATTGCCTTTGATGCATCTATTCAGCAATTACAAATGCTGCTTTA
>NZ_KV827868.1:27932-39543 GCF_001836235.1 Bacillus sp. HMSC036E02 | reverse complement strand
ATTACAAATGCTGCTTTATGGTTCAAGTTTGTATATTATTCCGAATGAAGTACGAAGTGATCCGGAACAGTTTGTAGCTTATATTAGGGAGAACAAGTTAGCAATCTTTGATATAACGCCTTCAATGCTTCAATTACTTATAGATGCCGGATTGTTAGAAACGTACGATGGTGTTCATGTTCCAAGTAAGGTATTGGTTGGCGGCGAAGCGATTATGCCGTCATTATGGGAACAGCTAGTAGAGACTGATAAAATACAGTTTTATAATGTATATGGTCCTACAGAATGTACGGTTGATGCAACATGCTATCATATCAAAAAAGATAGTAAGAGAGTAACAATTGGGCGTCCATTGCCTAACATCCAAACTTATGTATTAGATAGAAATAGGTTGCCAGTTCCAGTTGGTGTGATGGGGGAACTTTATATCGGAGGAGCAGGTCTAGCAAAGGGGTACTTGAATCGTCCAGAGTTAACATCCGAACGATTTATTTCTCATCCATTCAAAGAAGGCGAGAGGTTATATAGAACAGGTGATCTTGTGAGATATCTTCCTGATGGTAATATAGCCTACTTAGGAAGAATGGATAATCAAGTGAAGATTAGAGGATTTCGAATTGAACTTGGAGAGATTGAGTCGACCTTACAGGAGCATTACTTAGTAAAAGAGGCAGTTGTAATGGTTAGGGAAAATCAGTCGGGAGATAAGAGGCTGGTAGCTTATGTAGTGGGCGAAGGCAGTTTAGAAGAATGGCGAGAGTACCTTAAAACAAAACTGCCAATTCATATGATACCTTCCTACTTTGTCGAAATGAAAGAATTACCGCTAACCATAAATGGAAAGGTTGATCGGAAATCGTTACCTATACCAGATTATCAAGGAACAAAAGAAGGATACGTGGCCCCAAGAAATGAACGTGAACATAAGCTTTCTATCATTTGGGAACGTGTGCTAGGTTCAAAACGTATTGGTATGAATGATAACTTCTTTGAAATTGGTGGAGATTCAATTCTTAGCATTCAGATTGTCTCGCGCGCGAAGCAAGTTGGTTTACAATTGACACCAAAACAAATATTTGAACACCAAACGATTGCTGAGTTGGCGCAAGTAGTCAAAGAAGAACAAGGTGTACAAGCTGAACAGGGAATTATAACTGGAGAGACGATACTTACACCTATTCAGCAAAGGTTTTTTGCACAAAATCATCCTAACCCACATCATTGGAATCAATCCATGTTCTTTAGAACGAAAGAGAAATTGGACATAGGATCACTGGAAAAGGCGGCAGGTAACCTTCTACTTCATCATGATGCTCTGCGTTTAAGATATGAACGTTTATCTAATGGGGTTTGGAAACAGTGGAATGAAGGAATAGAAGAACAATTGATGCTTACTGTCATTTCATTAGACGAAGTGCCGGAACCTGATTGGCATCAGGTTATTCAAAAAGAGATTAATGTTGCACAAGAAAGTTTGAATTTACATGATGGTCCGCTAATGAGAATGGTGTATTTTGATGAAGGTGAGCACGCTGGCCGATTATTTTGGACAATTCATCATTTAGCCGTGGATGGTGTTTCTTGGCGAATTTTATTGGAAGATTTGCAAACAGCATATACGCAAGTAGTCCAAGGGCAGAAAATTCAATTACCTATGAAGAGTACATCTTTTAAAGAATGGTCGGAGAAATTACATCATTACGCTGAAACGGGCCTATCAAAAGAAGTGCTACATTACTGGGAGGAGCAGGCTGAACAAGACGTAGTTAAATTGCCGGTAGATGGTACTATAAGTAATCCAGTAAGCGCAGTAACTGAGGAAATTACTGTGGTGTTAAATGAGAATGAGACCCGTATGTTATTGCAAGAGACTTTAAGCACTCACCGTGTCCAAATCAATGAAGTATTATTAGCAGCATTAGTACAAGCTACGGCAGCATGTACGGGGCAGCCGATATTGAGCGTAGATTTAGAGGGACATGGTCGAGAAGAGATTATTGAAGATGTTGATTTATCGAGAACTGTGGGGTGGTTTACAAGTATTTACCCAGTTCATTTAAATATTATTAGTGCTAATACGCCAATTGAAGTATTAAAAGCAGTTAAAGAACAAGTTCGCAAAATTCCTAATAAGGGTGTTGATTATGGGGTGTTGCGTTACATGAACGCAACAATGTGTGAGCAATTAAGCTCCCAATATACACCGTCTATTAGTTTTAACTATCTTGGACAATTTGACCAAATGTTTTCTAGCGATGCAATGTTTATTCCGGAGAACGAATTTAAGCGTTTAGATCATGCTGCCGGTTCCAAGCGATCGCATGTAATTGATGTAATTGGGGTTGTAACGGATGGAAAACTTCAGTTCACTTGGGTATACAATGTTGGACAATTTGCCAAATCAACGATTCAAAGTATTGCACAGAATATGCTATATCAACTGAGTACATTGATTCAATTTTCAGATAGAGAATCTGCACTGACCATTTCGGATTTTGCAATGGCTAATCTTAGCCAAGAAGGTTTGACAAATGTACTAAACAAAATGCATCGCGGAAAGAACAATCAGATTACTGATTTATATCCACTATCACCTTTGCAAGAAGGTATGATTTTCCACACATTGCATGACCAAGGGGATGAACATGTTGCACCGTATATAGTGCAATTGAGTTTTATGATTCGAGGAAAAATGAATATTCCTACATTTGAGCAGGCGTGGAAATCTGTAATTCAGCGGCATGAAATTTTTCGTACAGGATTTGTATGGGACGAAATTGAAGAACCTGTACAAGTGGTGTATGAAAATATCCCATTTAAAGTGAATAAAGAAGACTGGCGTACAATGACAAGTGAAGAGATAGAGGAAAAAAGAAAAGTCTTTTTGGCATTAGATCGAAAACAAGCCTTCCAATTTGATGAAGCACCATTGATGCGGGTAACAGTCATTCAAGAAGGTGAGGAAGAATATCGGATTGTTTGGACCCATCACCATATTTTACTGGATGGATGGAGTTTACCATTAGTATTTAATGAATTACTTACAGTCTATCAGAAGAGAATGAATGGAGAAGCTGTGAAGTTACCTAAGTCCTCACCATATAAGAAATATATCCAATGGTTAAGAGAGCAAGATAAGGAGCAGGCGGAACAATTCTGGAGAGAGAAGCTAAAAGGTTTTACTGCGCCAACTTTGCTGGGCTTAGAAAGTAAAGAGGAAGAAAAAGGTTACACAGAGAAGGTTACGTATTTATCAGAAGAGCAGACTCAAGCGTTACAAGGATGGGCGAAACGTAATAAACTTACTTTAAGTACAGTAATTCAAGGTGCATGGGCATATCTCATGAGCCGATATAGTGGAGAAAATGACATTGTTTTTGGTGTAACAAGCTCAGGGCGTTCTACGGAGATTATTGATGTTGAAAACATCGTAGGTCCTTTCATTACAACGTCACCGACGCGAATTCAATTGATGGATGATATAAAATTAATAGATTGGTTGCAGAAGATACAAGAGGAAGAGATAGAAAGAAGACAATATGAGTATGCTTCTTTGACAGAGATTCAGGGGTGGAGTGAAGTTCCTAGAGGAATACCGCTGTTCAATAGTTTATATGTGTTTGAAAATTATCCAGTGAAAGAGGAGTCTTCAGAAAATCTGGAAATTGGTGAATTGGAAGGGGTAGAACAAACCCACTACCCATTAGGGTTAGCTGTAGTTCCAGGAATCCAGTTATCGTTAAAGTTAATGTATGACCGTAGTAAGTTTAATAGAGTAACCATTGAACGAATGCTGGGTCATTTACACAAAGTGTTAATGCAAATGCTCAAAAACATTGATCAAAATCTATCGGAGCTAGTATATATTACGGAAGCTGAACAAAGAAAGCTATTGGAAGAATGGAATAATAATACTATATCCTATCCACGTGAGAATGCAATTCATCAACTATTCGAAGAGCAAGTAAATCGTACGCCTGACGCGTTGGCAGTGGTAGATGAAAAACAGCAACTAACATATCGAGAGCTGAATGAAAGAGCTAATCAATTAGCCCATCATTTACAGAAATGTGGAATTGGGACAGAGTCATTAGTTGGCCTCTTCTTTGAGCGTTCAGTTGAGATGGTTGTTGGTCTCATGGGAATTTGGAAGGCTGGAGCAGCCTATGTTCCATTAGATCCATCGAATCCGGAAAGCCGCCTACAATATATTTTAGAAGACACAGGAATTAAAGTGTTAGTTACAAATGAAGTATTACTAGGCTGGATTCCTAAAGACATTAAGACAGTTTGCCTAGATAGGGACCAAGCAATGCTTTCTCAAGAAAGCAAACTTTCACCAATATGTGAGGTAACAGGGGAAAACTTAGCGTATGTTATCTACACTTCTGGTTCGACAGGGAATCCAAAGGGAGCTTTAGTACAGCACCATTCTGTAATAAACCTATCATATGGTTTACAAAAAGAAGTTTTCTCACATGAGATATCTAGTAATATGCGCGTTGGTTTGAATGCATCAATTGCCTTTGATGTATCTATTCAGCAATTACAAATGCTGCTTTATGGTTCAAGTTTATATATTATTCCAAGTGAAGTTCGCACTAATCCAGAACAATTTGTGTCCTATATTAGGGAGAATAAATTGGAAATGTTTGATATGACACCTTCATTACTTCAATTACTAATAGATGGAGGATTGCTAGAAATAAGTGCTGATGTTCATGTACCAAGCAAGATATTGGTCGGTGGTGAAGCAATTATGCCGTCATTATGGGAACAGCTAGTAGAGACTGAAAAGATTGATTTTTATAACGTATACGGTCCTACAGAATGTACAGTTGATGCAACATGCTATCATATCAAAAAAGATAGTAAGAGAGTAACAATTGGACGTCCATTGCCGAACGTTCAAACTTATGTATTGGATAAAAATTTGTTACCTGTTCCAGTTGGTGTAACAGGTGAGCTATATATTGGGGGTGCAGGTATAGCGAGAGAATACTTGAATCGCCCAGAATTAACAGCAGAGCGATTCATCTGTCATCCATTTAATGAAGAAGAGCGTTTATATCGTACGGGAGATTTGGTTCGTTATTTACCTGATGGTAATTTAGATTACTTGAGAAGAATTGATAATCAAGTGAAAATTAGGGGCTTTCGTATTGAACTTGAAGAGATTGAAGCGAGTATAGAGAGGCATCCATTGGTAAAAGAAGCAGTAGTTTTGGCAACAGAGGATAAATTAGGAGAGCAGAGATTGGTTGCTTATGTAGTTGGAGATGGTAGTATGCATGAGTGGCGTGAGTATCTCAAGACACAAGTACCAAATTATATGGTTCCCGCACACTTTATTAAGGTAGACGAGATTCCTCTTACAACGAATGGCAAAGTTGATCGAAAGGCATTGAACAATTTAACTATTCATAGAGAAAATAACTTCTCTACACCAATCATTCCAAGGGATGAAATTGAATATCAGTTGATTAAAATCTGGCAGGATGTGTTACAGATAGAAGATGTCTATGTAAATGATGATTTCTTTAATAGAGGAGGACACTCTCTCCTTGTAATTAAATTAGTTTCAAAAATTAGGGAGAAGTTTGGAAAAGAGATTAAGGTGTCTACATTGATTAAGAATCCAACAGTGGAAGGAATCGCATGCCTTATTCGTGATAAGCATGATATGACGAAATCAGTAGCAGCGCTAGTTTCACTACAAGAATCAGAGAAAAGACCTTTCTTCTGCGTTCATCCGTTTATGGGGAATGTATTCTGTTACATTCAACTAGCAAGATTGCTTAAGAGCCATTGTTCATTTTATGGTTTACAGAATCCTCTTATAGAAAAGAAAGAAATTGACGAGTTAACTTTGCCGGAAGTAATTCAACTTTACATCGAAGAAATAAAACGTGTTCAGCCAGAAGGTCCATATCGTCTTGGAGGATGGTCTTTAGGCGGTGCGATTGCTTATGAAATCGCAACTGTGCTAAAGAATCAAGGTGAGGAAGTTGAGTTGTTGATACTAATGGATACTAAAGTACCTTCAGAGCAAGATCGTAAAACAAGGGAGGATATGCTCTCATATATATCTGAACATTTCATTCCTAGAGATCTTACTGAGCAGGAAGAAGGGCTCGTTCATAAGCAAGATATGCTTGTAGAGCGACTAATTATGGAGGGAGTACTCCCGCCTGATGCAGATCTTATGAATTTGAAGCAAGTTATCAATGCTCATAGGAAATGCCTGAACTTAATGGCAGATCATGATTTAATACCATACTCTGGAGAAGTTCTCTACTTTAGTGCTGATGAAGGAAAAGAGTTGTTTACAGATTGGGGACCTTTATTAAAAGGTAGAGTAAATAGGTATTCAGTCCCTGGATCACATGAGGAAATAGTAGACTTCCCCGCAGTTGAAAAGATAGCTAAGTACCTATTAAATGAATTTGAAGGGATAAAAGAAACATCCCTTTCATTAACCGAAAAGTAGAGAGTGCAAAAGATGCAACGCTATGAACGAAAAGGGCAGCCCAATAACTGCAAATAAAGTGTAGGCAATAATGAATATATCAAGAGTATTACTTTTTAAGAGGATAATGTAAAAAGTAATTGGTAGAGACATAGAAATCTTTGTAATAGAAGCGAATGCCTGATGATATTACTGAGGAAAGGTGCATATTTTCATTGATATGTAAATATGCACCTTTTCTATTGTATTTGCAATTTAATAAAGTTAATTTGAATTTATGTAACGCACATATATGAAGCCATCTTTTAAAAAAGGAAGTGATTTATCATACACATTCAAGCTGTGAAAATACCAAAGAATATTGAAAGTCATTTGTTTAAGCAACTTAGTAACTTAGTTTCAAATGAGAAGAAAGAACGAATGAAGCGTTTATTAAATTCATGCGACATTAATAGGACCCTGATAGGAGATTTACTAATCCGATCTCTAATCTGCCAAAAGTATAAAATTAATAATGAAGAAATTAGATTTATATATAATGAGTATGGAAAACCTTTTGTTGAAAACTTTTCTGACTTTCATTTTAATCTGTCACATTCAGGAGAATGGGTGGTTTGTACTACTGCTAATTTTAATGTGGGTATTGATATAGAAAAGATTTCAGAGATAGAGGCTCTTAAATTAGCAAATGAATTTTTTTCAGCGGAAGAATTTTATGATATATCTAATATAAATTCTGATGAACAAATTAATTATTTTTATGATTTATGGACATTAAAAGAAAGTTATATAAAAACGATTGGAAAAGGGCTTTATACCCCATTAAATTCATTCTCTATAAAAAAAGAATCACGAACTTTAATTTCATACAAGAATATACCTAAAAACTTTTACTTTAAACAATATAACATTGATCCAAATCATAAGTTATCTGCTTGTGCAACAAGGGATGAATTTCCACAAGAGATAATAATTAAAGACATTTATGCAATTTGCCAAAATATATACAAATTTGAAAGTAAGGAGAAAATCAATGCAGAAGACTAAACTTTTTTGCTTTCCACATGCTGGGGGATCTGCGTTTAGTTACGCAAAATGGAAAAATCACTTTAATCCATCTATTGAGGTAGTCCCGATAGAGTTAGCTGGCAGAGGATATAGAATTGAAGAAAACTTGTACCAAAGTATGGAAGAGGCAGTAAATGATGTCTACAATAAAATAGTTATGCAGATAGATGATTCGCCCTACATTCTATTCGGGCATAGCATGGGAAGTTTGATCGCCTATGAAGTAGCCAGAAAAATAAAAGATTCTAAAAACGTATCGCCTGAATTTCTTGTTTTGTCCGGTAGAAATCATCCAAATAGTAAAATAAAAAATATCCGACATAATCTTTCTAATGAGCAATTCAAAAGAGAAGTTATTGCAATGGGAGGTACACCATCTGGGGTACTGCAATCAGAAGAATTAATGGAGATTTTTCTCCCTATTCTAAGAGCAGATTTTAAAATCGTTGAGACGTATATCCATGAGAAAAATACACAACCATGTGATATTGATTTTCTTATATTTAATGGGGAAAATGATGAATTTACTACATATGATCAAGTAATAAAATGGAAACGATACACAAGTAAAACGTGTACTTTTCATTCTTTTGAAGGTAATCATTTCTTTCTAAATGAAAATATTGAAGAAATAGCAAATAGTATTAAAAGAAAGTTAGATTCTAAAAGATTATCAAATAGTTTTTAGAGTTTTATAAGTATGCTCATAGCTAAAAATATTAAAGGGTTTGAAGTATACACTTCTTGTGCAGATATGCATGGCAAAAAGACAATCGAGTACATTCGGTGGTCTTTTTCTATTTTCATGGAGTTTGTGGCGAAATGGTAGACTTGCTAGATTGTGGATCTAGTATTCTGTTGAATGTGCGGGTTCAAGTCCTGTCATTCCGACCACGAGGGGGTATAATTTAAGGGCGAGACAGGGGCCTCCAGAACCTCTGACCATAATTGTATAAACGTAGCGAACATTTCCTATCTACAGGTCTATTTATGTACCAAAGGGATACATTCGGTACATATTTAATACAGCGCATTGGTGAAGCGGCCAAACACATCGCCCTTTTACGGCGACAACCGCGGGTTCGATTCCCGCCATCCACTTATACTTGTTCATTAAAAGGTTTCACAAACAATATGTAATACGTTATGGGTACTTACATAAATTTATTGATTTTCAGTTAAAAAAGTATTGTGCGATTACACACGTTATGTTACATTAATGTTACTAAGTTGTTACATTTTATTATAAATGTTTCGTTTTTGTTTCCTGTTATTTCCGTAATGTTACAAAAAACTATAAATGTTGTTATGTGTATAGGAGTGTGTGTAGTAAAAAGTCTGAGTTGAAAGTACGTGCACACTTTAAATTTCCTTTTTGTCTGAATGAAGAAGACTACCAACTAATTAAGGGCTTTAAAGTAACCACTTTAAATAAAATGTGCTTCCTTTCCCACACACAATTGAGTACATATTTAAAGTACAGCCTAATTGCTACACAGACTCTTGTACATATAAACATTAAGGTGAAATAGAGATAAGAATTCATTACATAAAAAGCATTACCAAGCTAAACTTACAAAATATCATCTGTGCATTTTGATGAAATGTTAAAATGCCTAGATGATATTTTTTTTGAAGAATTCTTGGATATGTTTATGAGTAACAATTCCTAATACTTAATGATTCTCTACTACTAAAACATCCGATAATTTATGTAATTAGATTTACAGGGTGTATGTACATTCACTTATATAGGGAAAATGAGGTTTTTCATATGAAGTATAGTTATAAAGTGTTTATATTTATTTGGACAATTATTTTATTGTTTTTTCTACTTTATTATGGTTACAGTGAAATTTCCGAAAACGAGCAAGTGCCAGTCATAACAATCAAACAATAAAAATAAGAAATACTACAAAAGCAAAACATAATAAAAATAGATACCCGAAAATGTTTAAGAACAGGAACAATTACATGCATAAACAACCTTACGATTTCCATGCATACCCCACGTCATTTGGGCAATAGGGGAAAAGTATTATTATTTGGCGTGCGCAATCTTCCATCACTAGTAGAAACGGAAAGTTCCGTATCCCTGCTGAAGGAGGAAGATGTCTACCTGCCAGGGGGCGGATCTATTCAGCATCTAGAAATATTGGAATTAAAAGTGTAGAAAACAAATAGTGAAAAGGGAACATATCTTGTGTTTCCTTTTTTATTCTTGTAGATAAGTCTGGGGAGAAAACGGGGATTTCTGCACGTAACATAGATCTCATCGGTATACTAATTGTGTTTTACGTATAGCTGGGAGTTGGTGTGATGGTATTTGCAATGGATGTGAGATTCCGTCATTCTTTTCATGAAATTGAATCATTAGACATTCCAAATATATTGTTTCCGAGTCAGTGCAGGAAATTGTATCAAGTGATTGGAATCGGCATTCAAGAAGAATTCCGCAATCCCTATGTCATTATAAAAGAGCAACATGGTTCCGTTATATTCCGATTACCAGAAGAATTATCAACATGGGTGCAGAACAAATTATTACTTGTTAAAGGGGGGCCAGTTTGTTTCCATACTGCATTTCAGTTAGCCATGCGAAGTTTTGTGCCATTTTTTGATCTCGGATATAAAAAGAATAGTCTGTCAGGTTAGGTGAGGAGATGCCACCTCTGACTTTCACATCATACGTAGGATGTGGTGTAACTTGAATCAATTCAGTTTTATGATTCTGAATAAACATTCTAACCTTTTCAAACTTGTTAATTACGGGCTGTATCTCCATTTTAAACCGATCATAGGGATATGTTTTATTTTTATTGTAATACCTATCCAGTTCAATCAACTCTGACACTGCTGTATCAAATTCACTCTTTACTTCAGGATTTACTTTTTGCAACCATTCTTTTGCATAAGAGCGGAATGAAGATTTATAAAACAAATTCACATCAAAACCAGCTAATGTGAGTGGCTTTCCTTTTTCTTTTTGTTCTTTCATATAGGTAAATAATTGTTCAAGTTCCTCAGTTTTCCATACAGAGTATAAGGATTGTTTCATCGCTTCTGTAGCGGTTGAGTTATCAAAATTTTGCTGAACAGCTGCTGCTTCCAAAAGCCCTGTTTCAAATGCAATCACATCATATTCCAGGTGTGTAACAGCTTGGGAGAAAGTGCTGGAAGACGGAATCCCTAAGAAAGCAAAAAAACTAGGTGTGAAATAATCAGTTATTTGTGATGGTGGATTCTCCTAGGTGGAGGGTTCACCGTTTTTTATTATATGTTATGTTGTGGTTTTTATATAAAGCATATTGAAAAGATGGATTAAATCTTCTGGAATGATGTCTCCATAATTAATAACTTGTACAATAACCTTTCAATTATCACTAAATCCATTCATATCAACAAGTTGTCCCATATATCCCTTTGTAGCAATATCTTTTAAAGTACGCTAAAAAATACCCTTTATTTTATCTTTATCTTATCTTTACCTTATCTTTAAATTTTTATATTAAACTTGAAACCTTAAAGTATTGATGTATGAGTCTAAAAGGGTGGGAGATAGATGTTCATTACATAGTTTATATATAACCAATTACCTTTGAAAAATTGCATTTCTTATACGAGGAGGAATATATGAAGGATACAAGTAAAAAACAAATTATAAAAGTGTTCCTTATTAGCATTTTAGGCTTAGGAACAATACTTGGAATGCTATATTTTAATCATAAAACCAATATTCAACAAAATAAAGCGCTAGCCACCGAAAAACGTGTATTGCAATATGAGTCTACCTTAAAAAAAGAATTAGAAAAATATAATTTAGGAGAGAAAACACCAATTTTATTAGGAATTATGTATCAAGAGAGTAGAGGTGAGGGAAACGACCCTATGCAGTCATCCGAATCACTTGGATTAAAGCCAAATGAAATTCAAGAGACAAGCTTGAGCATTAAACAAGGGGTAAAGCACTTTGTTAAAATGTACAAGTATGGAACGGAAAAAGATGTTAGCATGGATACAATTATTCAAAGCTATAATATGGGGCCAGGGTATATTGATTTTATTGCTAGTCAA